>NZ_CP040272.1:2400000-2765000 GCF_013393905.1 Nostoc sp. C052
TGTGACTAAATTCACCAAAGCTTGCACAAGTGCGCCAGTTCCGCCGCGAGGTCTGGCCATTCCTGGATTATGACGCATTGCCATCATAATTGCACCGATAGCAAGGGTTTTTTGTGATGGTGGCGCACCAAGTTCTGATGCTAGTCTGGCTAGTGGTGCTTTTAGAAATTCCTCATCAAACCACTCGTTAAGTAAATCTTCCGCGCTGGTTAACATTGTGCGAATAAAGTCCAGCGTTTTGTTTGGAGAACCAATAACCGAAAATAAATCTTTCAGTTTTGTGATGTCGTAGTTACCAAGGATGTCTATAATTGACTTTGGTGGTGCATTGAACATCGGAACCATTGCACCTAGCGATCGCTGCCAAAAATCTACAAATTCTGCGTATTTTCTAGCATCACGTTCATTGTAACGAGCAATTTCGGCACAAGTCTTTTCCACCGACTTATGTCCTAAGAAATACTTGCCATCAGGATGAGGACAGAAAACAACCGGATCGCACTCTAAATAATGCAAGCCGTATTTTTCTAATTCTAATTCTTCAACAACTGGCCCTAAGTGAATAAATTCATGGTCAATAGCACACAAATTAAATTTAAATCCTGGGGCTTCTTGGGGTAAACACTCTTCAGTTGTTGCTGCACCACCCGGAACAGGACGTTTTTCTAGTAACAGAACGCTATAACCAGCTTTTAGTAAATAAGCTGCACAAACTAGCCCATTATGTCCAGCACCGATCAGGACAACATCATACTCTTGCATAAGTTGGAATTTAAAAATAAGTAGCTTTTCAAATATTAGAAAAATTTTGTGACATTTACATCATCCTTCAGTAACAAAAATTATCTTTAGTTACTGTCAATCCTACTAAGGAGATAATACAGTCAATGATGAAGGTATTTGCCTCACCTGAGCTTCTAGCATAAGAATTAAATTACCCTTTTGTACTTCTATATTTTTGATACTAAAAGCGATATCCTCCCATTCAAAATATGGTATATTCATTAGCTCTTTAGCTTTCTGCATCAATGCTATAATTAATTCTATTGAAATTCCCTCTCCCTCAGTGCAGTTAAAACCCTCCAGCATTGCGGGTTGTGAATGAGTTTGTGGACGTGCGATCGCAGTATAAGCTAAAGGGCGAGTATTTCCCATTTCCTTTAACAGCAACTTTCCCCTAAATTCTATTTTGTCATCACCAGGTAAAAATACCTGAATTTCTTCCGGCTCAAAACTAATAATTTCACCATCTACATTCAACTCGAAGTTTTGCATTTGGTTGCGAACAAAGTCTGAGTACAAAGCAGTATTAATATCTAATTCAGTGAGTATAATTCGAGCAATGGCATTGACTGGCTCATTGAGTTCTATTTGACCAAAAAGAGCGCTAAAAGGATTAATGGCAATACTATCTGTTTGCAGTTTTATTTCCTGTACGCGAATGTCTTGCTGAATAACTAATCCTTGGCCTGTAAGCGAAACTCCATCAGCCTGTCCTTGAACTATTTTCAATAGATCGGTTTGTATATCTATTTCTATTTGTTCTACTTCATTTAGCTGACTGGATATTCTTTTTTCAGCTTCTTGAGATAGAAATTGTTCCTCCAAGCGATGCTCATCAGGCATAAATTAGTAATCTCCTAAACATCCTCTTATTAGTTACTGTAAAGGCTAGCTCTGAAGATTAAATCTATATTCGGGTATATGTCCCTCTCCAACTCCTACGGTGTACACACAAGTCCTAAAAACTTTGTTTGATACTACTTTTCTCGTTCCTATACAGAGCATGGGAACGAGAGCAATGAGAAAACGATGGAAAATCAAGCTTTTTTTTACCGCTAATTAGATTGGACACTATATAACTCGTCGAACCCAGTTCTCTAAAAATTCCCCAGTCCCCAGTACCCAATCCCCAGTTCAAATCTGCTAAAGTTTCAGTTACGCTGAATTGTAATGTGAATATTAGAGACTGGTGCAAGTTAAGACAGGCAATAATAGCGCCTGGATATTACTGTTTAATTATCAGGATCAAAGCGCGATTCTCCTGTGGAGAGGCTGCGCGATCGCGTGCAGAATATTTACAGTATTGCCTAAAATTATGGATAATTCCCCAGTGGTCGCTCAAGCAGATGCATCCTTACCAAATTACACTCAGGAAAATATACGAATAGTGCAGTCAGCAGTTGGCTCGAATTCACCACCAAAGGAAAAGGTAGGAACTGACTTTGACTCTCGCATGATGCTGCGGTGTTTGGAACTTGCTCGCCGCGCTTTAGGGCGGACTTCGCCAAATCCGCTAGTGGGAGCGGTGATTGTCAAGGATGGCGAGATTATCGGCGAAGGATTTCATCCTCGTGCAGGTGAGCCTCATGCAGAAGTGTTTGCCTTAAAAGCCGCAGGTGTTGGCGCTGCGCGTGGTGCAACAATCTATGTGTCACTTGAACCTTGCAATCACTACGGACGTACTCCCCCTTGTTCGGAAGGATTGATCCAAGCAGGGGTAGCAAAAGTAGTAGTGGGTATGGTTGATCCCAATCCATTAGTAGCTGGAGGTGGTATCGCCCGTTTGCGGGCGGCGGGGATCGAAGTCTTGGTAGGAGTAGAAGAAGAAGCTTGTCGTCAGCTAAATGAAGCTTTTGTGCATCGCATTCTCTACAAGCGGCCTTTAGGAATTTTAAAATATGCCATGACTTTAGATGGGAAAATTGCTACTACCTCTGGTCATAGCGCTTGGGTGACAAGCCAAGAGGCCCGCAATGAAGTACATCAACTGCGGGCGGGTTGTGATGCCATAATTGTCGGCGGTAATACAGTCCGACAGGATAATCCTTACTTAACCAGCCATCAGGTGGGGGCACATAATCCCCTGCGGGTGGTGATGAGTCGCCATCTTAACTTACCGGAAAGTGCCCATCTGTGGCAAACTACGGATGCTCCAACTTTGGTGTTGACACAGAAAGGTGCTAACCCCGATTTTCAAGAACTGTTGCTCAAACAGGGTGTGGAGGTGGTGGAATTAACATCACTGACACCGGATAAGGCAATGGCATACTTATATGAACGGGGTTTCTGTAGCGTGCTATGGGAATGTGGTGGTACCTTAGCTGCTAGTGCGATCGCTCAAGGAGCAGTGCAAAAAGTTTTGGCATTTATTGCCCCAAAAATCATTGGTGGTAACATTGCTCCCACACCAGTGGGCGATTTAGGTTTTACTACCATGACCGAGGCGTTATCTCTAGAACGTGTTCGTTGGCGTGTAGTAGGCTCTGACTGCTTAGTGGAAGGTTATTTTCCTCAAAAAGCCAATTGACTATCAATCAATTCATGATGATTTTGCAATTATGAACACTGACGTTCATAAGCAATATCACGTATAAGGGCTAGCCGAGATTGAATGTAGTGGCACAGATAATCAGTTTCGTGAGAATTTAACAAAACTTGCGTTTCGGTTTGTTTCACTAACCACTGCACCAAGCTAGCATCATCAAGTTGTAAGAGGAGCTTGGCTTGGGCGGTTTCAACCACTGACCAAAGCTGACGCATAATTGTAGGAGTCATCAGACCTCAATTGAATAATTTAGCTTTGCTCTTTTTAGATTACACAATTCCAATCGCAATTTACGACATGAATGTAGAAGCTGAGACAAGTATTATTAAAAACTTAATAATGGTATTTATAACTTTATGAAGATTAAGAATTTGAAATGGGCATTGGGCATTGGGTAACGGGCAAGAAAACAAACGGGCTAATTCTAAAAATTTAGTTTTTGTGCTTGTGAAGACTGAAATTGTCTTGATTATAGCCCAATTAAGACAGTTTTGTAAGCACTATCTTGAATACTGAATCTGTCTTACGGGATACAAAAATTTAGCTTTTGAGAACAATGTTTTTCAGAAAATTAACACTGTTTGGCTGTAGATGGACTGACAAAATCATGTAAATCTACATCCCAAATGCTGATGTAAATAAAATCACATTGTTGGCGGATAATCTGACCTTTAACTGAGCCATTCTTAAAACTAAAATTATCAGATTGGCGCTGTTGTACCTGTTTAAGTCCCTGCTTAATTTCTTCAGTGGCTTGTCCACCTAACATTCCATTCAAGGTATCTTCCATTACTTGTGGGTCTACCGATTGGGCAAAAGATACCTCAGTTTGGCGCAGCGATTTAGAATTACGATCAAATAAATAGCCAAGGTCAATTTTGTTTGGCACTAGTTTGTAAACGACAGCACGAGTCTTACCCCATGCGCCTCTTAAATCTTGATTTGGTTTGCCAAGGGTAGCCTCTACAGCGCTTCTTGGTGTACCTGTAGGAAATGCCGGAACGCTAGCGACTTTACTAGGTGGCTGTTCGTTGGTTTGTGACGCTGGAGGTGCTTCTGGTCTGGGAACTGCCCTCGCCTCATTCTTTGGTTCTGGCTGTGGTGTAGAGACTGCTACTGGTGGTGGAGTATCTGAAGTTATTATAGGCTTCCTTTTTGGCTGTGGTATGGATACAACCGGAGGATTAGAAGTTGGTAAAGGATCGGGAATTACTGGCTGTTGTCGTGGTGAGATCGGTACAGCTGGAACTGGAAGTGGAGAATTTTGGGAAGAAATGGGCGGTTCGCTAGATATAGGATTGGGAAAAGATTCTGGCGATGGGGTAGGACTTGTGGCAATGGTTGTTTCTGGCTGTTGCTGACGAATGATATTAGGAATTACAACTGCACCAATCAAGCCACCGACTAGCAAACTACCAACAATTACAGCAGATTTTTGCCAGTTTCCAGGAGCGGAAGATCCTGCAATCGCAGAATTGTTTTGCGGAGAATATAATGGCTGAGTTTGTCGAGTCGATGTCGCAGTAGAAAAACTGACTGTGGCAGTATTTGCGGTTAACTCAGGAGGTATATTGCTAGCAGATTGGAGGGCATATAGCATTTTACTGGCAGTGCTGTAGCGATCGCCAGCATGAGGCCTAATTGCCTGATTGAGTATCGCCGCCAATTGAGAAGATACATGAGGCGCGTGCTGCTGCCAAAGTATTTCCCCAGTTTTCAGATCGGTTAGTAGTTCTTGTGGGTGTTTGCCAGTCAGCAGATAAATCGCTGTTAAACCTAAGCTGTAGATATCAGTGGCGTAAACTGGGCGGCCAACAGCTTGTTCGCTAGGCATATATCCGGGTGTACCAATAACGAGCGATCGCGTCGGGTATCCTGAAGGATTCACCACAGAACGGATTGTTTCTTTAACTGCGCCAAAATCAATCAAAACTGGTTCGCTATCAACAGAACGGAGAATAATGTTATCTGGCTTGATATCGCGGTGAATAATGCCTTTGCTGTGAACATAATTTAAAACTGAAAGCAGACTCAAGAGGATTTGCCGAACCACAGTTTCACTCTCAAATCCTTTGGCTTCGACAATTTTTGTCAGGGTTTGACCGTGAATCCATTCTTGGACGAGGTAAAATTGTCCGTTCTCAGAAAAGTAGGCATAGAGTTTAGGAATTTGGTAGCTACTTTCACCCAAATACTCCAAGGTTGCGGCTTCCCTTTCAAATCGCTGTTGAATAAGTTGATAGGTTTGCGGGTCATTATTCGTAACCGGTTTGAGTTGCTTAATCACACAGCGACGGCGAGAAGGCATGTGGACATCTTCTGCTAGAAAGGTTTCGCCAAACCCACCAGCGCCGATTACCTGGATAATTTGATAGCGATTGTTCAGCAGGGTTATTGTCATGAAAAATTATAAGCGTAGACACCCAATGTGGAGCTAGAGACTTCCTCTCTTCTCCAGGCTTGTCGTCAGACATCGCCCTTTCCAAATGTACATCAGATGAGTTATGGACATTAAATTAGGGGCTGGGGATTGGGGATTGGGGATTCAAACACCAACCAAAACAATCAAGAAATTTCTTGCCCAATCCTCAGTAAAGAGTCCCGGAGTGTCTATTACTCATCTTCAACCTTGACCGACCTAACAGTGCATCTTGTAAAGAGACTTAACGGGAAAAGTTAGGTAAAGTATACGTGAATTTACTGTAAAAAAGCGAACTCTTAACCTATCCATAATCTATCTATCATCGACAATCCGGTAATCTAAATTTTCTAACTTAAATGGCGTGGGTAGCGGCTAATCAAAATGCGCTCACAGACTCAAGGAATAATCGAGGATTATAGATGATGGCAAAGGTTGGCTACTCAGTATTTAAACGCGTCACCACAGCGCGTTTGCTACGTCAAATGTGTTTACTGGCGCTGACTGTGCCATTGTTGGCAAGTTCGGCAATCAGTTTGGCGACTGCCAACGAGAATGAGTACGAGGGCGAGAACGAGTCATACGCCATCGGACTTTGGGGCGATCTACCCTACTCGGATCTACAAGCAACGACAGGGGTTCCAAACCTCATTGCTGATATGAACGCCCAAAACCTGGCTTTCACAGTCCACGACGGCGATCTGAAGGCGGGTAACTCTATAGCCAGCTCGGTGACGCCGACCACTTGTAGCAATGACCTCTACACCCAAGCACTTGGCTATTTCAATGCTCTGAAAGCACCAGCAGCTTTCACACCAGGCGACAACGATTGGACTGACTGCGATCGCCCCTCAAACGGTGGATTCAAATCACTTAATCGCCTCGACTACGAGCGTCAGGTATTCTTCAGTACGAATTTCTCCCTGGGCCAGCGTCGGCTAGCCCAGGAGGTGCAGACAGCACCGCTGTGCCTTGGTGAAAACCGCACAGCTGTCCCCTGTGTTGAAAACCGCCGTTGGACGGTCGGTAAGGTTACTTATGCCACACTCAATATTCAGGGTTCGTGCAACAACCTATGCGACACTGCGCCTGACCCGGAGGAGTACGCGGCGCGAAATGCAGCTGATATTATATGGATGAGAGAGACCTTTCAAGTGGCAAAGGCACGCAAATCGGTGGCGGTTATGTTTATCTCCCAAGGTAATCCAGGGTGGGATCTGACCGACGGAACTAGAGCGCCTTTGCGCGATCCCAAAACCCTCGCAGAAACCGATGGACAACCTGATGGCTTTCAGAGCTTTTTATTAGCGTTGCGCGATGAGGTAATTGCTTTCCGTAAACCAGTTGTCTACGTAGACGGCGACTCACATTATCACCGCATTGACAGGCCATTTCTGGATGCTCAAGGCAGACGCCTCGAAAACTTCACCCGTGTCGAGACATTTGGCGACAATGCAGCGAACGGCACTAACGATGTGAATTGGGTCAAAGTGACCGTAAATCCCCGTAGTCGAGAGGTGTTTTCGTATCAGCCACAGATTGTTCCCGGTAATCGAGTAGCGGTTCCATCTCCGTAAAGCCACGGTGTACACACAAATCCTAAAAACCTAGCTTGAAGGCTTGACTCGTTCCTAGTCTCTAACTGGGAACGAGATAATCTCTCAAAACATTAGAGAGACGCGATAAGGGACTTCCAAATAAAAAATATTCAATTAACTCTTGTGGGGTGGGCATCTTGCCTGCCCAGTCTATCCCGCCCAGTCTATAATATGGCGCTCATGTTGCCCACCCCACAATATTGAATAATTTATTTCTTGGAGTTCCCTAAATCGTCGTCTCTACAAGGAATTTATCCATCAATTATTTATTGACAGACTACTAGGCGAACTCTATAGTTTCAACAAACTCTAAAATACTCTCCTTGATGTCTTCGGCTTCTTCTTCAACAGAATCGGGAGTTTCGCCGTTAATAAAACTGTGTTGACTACTAACTATATACAAAAATTCACCCCTGATAAAGGTAAGCAGTCCTCGGTACGCATCTAATCTGATCGCAGTTCCATTATTTTCTTGCTTAGAAATCGTGGAACCTTTGGGCATATCAATTAAAACGTAGTAAGCGCCTCGCAAAGTATTTTCCAGATATTCGGTATACTCCACAGAAGCATCTGGTACATTGGCAAAAATCGCCTGCGGTACATACTTGTCTACTAAAATTGTTTGTAAATATTCTTCTTGTCCAACAGCCTCCAATTCCTCTAACTGTTCCAGAGGGAAAGGATAATAATCAATTCTCAGCAAAGTACCGATGTCATCAGAAAAGCCAACTACCCCTTCCTGGCTCTGAATTCTACCGCCCTGCTGGGGATCAACCGGAATTGGCACAGTAAAATTACCTAATGGGGATTGATACGCCTGTTCGCTAAAATCTTCGATGACTACTGTTTCATCATCATCCTCGTCATCATCATCTGCATATTCTTCATCTTCTGCTTCTTTAAAGGCTGCAATTACCTCCTTGATGATTTCCTCTGCTTCTTCATCCTCCAGTTCTAAGGCTGCTTGTAGCTTTTTGAGGTAGGCTTGTTTCGGTTTGGGGATGGCGAGTTCATCGTCTAAAAGTACTATTACCCCAGCAGCAAAACCATCTAGCACTAATTCATCTGAGAGAGATACTTTAGCGACATTAAACAAAGGTCCAATTCCCTCTTCTTCGGCAATGGAGATGAGTCTATCAACTATTTCTGTGATTTCATCTTCTGAGTATTCCTCAAAAACCTCGAATTCCCAGAGAATACCCGCTAAACTTTCTGCATCTACCTCGTCAATCACTGAATCTGCGATCGCAGTGACAGTTGCGATCGCCGCCACCGCTTCCTCTGGACTTAGTGATTCCTCTGATGTCTTTGGTGAGTTAAAAACCTTGTCATATTTAGTCATATTTGCTACCTAAATTAATTCCTTGATAGTAATAACAGATTGAAAGTGACAATGGTCAGTTTACCAATGGAGCGAATCTTCTAGAGAAAAAGTTGGCTAATACGTTATTTACTCAGTATTGCTCAGATGTCACAAAACCTTGTTGACAGCTAATCTCCAAAGGGTTGAGGTGTTCTCAAATCTGTTGTCGAATATACACTTAAACACCAGCTAGGCTCAATATTTACCGAAAGTCAATTTAACTAAATATTGTAAATTTTTGTGATCGAGCAATTATCGTTAATAACTGCTATATTCTTGTGTTTTTATCCTCTAGCAGATGAATTATATCTATCGATAGAATTATAAACTAGCTAGCGATAGATACCTACCCCGTGGGCAGGATGTCACAATACCGATGTTTGTAGTGACACACAATACTCGAAGTGTTTGTAGTGTTAGTTCTACAAATGTAAATTACATGAAATTTTGAGTTTTTTTTATGGTAAAAACCCCTCCATCCCAGTTTTCACCAGAGCAATACAAAGTTGATTCTGCACAAGAAAAAGTAGACGCTATTATAGAAACCCCACCATCAGAAACTGAAATTGACCTAGAGTTTCTTTACACCAGAGATATTGAATTTCGTCAGGAAACTATTTACTTTCTTGTGGTCGATCGCTTTTATGATGGCGACCCAGATAACAGTGAAGGTACAAATTCAGAACTGTACGATCCAACTAGAAAAGATTGGGGTAAGTACTGGGGTGGGGACTTGCAAGGTGTCATTGATAAGTTAGACTATCTTAAAAACATGGGAGTTACTGCCCTTTGGCTAACTCCACTATTCGAGCAGGTAGAAGAGTTATTTATTAGTAATGCAGCGATGCATGGCTATTGGACAAAAGATTTTAAACGGATTAATCCTCGCTACATTGCTGATGGAGAAAATCCTTCTTTAAATGCTACTCAAGAAGAAAAAAATACGACCTTTGATCGGTTAATTGCAGAACTGCACAAGCGCAATATGAAGCTGGTGCTAGATATTGTCTGCAACCATAGCAGCCCTGATACCAGCGGTAGTAAGGGTGAATTATTTGATGATGGTGTAAAAATTGCTGACTTCAATAATGATGTCAATCATTGGTATCACCACTATGGCGAAGTGCAAAACTGGGAAGATGATTGGCAAGTTCAGAACTGTGAACTAGCTGGTTTAGCAACCTTCAATGAAAACAATACAGAATATCGGGAATATATTAAGTCAGCAATCAAACAATGGCTAGACCGGGGTGTGGATGCACTGCGGGTGGATACTGTCAAGCACATGCCGATTTGGTTTTGGCAAGAATTCACTGGCGAGATGACCAATCACAAACCAGATGTATTTATTTTTGGTGAATGGATTTATAGTAATCCCAGTGACGATCGCTCGGTGGAATTTGCCAATCACTCAGGTATGACACTTCTAGACTTTGGTTTGTGTGTGGCAATTCGAGCCGCATTGGGGCAAGGTTCAGAAATGGGATTCCAAACAATTCAATATATTTTTGATCAGGATTATCGCTATAACGGGGCAACAGAGTTAATTACCTTCATCGACAACCATGATATGTCCCGCTTTCAATCGCTGAACCCCGATCCAGCGATGTTGAAGGTTGCGATCGCCTTAATTATGACATCTCGCGGTATTCCCTGCATTTACTACGGTACAGAACAGTATCTCCATGACGACACCGATGGCGGTAACGATCCATACAACCGCCCAATGATGGAAAATTGGGATACTGATAGTGAAATTTATCGTTGCATCAGGCTGCTGTCTGGCTTACGGCGACTGAATCCAGCCGTGTCAATGGGTAGCCACTGGCAAAAATACTTAACACCAGATGTCTACTGTTATGTACGCCGCTATCGTGATTCTCTGTGTTTTGTCGCTTTAAACCGGGGCGGAGAAGTTACCCTCCCAGAAGTAGAAACAGAATTGCCTGATGGGGAACACACCTGCGTGGTGACTCGCAATAAGTATGAAGTGAAAGACGGCAAGATTTATGACTTGGTATTAGAAGAAAGGGGAGTGATTGTTTTTAGCCACGTTGGCGAACGGATTAAAGCACAGACAATTGTCCGCGTCCAACTCAATGGCGTGCATACCCAACCCGGTGAAATCATTGTGGTGACAGGAGATTGTCCAGAGTTGGGTAACTGGGATATCAGCAAGGCATATCCTTTAGAGTACATTAACTCAAATACCTGGTCGGCTGAGATTCCCTTTGATGAAAGTGCTGGTAAACTGATTGCTTATAAATATGCCATGTGGCGGGAAGGGCAATCACCTCTGCGCGAAAACCTGGTAAATCGCCGCTGGGTGATTGCGAAAGAAGGTACTGTCAAATGGCGTGATACCTGGGCATCAGGAAGAGAATCATAGAGTTTATCAAGAAAGGCAGGAACCAGATAGCGCAGCGTAAAGCCTTTTCTTCGAGAGGTTTTACGCTGCACTAAGCTAATCAGCATTAAAGTTGCATAATCAGGGCGGGCAAGATGCCCACCCCACATGATATTAAGAAAATTTTAATATGCAAATTAGATGTGTTTTAGCTTATCACCACTAAGTTAGAAGCTTCCGCATCCTGTTGATATATTTACTATATCCAGTGGTAATAAGCTCAGTTGCAGTTACCATCAGCGCTACCTACCTGAAGTCATAAATTATTTTTGTCTCAAGATAGAACAATATAATGATATCTTTCCCTCTTTTGGATATTACTTGAATTCTCAAAGATGAATTGAAGCGCTAAATAACTATGTACAACGGATACAAAGATTTTTCATAAAAACATCGTCAGATAGAAGAATTAAAACTTGTCTAAAAGTAATCTATAGATATTGCAGCGCTTTTCAAGCGAGCAAAAACAAATCAACACTTAACATACTTTAGGAACAAAGAAAATGAGTATCGAAGATAAAGCAAAAGCTTTCGCTAAAAACGTCGAAGGAAAAGTACAAGAGGCAATTGGCGAAGTAACTGGCGATCCTAAAGACAAAGCTGAAGGTAAAGCTAAACAAGCTGAAGCTCAAGTTCGCAACACTGCTGAGAATATCAAAGATGAAGTTAAAAAGACTTTAGACTAGTGCAAGCGGAAGTTTCCCTAGCTTTCATAATTTGCTCAATTAGGGGCAAGTCATTAAATTCCCCTAATTGTCTGGTTAATTGAGATTTTAGCTGGATTTACACCGTACTATACTAGGTAGAAATTTATTTAGTCAGAAGGTTCAGTAAATAACTATTTACTGAACCTTCTTTATTTATTAAATCTGTGTTTTGTCTGAGATTCTTAGGCATTTTGACAAGAGCGATCGCAAAATAATTTCTCAAGCTTTCACTGATTTTTTCAAAGGTGCTAATTCATGATTAATCTTCTATTTACCTATTTTTAGTGTTCGCTAGTTACAGGTAGATATATAGTGAATGTACTACCCTTCCCTGGTTCAGATGTCACATCGATAGTGCCTTGATGTGCTTCGATAATGCAGCGAGATAGATATAGTCCCAAACCACTACCCGAACGTTGGTGTTTCCCTTGACGAAATCGCTCGAATAATATTGCTTGATCTGGTTTAGAAATTCCTGGCCCTGTATCTTGGATATCAATATTCACAGCTACAGGAGTGAGATGACAGTGAATATCTACAGAACCTTTGTCTGTAAATTTGATGGCATTACCGATGATATTTGTCAAAACTCGCCGCAGTTCAACGCGATCGCCCATGATGGTGCTTGCAGTTTTGTCTTTATCAAGATTTACAACTAACCCTTTTTCTTCAGCTAGGGGAGTTAATTCTTGGGAAACTTCACTAACTAATTCCTGAATATTGCAGGGAGAAATTTTTAAGATTTTACAGCCTGCTTCATGACGATAAACTTCTAGCAAGGTATTTACCATTTCCAGCAGGTCTTGATTGCTGCCAATCATGGTATCAATTATTTCTTGCAATTGTGGCGAAACTTCGCAAAACCTGCCTTCCAGCAATAATTTTAATACGCGGTTAGAAGCTACTAGGGGTATGCGTAAATCGTGAGTAAAACGTGAGACAAAATCTGCCCTGAGGTTAGCCATCTGATCTCGTTCGTCGATACTATGCTTGAGACGCAGGAGCGATCGCACTCGTGCATGTAGTTCATCAGGATCGAATGGTTTACGAATAAAGTCATCTGCACCAGCATCGAGTCCTTCCACAACACTAGACTGATAGTGAGCCGTGAGCAGCAGAATGGGGATAAATGGCAACGCCTGATTCTGTCGGATGCGTCGAGTAAATTCATAGCCATCAAGCTCCGGCATCATCACATCTAAGAGAATTATGTCTGGTGGTGACTCCTCAACCATAGCCAGAGCTATTTTGCTATCTTCCACCAAGGTAATTTCATAGTCCTCATCTTCTAGGACTGCTTCTAAGACCAGTAGATTGTCAAAAACATCATCGACAACGAGAATTCTATCTTTTTTGACAGTTTTAGTTAAAGACATAGGCTAAATAAAAAAAGAAGTGCTTGGCTATTCCTAGCAAATCTAGTAATAGCTTACTTCACGAGCGCTGACATTATTAAGGATTCAGATTTTCTTTGAGAGTTTCCTGAGCTAAATATTCTGTTTTTTAAGCATTTATACGACAAAATACGCGAGTGCAGTGTATTAATTGTGACTTTATCCGTTGTAGGCTAAAACCCCAGTGTCTTTATATCTGAGTTGTTGACACCAAAACTCTTGCCTTAGAAAGGCTTACGAGATAAGGTTATTTATGTCTCATGGGAGATGAAGTTTAGGGAACAATACCAACTGCATTGCTTTTTGTATAAGATCCCGAATAGAAGAACGAGATTATTTTAATCTGTACTTTAGATAAATAACAGTAAAGTTAAGCAACTATGAGTGAAATCAAGATCCTTTTGATTGAAGATCACAACCTGACAAGAATCGGCTTAAGGTCTGCCTTACAAACTCAGCCAGAGTTCAACATTGTTGGTGAAGCAGCCAATGCAGCCGACGGCATTAAGCTCCTGAAAAGTCTCAAGCCGGATGTTGCAACTATTGACATTGGTTTGCCTGACATGGATGGTATTGATCTAACACGGACATTTAGGCAATATCAATCAGAGAACGAAGATTATACAACAAAGCTGCTAATTTTAACGATGCAGAATAGTGAACAGGCAGTTTTAGCCGCATTTGCAGCAGGTGCAGATTCTTATTGCATGAAGGATATCGAAACTGAGAAACTAGTAGAGGCCGTGCAAACAACTCATGCAGGTAGCTCATGGATCGATCCAGCGATCGCAGACCTTGTACTACAACAAATACGTCAAGATTTCCCCGACGGCAGCAAAGGAGCATCTGGAAAAAGAGTCTTGATTGAAGGCATTGACCCAGATGTTGAGAAAAGTATAGTCAGCTATCCTTTAACTCATCGGGAAATGGATGTTTTAGAGTTGATTGTCGCTGGGTGTGACAATGCAGAAATTGCCAAAAGACTCTATCTAACAGTCGGTACTGTCAAAACTCATGTTCGAGGTATTCTCAATAAACTCTGCGTTGCTGACCGGACACAAGCTGCTGTCCGTGCTTTGCGTGCTGGATTAGTACCTTGAGGAATAATGTACTAATCATCAACTGCATACACAAGAATACTTAACAAATAAATAAACAAATAACAATATTTCTTCCCCAATCCCCAATCCCTGTTATCTGGGACAAAGATTTATTAAGAAATTGTTACAAAGTTTAGTACAATGACATAATTGACAAATAAGTATTTTTCCTCATATACATGATAGCGGATCAATTTCCCTGGCTTACCGCAATTGTCTTGCTGCCACTTGTTGCTTCCTTGCTCATCCCTGTACTGCCTGATAAAGATGGCAAGCGCGTGCGATGGTATGCCCTGGGTGTAGGTATTGCAGACTTTGCCTTGATGTGCTACGCCTTTTGGAAGCATTACGATGCCAGTAGTGCTAGTTTTCAACTCGTGGAAAATTATGCTTGGGTGCCTCAGTTAGGTTTTAACTGGGCGGTATCAGTGGATGGACTTTCAGCGCCACTTGTGCTTCTAGCAGGATTTGTCACCACACTCTCGATTTTTTCGGCATGGCAAGTCGATCATCGACCCCGCCTTTTCTATTTTTTGATGTTGGTACTGTATTCTGCACAGGTAGGGGTGTTCGTTGCCAAAGACCTGCTGCTATTTTTCATTATGTGGGAAGTAGAACTGATTCCCGTCTACCTACTAGTCTGCATTTGGGGTGGGCAAAGGCGTCGTTATGCAGCTACGAAATTTTTGTTGTATACCGCAGCAGCTTCTATATTTATTTTAGTGGCAGCCCTGGCAATGGGGTTATATGGCGGCGGTAATATGACATTTGACATCACCGCCCTCGCCAGCAAGGAATATCCCCTTAGTCTACAACTCCTACTTTATGCAGGATTGTTGATTGCATTTGGTGTCAAGCTTGCTGTTTTCCCCATGCATACCTGGTTGCCTGATGCCCACGGCGAAGCATCCTCTCCTGTATCGATGATTTTGGCTGGTGTGTTGCTGAAGATGGGCGGATATGGACTGATTCGCCTGAATCTTGAGTTACTTCCCGATGCACACATTTACTTTGCGCCCGTTCTAGCCATTCTCGGTGTTGTCAATATTATCTATGGTGCATTGAACTCTTTTGCTCAGACCAATATGAAGCGGCGTTTGGCTTATTCGTCGATTTCTCACATGGGGTTTGTACTGCTTGGAATTGCCTCCTTCACTGATTTGGGAATCAACGGCGCGATGTTACAGATGATTTCGCATGGCTTGATTGCATCAGTGCTGTTCTTCTTAGCAGGCGTTACTTACGATCGCACCCACACAATGGTAATGAAAGATATGGGCGGTATTGGTCAAGCCATGCCCAAAGTCTTTGCCTTGTTCACAATTGGAACGATGGCATCCCTAGCACTTCCCGGTATGAGTGGCTTTGCTGGCGAACTCTCGGTATTTGTTGGGATGACAAGCAGTGACGTTTACAGTTCGACTTTCTGCACCGTCACAGTTTTTCTAGCCGCCGTTGGAGTCATCCTCACACCAATCTATCTACTTTCTATGCTGAAAGAGGTGTTTTATGGTAAAGATGCAGCACTGCTATGCGATATTAATAATGCAGGCTTGGAAAATCAAGAAGATGACGGAACAGTTTGTTTTGGTACAGACTGCCTTGTACCAGAAGATGCAGTCTACGAGGATGCTAGACCCCGTGAGGTGTTTATCGCTGCCTGTTTTCTGCTGATGATTATTGGTATTGGTTTCTATCCCAAAATGGCGATGCAGATGTACGACGTGAAGACAGTTGCAGTGAATGCTAATCTTCGCCAGTCTTATGCCATAGTCTCGCAAACAAATCCCCAGATTTATGCTAATAGATTCTTGGCTCCGCAAATTTCAGAGGTTGAGGTAGCGCCTGTTTTGGGAACTTTGAAGTAAGCTTTTTGACTAATAGATTTGTCTAAAAGAGTTTTGTCTACAACTAGCTACTACCCGTCTATGGGTTTTTCTCAAATGCTCTACGCAACCGATAATTACTGCATGATAGTATAAATAATTAGGTTGCGTATGAGTAATACTTCTTTCTTTTATGGACAGAAAGAGCAATCTTTATAAAAGCTAGAATTGTTGAGAGTATCTGCATCCTGATATTTGATTAATAAACGAGTTATAGTTGCCTTATGCTGCCTCAAACGTGGTGCGATCGCACCACGTTTGTCACCCGATCTTTAACACAGCTTCATAAAAAATTGGTATCAGCATTTACCTAACAGATAGAACTCCTATTTAATTTTAAAAAAGCTCCCTACAACGAAAAAAAGCTGAGGACGTTTGGCGAAGCCTCAGTGGTTCACAGCAGAAGCCTACTCCGTGCTTATCGCGCTTGCGCTTCTCTACGAGAGGCTTTGCCAATGCACATCACGCAAATAAGTTAAAAAATCCAATTGGATTGCTATAGTCAAATTTGTATCTATTACTGAGAACATACACACGTATTTATTGACGAAAGCTAATTAATTAAACTCAGGTTGTGTTAAAAATTCATATACTTTTTGTTTGAGTTAGTTAAATATGCGAATTAAGAGTTGATTTTAGATAAATCAGCATTTTAAAAAAGTTCAGTAACATTGCTCTTTTAATAACAAGTTAAATCTAACTAAAATATTAATAGTTGTGCTGGCTTAGTTGATAAAAAACTTCAATTGTTCCAGGTGTATCTATTTGTCAAATCTCTATTAGACAGATTCATTAGTACTAAAATAAGCGCTCTCTTCTCTTTTACGAAGGATAATGTTTGTTTTCACCTTGCCTGATATAAAAGTTAGCGGATTAACGTACTAATAACTAGTAAGTCTATTCATTTAGAAATCGCTGTAATTAGGTTTTCTTAAACAACAGCGTCATGATTTATGTTGAGAAATTGCGGTTTCCTTTCCAATTAATAACAAACACAACTTCTTTCAGCTTTGAATATTTATCAACCCATTTTACCAATTCCCATGCAACAATATATTTCTCATTTACTCCTACTAGTACTAGGAACAAGTTCAACTTTCGTCATTACTCCATGTCAAGCTCAAACTCCAGCAAAACCCAACAGTCAAAATACTGATAAGATTACTTCCATATCTTCAAATTCATCTTCTACTATCCAATTGAGTGATTTTGCCAATTCTAATAGTAGCAAATCATCTATTCTCTCTGAAGCATCATCTAGTAACTCTTCTGCGGCTAATGCCAATATAACAGGAAACAAACCTAAGCTACGGGTTCCTATCTCCAGCAGAATTTTTCCCACACCTTCGATGCAGCAATAATTAGCAGCTAAATATTCAGTTTACTTCCTTGGACTGACAGGTATCTAAACTCATACATGATATACACTATTACCTAGTGAAAATACTAACCTATTGAGAGATTTTTAATTTTTCTCTTTTGTTGGGGTAGGACAAATATCATCTATAGCGGCTCTCGTATTATGCGGGAAGCCGCTAGGTAATGTAGTCCCGCATTTCTCACAAGCTTGAAATGCAGAGGTGCAAGGGAGCAGGGAAGCAGAGGAGAGTTCAATGTGCCTTGTTCTTTCCCCTCTGCCCCTCTGCACAAGGTTTTGAGAGATGTGGTGAGAAATCCGGGTAGTGTCTACATTCATTGAAAAACTGGCGTTACACCAGAAGTTGCTTGACGATCTCCTTTTAAAATACCTGTCCTGGGGGAATTACTATGGTGGTCTTTATTTTTTATTTATAACTACCCTCTTAGTCATGATTTTGCCCTAGTAAATCTGCAATTGAGGTGAGTAATTCAGTTGGTTGTACTGGTTTGGCAATGTGTTTCTGAAAACCAGCTGCTAAAACTCGATCGCGATCGCTTTCTCCAGCATAGGCGGTAAGAGCGATCGCCGGAATTTCCCCGCCCTTCTCTTTGGGCATGGCTCTGAGCAGTTTAATCAGGCTGTAGCCATCTATTTCTGGCATTCCTAAATCACTAATTAATAAATTAGGCACAGCCTGTGCTATAATAGATGCCGCCTCATTTACAGATGCCGCAGCAGTTATCAATGCTCCATTCTGTTGTAGCAGGAAGTGCAGAAACTCTCGTGTGTCAACATCATCATCGACAATCAATATTCGTAGTCCGCTGAGAACTGACGAGTTAAATTTTTCCCTTGCTTCCCCTGCTCTCCCTACTCCCTCACTTTCCTTCATCACGGGCAGTTTAATAGTAAAAACTGCTCCCTGTCCAATTCCTGGACTAGCTGCTGTTGCGGTACCACTATGCAACTCTACTAAGTGATGAACTATGGCCAATCCCAATCCCAGTCCCCCAAATTTCCTGGTTGTGCTGCTATCAGCTTGACGAAAATATTCAAATACATGGGGCAGGAATTCAGGGGAAATACCTTGACCTGTGTCTTTAACTTGAATTAGTGCTGAGTCGGAAGTAAATTCACGACTCAATGATAGGCTAACTTCGACTGAACCACGAGAGGGAGTGAACTTGACTGCGTTTGAGAGTAAATTCCCCACAACTTGCTGTAAGCGATTATAATCGCCTAACACTTTACCAACATTGGGGTCAATCTGTACTTTAATCTGGATAGATTTGGTTTCGGCGATTAACCTGACTGTCTCCAATGCAGCATCAATTACAGCTACCAGGTTCACAGGGGCAAAAGTCAGGTTCAACTTACCGCGAATAATTCGAGATACATCTAGCAACTCATCAATTAATTGAATCTGCAATTGAGCATTTCTTTCGATGGTTTCTAAAGCACGATTAGTAGTAGCTTCATCAAATTTGCGGCTTTTGAGTAGTGATGACCACCCTAAAATGGGGTTGAGGGGCGATCGCAATTCGTGCGAGAGAATGGCGAGAAACTCATCTTTATTCCGGTTTGCCTGTTTTAGTTCCTCTGCTTGTTGCCTGAGTGCCTTTTCTAATTGCTTCCTGGGTGTTAGGTCAAGAATAAAACAGATCCAAGATACGGGATCTCGCTCCACCAAGGCACCACCGATTAGTATGGGAATGCGGGAACCATCCTTGCGAATGTATTCTTTTTCAAAGGGAGTACATATCCCAACCTTTAAAAGTTGCTCTAGTCCTTGCTGATCGAGAGCGTGATATTCAGGTGGGGTCATGTTTTGTCTGCGTATCTTACCCGCTAATAGTTCCTCTCGGCTATAACCCACCATTTCTAAAAAAGCCTCGTTCGCCTCAGTAATGCGATCGGGAGTGGCGAACATAATACCAATAATATTGGAATCAACTAACCGCCTTAATTGAGTTTCGCGCTGGCGCAAATCATTTTCTACTTGTTTGCGCTGGGTAATATCCTGGGTAGTACCCATCATCCGTACTGCCTTACCCTCGGCATCATAAAAGACGCGACCTTTAGCAGCAATCCAATGAATACTACCATCAGACCAAAGGATGCGGTATTCTATGTCACAGTCAACCTTTTCTTCAAGAGAGCGGGCGATCGCTTCATGAATGCATTGGCGGTCTTCTGGATGTACACAGTTGAGGAAAATCTCAAAGCTGATTTCGGCTTCTAAGGACACTCCAAACAGCTGCCGACATTTGTCTGTCCAAATTACCTCGTTGGTGGTGATATTCCAAAACCACATACCCAGTTCGGCAGCATTAGTAGCCAACCGAATCCGTTCTTCACTCTCACGCAGATTTGTTTCAATTTGCTGGCGTTCTTGTAGCGCCGCTTGCTGTTCGGTAATATCAGTAGTAGCACCAACTACTCTAACTAACTGGCCATTTGCATCTCGGACTGCAAACCCCTGGTCTTGCACCCACAAATAGCGGCCATCCTGGTGACGCACTCGATACTCAATGCGATAACGGTTTCCATTGGCCATACTAGCGATGAACTGGTCATTAACTCTTTGTTGATCGTCGGGGTGGATACGTTGTTGCCACCACTCGAAAGTAGGTTCAGTTTCTTGTTGTGTATAGCCAAAAACCTGTGTTAGACCCTGAGTTCTTTCCACAGTATTTCTCCCAATCTCCCAGTCATAGATTAGGCAATTAACCGCCGCCGCTGCTAACTCAAACCTTTCATTACTTTGTCGTAGAGAAATTTCTATCTGTCGTCGCTCTGTAATATCAAAAGCGATCCCCAAAAGATATTGCGGCAATCCATCAGCATTTCTGCTGTGCAAAGTGTCATAGCTACAAAACCAGCGCCATTCTCCATTGGCGTGTCGAATCCGGTATTCAAAGCTAAGGACTTCACCTTGATGAACAGAATTAAATTTTTCAAGATAGCTAGGGAGTCGCGCCAAATCTTCAGGGTGTAGAAGCTGGGTAGATAAATACTTTCCCATTGCCTGGATTTCGACTGGTGTATAGCCCCAGCTTTGAGCAATTTCATAATTGACGTAAGAATTTCGCTGCTCAATTAGGTCATAAATGTAGAGTATTCCCGGAAGAGTGCCAGCAATTTGTTGAAACAGACAGTGACTATCCCAAAGTGTTTGAAATTCATCTGTATCAACTGGTTGAGTATCTGGTTCACAGTTACCGTTCTGCTCAAACTGGGCGTACTTAGATTCCGTAATATCCGAAAAAGTTGCGACGATCGCATAGAGATTGCTTCCTTCTGCTTGAAACAGAGGTTGGGAGGAAAACAATAGCCAAACCAGTTCACCATTTGGCTGATAAAAGCCACACACCACATTTAAACAAGGTTTACCTGTATTTTTGGTAACACTTATAGGGTGAGTTTCACTGAGTAAAGGAGTGCCATCTTCATGAATAAATTGCCACTTGGGATCGAGCAGATTTTGTCCCACAAGCTGTTGTGTGGTTAGTCCCAAGATGCGATCGCCAGCGGCATTACAAGCCTGGATAGTGCCATCAGCCAACTGAAGCAGCATTCCCTCTTCTCCACTGGCGACTAGTGAATAATTGGTTTTTTTACTAACTTGCCGATGCAGCAGCTTGCCATTAGCCAGCTGGTTCTGGGACTTTTCCGCGTCTGGCATTGTATAAAGTTAAATAAATTTAGAGTTAATCTAAGATTCAGCGGCTCATACTTACATAAATTTTAGGGTAATTTCTTCAAACTTGAGGCAAAAGCAGCGATCGCTACTTCTATCATCGAAACAGTGCTGTTAGCGGATAGCTAAGGTTTAGCCCGTGCTGAGTAACTCAGCTTAGAGTAAAAAAAGTAATAATCCCACTCAGCACTCTTAAATCTTACAGACTTAGGGAACTTACGCAGAAAATTAAACTCAGCACTCATTACTCATTACTCATTACTCATTACTCAGCACTCAGCACTCTTAAATCAACCCCCAACATGAATACCAGGTCGCATTTGGGGATTCTTTTCAGCGCGGCGGAGGACTTCACGGGTAACTACAGCAATGTCACCTTCACCAAACAAGATAAAACGTAGTAAGTATTGTATGGGATTTCCCTCAACCCAACCGAAGTAAGCATGGGGAATCTTACCTGTTTGGTCACGAATATAGAGTAGTAAAGCTGCGATCGCATTTGGTACTGCTGCACTTTCAGCCCGAAGAATGCGATAATCACCAACTTGCACTCCTTTGACTACAATCACATCCGCAAATTCCGAAGCATCTGATACATGAACCTCTAGAAACAGAATTGGATCGTTGGGTGGAATATGGTTGTCCTCGCGCACCTCTTTCTCTTTCATAAAATACTCAAGGACATCGCCTGTATTCAACCGGTTTGCAATTAACCGTATTGCTCCCTGACTCTCTTCAGCAAGGAATTGGGCAGCAAGTTCGTCAACTTCGATTCGTTCTGCTCGCAGTTCCGTTGAACGCCAAACACGAGAAACTAGGGAGGTAAAAATGATCGCACCAATGAAAAACCCAGCGATTCTAATCCCTTCTGGTCTTTCGATGATATTGACAACGGTGGTATATAAAAATAACAGTGTAATGATTCCAAAAACGAGTTTGGCCCGCTTCTGTCTATGACGGTGAGCTGATAGGGTGACGGCAAAGGCGGCTGAGGTGATTAACACAAGTACACCAGTTGCGTAAGCCCCACCTTGGGCTTCTACACTTGCTCTAAAGATAATTGTGACAACAAAAGCGATCGCTGTGTAGACTAACACCAAAGGTCGCGTTGCTCGTGCCCAATTAGGAGCCATACCATAGCGTGGTAGGTAGCGAGGCACAATATTCAACAGCCCTGCCATTGCAGACGCACCGGCAAACCACAAAATAGAAATAGTACTTAAATCGTAAATAGTGCCAAAGCCATTGCCTAAATAAAGATGTGCTAAATAAGCAAGGGCCCGTCCGTTGGCTTTGCCTCCAGATGCAAACTCTGCGGTTGGAATCAGTAAAGTAGTTATAAAGCTGGTGGTGAGCAAAAAGAAGCTCATAATCAGAGCAGCAGTGGTAAGCAGCTTGCGTGTATTCCGAATTCGCCCTTTGGGATGCTGCGGAGTGCTGTTATTGCTGCCTTTTACCAAGGGCATAACGGTAACACCAGTCTCAAAACCTGACAATCCCAGTGCTAGTTTGGGGAATATAAGCAGAGAGATACCAATTAATATTAAAGGGTTGGAATGGTTTGCAAAAAGTGCAGTTTGCCAATTTGCGATCGCTTCTGGGTGAGCTAGAATCTGATACAGACCGACGCTAACAACAATGAAATTTAACAGCAGATAAACTGCCACCAAAACTACTGCAATCCCAATGGCTTCTCGGAAACCTCTTAAGAAAACTGCACCTAGTAATGCAACTAATATCAGAGTAACTGCGATCGTCTGACTGTGAAACCAAATTGGTGTCAGCGGATTTTCGATAATATGGGCAGTAGCATCAGCAGCCGACAAAGTAATGGTAATAATAAAGTCAGTTGCTACGAACCCAAGTAAGCACAGCACAAGTAATTTGCCTTGCCACCAAGGGAGCAAACGCTCTAACATTGCGATCGACCCTTCACCATGAGGGCTTTCAGCAGCAATGCGCCGATAGATTGGCAATGCTCCAAAGAGCGTCAGCAAAACCAGAATTAGGGTAGCTATAGGAGAAAGAGCGCCAGCCGCCAGTGCTGCAATCCCAGGTTGATAACCAAGGGTCGAGAAATAATCTACACCAGTCAAGCACATTACCTGCCACCAAGAATGCTGGCGATGTGGTTCTTCTTTGCGGTAAGGCCCTTCCTTCTCTCGTCGTCGGTCTTCTTCAAGCAACCAGTGGATTAACTGGTTGCCGAGCCGTTTTGTTGAAACAATTGAATTAGCCATCAAATACGGTTGTGTTGCAAAAGTCGGCTTTGTGATTTTTTTAAGCCTTCGTAGTTTATTTAAATTTTTAACTACAAAGATATAGCACTATATATTGTAGGTTAAGCATCCTATCCGATTTATAAAATATATAGTAGCTGCTCGTAGTCGTCTAGTGTATCAAGAGCAATTGCAACCTCTTGTATGGAAAGATTTAATCCTGTATCCGTATATTTTCGGTTTAATGCTTTCGCACCCTTAGTATTTTCAAGCTGCATCAGTTCTCAATACTTCTCGGTTAAGCATTTTCAACTTGGAATTAGGTTTAGGGTAAAGGTTTTTTCTTTCCCCTTTTCCCCAAAACCCGACAAGTATTGCATCAGTTCTAACCATCTAAGTTACTAGACTGAAGAACAAACAGACCAATAATAGACCTAATAGCAACAGCAAAGCTTGGTTGCGTTTTACCCAAATTTTCACCGTTATTGCAAAACTGTTGGTGTAACGCTGCTGTTCTAACTCTAACTTTGTCTCTTCAATATTTTGGTAGAGGGTACAGTCTTTGGCATAGGGACGCTGGGGAAAATTGCAAGTATCATCAGCGTGATAAGTGCAAGTGTCGCATAGATACCCGTCCCCAATAGCGCGGTGCAATGGAATACCGGGATGACCGTAAGCTTTGAGTGTTGTCCGGCAATAAGGACAACTAATAGCTTGACTATCAACAAGTTGATGGCAGTGGGGACAAGATACAGTAGCCAAAACCTTTAGCGCAAATAAATTAAGTAAACACATTGATTCTAGCCATTTACAGGGGGAATAGTGAAATACATACACAGCCTGTTAATTTTGAATATGACTAGCTTTCAGAAGTGATTATTTCATCAGCAAAAGCACTAATTTTATGATGATTTTTATATTTTTCTAAGTGATTTCTATCACTCAAAATCATTAAGGTTATGGCATAATCTAGCAAATATAAGGTTTTGTCCCAATTCCAATAATTATTTAGAGGTAGAAAAATATTGCCTTTTAATCCTGAGCTATGCCGTAACGAAAGCGAAGTTGAAAGCAAACTCATAGTGCAATATTTGCTACCGCAGCTAGGTTATACTCCTGACACCTGGCATCAAGAAGTTGCCATTGGTAGCATCCGCTTAGATTTCTTAGCATTTGCCGCGCAAGTGATTCCCTTTGTCTTAGATGCCAACTCACCGCTGAGTGTCGTCATGGAGGCAAAACATCCCAAACAAAACTTAAATAATCATGTCCCCCGACTCAGGCATTATTTAACCAGCTTGAATGTCAGGTATGGATTGTTAACTAATGGCAAAGAGATTAGAATTTATGAGAAATTCCAGACTGATATCAAACTAGTATTTCAATGTTCTGGCAAAGAAGTTGAGACTAAATTAGCGGCTATTAAACGTTTAATTGGTAGAGAGAGCCTAAAAGAAGGACAGTTAGTAGATAAACCAGAAGTGAAAATAACTGAAAATAATTCAAAATTTGAAACGAAAAGGGAATATTCAATGAAAACAAT
This sequence comes from Nostoc sp. C052, assembly GCF_013393905.1. GTDB lineage: Bacteria > Cyanobacteriota > Cyanobacteriia > Cyanobacteriales > Nostocaceae > Nostoc. The sequence goes on from NZ_CP040272.1 coordinate 2,425,025, forward strand.
CGCGGTTTACCATAATAAAGGTGGCGTTGGTAAGACAACAACTGTAGTTAATCTAGCTGCTGCTATTAGAAAGAAAGGAAAAAGAGTTCTAGTTATTGATTTAGATAGTCAAGCCAACACTACATTTGCTACTGGTTTAGTCAAATTTGATGATGAAGAGTTTGATGATATCAAAGATTCTAATATTCGTCATATCTTGCAATCAGAAGATTTTTTTCCTATAAATGAAGTCGCCAGAAAATCCCAATTTACAAATCCAGAAATTAGCGTTGTTCCTTCTCATATTAGTTTGATGAATTATGAAAATGAGTTAATTCAGCAAGAAGATAGTAAAATGATGCTTGCTCAAAAACTAGATGCAGTGGCAGAAGAATATGATGTAGTATTGATTGATACTCCTCCTTCATTAAATCTGTACGCTAGAATTGCTCTAATTACTGCTGACTATCTTATTATTCCTTCTGATCTCAAACCATTCGCTAATCAAGGACTAATAAACGTCAGAGAATTTATCAAAAAGATAAATGGATTTAGAAAACAAATAAGAAAGCCTCAAATTGAAATTCTAGGTGTATTAGCTTGCAAAATATCTACTAATAACCAGTTTATTAAACATACTTTACCCAAACGACTCGAAGCTATTCCAAAACGGTATGATTTTGAGATGATGAATACGGTAATTTATGATAGAGATGACCTGGCAAAATGTGCTGAGAGGTTTCTTATTATAGGAGATATGGAGGTAGCTGATCCTATTTCTGTCCTTGATTTTAAGCCAGATTCAACTGCTGCACAAGAATTTGAATTATTAGCAATAGAAGTTTTACAAAAAATAGGGTTGAATTAATGAAATTATCTACATCACTTGTTGCTATCAAGAAAATTGCTTCTAATGTACCTCGTTCAAGTTTTAGAGATGATGAACTAGAACAGGCAGCAAATCTTATTTTAGAAGCGGCGGGAGTTATTAACCCTATAGTTATTCGTCGCTCAAGTATCAATTCCTTTGAGGTAGTTGATGGACACTTTGAATATCATGCTGCTGCTAGGGCTAGAGAAATAGAGCCTCATAAGGGCGAAATGATTGGAGCATTTATTATTGAGTCTGAAAATGAGGAGACTTTAACAAAGCAAGTTCAATTATTTAGACAGCAAAAAGCTGATTCTTCAGAAAAAACATCTTTACAATCAAAAGATATAGAACAATTTTTAATAAATTTGGAATCACGTTTTGAAAAGATAACGAACCAAATATTAGAGCAAGCAACTACTAATGCAAAGTTAGAAAATGAAATTAAAAAGCTTAAAAAGCAGATGGCTGATAAGACTGAACCAATAGAAGTTTTTAAAACACTTAGTCAAGTTAAAATTGTCTCAAAATTACAAAATGCTGGTTTTAATCAAAAAAAAGCTTCTCAGATAGCAGAAATAGTAGAAAATGAGCGCAATAAGAAACAATTTCAATCATTGAATGATGTAGTAGAAAGGGTTAAAATACCGCGTGGTAAAGGGATGGTTAAAGCCATAAGTATTGAAAAAATGCTCGAAATAGTTGATCGTTGGTCAGAAAATAATTGATTAAAGAAATTAGTAAAGTACATTAATGGAGTGTAAAACTCTGCATAATTTCATTTATGCTTCTGCATCAACTCATTCCCATAGCTTAACCCCGCACCTGTCGCAGTGCATTAAACGCCTTACTTCGCAACCCAATAGGTAACAACGATAATCCTAAACCAGTCCAAGCTTTAGGAGTGGAAAAAGACTGTCCTGCCAAAACTAGCTCTCTGCCTTTTTGCGTTTCACCCTTTTCAATCAAACGCAAACCTAATAATAATTTCGTTTCAGTTAGACGATTTTTCCTGATTGTCTCTATTTTTTCAGACTCAAACTTATAATTTTCTAAATACCGGATTTTATCAAATAAATAAGGAATAGCTCGATTGATACCTTGCTGCTCTGCATGGTAGCGATATTCCATCAATAATTCTGGTAAGTAATAGCCCTTTTTTCCAGCCAAAGCCAGACGCACAAATAAATCATTATCCTCACAATTTTGCAAATTTGCCTGCATATATCCTAATTCTTGCAAGGTTTTACGGCGAAATAATGTCGCCCCAACTTGAAAGCTTTGCTGAATAAATACGACTTCTAATAAATTATTTACAACACCGACTGGCAAATTATTCCTACCCCAACGATGAGAATTTTCTTGAGTTTTTACCTCATCCCGCACATTGTTAATATCAATTATCCAATGGTCTGTACCAACAAAATCAATGCTAGAGTCTTGAGCAAGAATAGCCGCTGTATTTGCGAGAAAATCGGGTGTTAGCCGGTCATCATCATCAAATTTAATAAAATATTCACCGCTGGCTGCATCAAAGCCAGAGCGCATATTATTACTTTTACCAATATTTTGCAGATGACGGATATATTTAATCCGCTCGTCTGTGTACTGTGACATCAATTCAGGTGTGCTATCCTTAGAACCGTCATCACAAACAATTAGCTCAAAGTCTTGCTCAGACTGATTGAGTACACTGTCAATAGCATAAGGAAGGAGATGAACACGATTAAAAGTAGGAATGCAAACAGTAATTTTAGCCATACTATATACTAATAACTCGGTGAGAATGAAGCTATTTTAGTTATGGATGATACTAATATTAATATTACGCGTTGTTTGTCTGCATTGGTAAAACTCGTGCTGTGGTATAGCTTCTCCCAAAAATGCCCCGTGTCCTTGAGATTTCGATTAAAACACATGGCAAGGTAGATAAATAACAACAGACGCTCAAAAAATCATATCTCAACCCCCAAAATCGAAGCTAGACTTGCAATTTTAAAACTGAGGTTGCTTGGCAACTTCACATTTCTCCTACTCCTTAGTGGAGAACCATTATAGATGCAAAAATTTCATAATATTTGTTACTTTCTTTAAAATTTTTAATTCTGGTATATCTGGTTTTAATTTTTCTGCGATCGCTAAATTGGGTTCAGCTTGTAAAGGTTGAAAATTATATAAATAAACAAAAGCTAAATAAAGATATGTGTAAGGATTTTCAGCATCATATTTAGTTAATTCTATCAAATTTTGGATTAGTTCTGGAACTTGCCGCCGTAAAAGTTGTGATAACACTAGATTATAACGCCAATTTAAGTTATTTGGCTCTTTTTGCAGATGATAATTACCTGCTAATTCAATTTGTTTTAAATAATCCTGAGTAGGATCGTATTGATTGAAATTACTTATTTGTACAAATAGATTATCTAATTTTCCCTGTTGTAAATCTTGTGCTAGTTGTGAAGTTCTGGTAACTAAATCTAAAGGTGGCGATTTTTCTACTGTTCCTATGTTTGTCACATTTACAGTAATATCTGGAATATTTAAAGAAGTGATTTTGTTGTTTCTCCTATCTAAATACAGTGCTGATAGTTGATATTTTCCTAGTGGTAGTGTTTTGGGAATAAATGTGGCTAAATCCTCTTTTACCCGGAAACTTCCTTCTGGGTGACATTTGATGCCACAGTATAAATTACCCAAGCCAATGGCATGATCGTGATACCAGTATGATTGATCATTTTGCCATTTTAACAGTAATAAACCATTTTGCAAATCATCCCATGAACCTGTTATTTGATAGGTTACAGAGTTATTTTTATCTAAAATTAGTTGCTGAGAAATTTCAACTTTTTCTAGACTAATTACAGACTCAGTATTACTTATTTTTTGAACAACTACATAAGGATTTTTGCGGTGATATAATCGCAATTTATCTCTACCAGGTAATATCCAATCACCCTGTAATTTCAAATCAGTAGAAGATTCCACTAAAGATTTTAATTTACCTTTAGTTTCTCCACTTTCTCCCGGTTCATTTGGTTCATTCTCTCTGGTGACATACCAAGAGAAATATTGTAAATCTTGCTCTATGCGAGATAACTTCGTTGTTAATTTTCTGCCATATACGCGAAAGTCTGCTAATGTCCCAAAATAATCTAAAGTAAACTCATTTATCTGAGGTAACGAAACGGGAATTACCCCTAAATTTGACCTTAAATATACATCTGTTTCGTTGATTTTATTTATCAGTTTATCTAGAGGATATTTCCTAGCATCATCATTAGGTAAATGTTTACTACCCCATGTTTGAATTAGGGGTAATGGAAACAAATTATTGAGTAAAACTATGACACTTAAGACAAGGGTAGTTAATCTCAACCTGTCAAAATATATATTTTCAATTAAGTTGAATAAATCAGCCAATATTAAACTAATTATCGGAAAGCATGGCAAAATAAATCTAATATCTTTATTTGTGCCCAAAGTACAAATTATATAGCTACTTACTAAGGTAACTAATAACCAAATTCGAGCCGATTTATGAAGATTTTCTGAAATTAAATCAGTATAAAATCGATATTTAATCAGATAAACCAATAAAATACCAATACTCACAGACAATATTGGTAAACCAACGCTTTCTGGGATCATCTGTGGATAGTATAACCATCCAGCAATAGTTGTAGCAGAAGGATCGCCCTCCCCTTTTCCGACTTGGTTAGCGTTTAATGCTGATGTAATAATCGTTAACCAATTTACGCCATACCAAAAATGACAAATTAACCAAGCTATCATCAAAGATAAGCAAGTTTGAATTAGCTTGGTAAATTTACGTTTTCTAATAAAACTAATTAATGTCCAAATACTAGGAACTAAAATAAAAATAATCCCTGTAGGTTTAGCCAACATGATTAAACCTATTCCTATGCCCAAGACTATAGTTAATGCCCATGATGGAAACCGAATATAACTATCTTTCCAAATCGTCAGAACTGTGAAAGTTAAGATAACAATTGCTGTCAAACCATAATCTAATAAATAATCTGTCCGCATAATTCCCAAAATAGGAAATAATAGACAAAATATGCTGGCGGTTATGCTAATTTTTCGGTTTTTAAATAAAAAATTCCCTAAATGATACACTGAAAGTATAATTATTGCAGTGTACAATAAGTTGACCAAACTTGCTTGGTCAGATCCCCGTCCAAACAACATCAAAAATGGTACTGTGCAAATATATACAAAAGGAGCGCGATAACTTGGAGTTAATTGCCACAGAGATAACCACCAATCTCCTGAGAAGATATTGAAGTTTTGAAAAATTTTATAATGATATAATGCTACCGTTAAATGTGCGCTTTGATCGTAAGCTGGAATCGATTCATCTAAGAAAAACCAAGTTCTATCTATAGCTAATGCTATCAGCCAAATTATTAGCAGGATGATATAGTCTTTTCGTTGCTGATAATGGTTAAAATAACTCATATTTATTGACTCAAAAACAAAGTTTATCAATTATATATCTGTCATCTATCGCCGTTTAACTAACGATTGCTAGAGAGAACAGAAAGGCTTCTAGCACTGGGTATTAGTAAGGGCGATAGATCGAATTGACGGCTTCTTCAGCCACACTAATTTTGTAAAATACTGGCTTACATTGTTTCTTGTTAGACTTGTACACCTACCGTATTTTATCGTAGTCTTGTTCAAAAATAAAAATAGAAATGTAGATTCTAAATAGATGAAAATTGCTACAATAAACCAGTAGTAAGAATACAGAATTCAGAATTCAGAATTCAGGATACTCTATCTATAAAGCAAGACGCTTGGGTTAAGAAATAAATTTATTTGTTGAGGCAGGTAGGGGGAGCAGGGGGGAGAAAAAAGTTTATCTGAAGCGTATTGACCGGGAGCATCCCAATTTTGCAAGAACAATGTTTATCATTACGTTCGCCTCTGACGTTCCCGTTGGCGCAGCCTCTCGTAGAGAAGGGTACGAAGCAACAGCGTAGTGTTCGCAATGACAATTTGTAACCTGTTACTAAAAATAGAGGTTCTTTGAACTAACTTGTCATGAATTAAGTTGAAGAGGAATTGTAATAATAAACTCAGTTCCTTCTTTTACAGTAGATATACATTGCAGTTGACCACAATGTTTTTCTACAATAATTTGATAGCTGATGGATAGCCCCAATCCAGTGCCTTTCCCGACGGGTTTAGTGGTGAAAAAGGGGTCAAATAATCGCTTTTGTATATCCTTGGGAATTCCAGTACCATTATCAGCAATGCGAATAACTACTTGCTGATTATCTGTGACTTCAGTACGAATAATAATTAAGGGTGATTTTAGAGTTGAATCAGCTGATTCAAAACTCTCAAAGATAGCATCAATTGCATTTGCTATAATATTCATAAATACTTGATTTATTAACCCAGGATAGCATTCTACTAGAGGAATATTGCCATATTCTTTAGAAAGAGTAATTTTTTTACCAGTCTGCTGATTGATTAGACGGCTTTGTAATATTATTAGAGTACTATCAATACCTTCATGAATATCAACTATTTTTTTCTCAGATTCATCGAGGCGAGAGAAATTGCGTAATGAAAGAACTATTTCTTGGATACGTTCAGTACCAAACTTCATAGAATCAAGAAGCTTGAGGTAATCAGCAGTTAAAAATTCTAGTTCTAGTTCTGCGATCGCAGCTTGAATTTCTGCTACTGGCGCAGGATAATGGTATTGGTATAAGCTAATTAATTTTAGTAAATCTTGAGTGTATTTGAGTGCATAAACCAGGTTGCCAGCAATAAAGTTGACTGGGTTATTGATTTCGTGTGCAATCCCAGCAACAAGTTGCCCCAAAGCCGCCATTTTTTCATTCTGAATTAATCGAGTATAGTTATTCTTCAGGTTACGAAAACCTCGTTTGGCAATTCTAGATTGTTCTTCTACTTGCTCTAGTTGAGCTAATGTTAAAATATGAATTTGAGAATAAGCTAAAAGCAACTGATGGAAATCGAGTAGTTTATAGCTGCCTAACTGAGTTTCTATTAAAATCGGCTCATATACAAATTGAGGCTCTCGCTGCAAAGCTACCTTATTTGCTTCTACAATGAGCGTCTCCTCAGAAATTATACATACATCTGGTTGCAAAAAGTTAATCAGATTTATCGCAGGTCGTTTAGAAAATAGTGGGAAACTATAGGGACGGCTCATGTGTTCAAAAAATCTTTGTCGGGAAATCATGCCTACATAGTTATGATTTTTTACTAGGATAATTCCTGGTAGTAAAGGCTCTTGCTTAAAAAGTCTATTCAAATCATTTGCTGGACTATCTGCATCGAAGTAAACAGACCAAAGTGGTAATTCTTGCAAAGTAGACTCTAATCGCAAGTTCAGATTATTAGCATTTGTCATGCTATGTATAGCCAACATACTTTCAATCCTTTCTTTATCTTGAAGTAACGTTTATGGTGACGCCCCGAACAAGCATTGCGATAATTGCAAAGTTAATCAAACTTATATTTCCCTAATTACTGCTTAAACTCACAGTTATGCTGCAAAACTTTTGCTATTAGGGTATCCCATACTTTTCTATGCTGGACAATATTGCTACTAATATTACAGAAATTACGTATTGACAATTTAGACAAGAAATTGACTAGTAAAAATAATAAAAGAATATGCGTCGCTAACCCCCAAAAAATAATTTATGTTGTCTCCCAGTACTTACGTATGGACTGCTATTTTACGCCATTACGAGTGTCGATGCAGCCTCTCATAGAGAAGCTAAGGGATTTCCAAGAAATAAATTATCCAAATAAACTAACCACAGAGACGCAGAGAACACAGAGAGAGGAGACATAGAGAGAATTTTTGCGTCAGCTTTGGGATATTGTTTTATTTGGAAGTGCCTAAGTAATTGCAAAAGCTTCTTTTTCACCACGAGTACGTAAGTCCTAAAAGGATAAATAGGAAGGCATAAGCCTGCAAAAAAGCCCCACCGGATATTTTATTTTGTAGAATAGGCATTGCTATTATATGCTTGTTTAATTGGAAGTCTAATATCGATTTTAGTTTCCTGGTTTGCAATGGAAGTACATTTGATAGAGCCACCATGTTGCTCAACGATAATTTGATGGCTAATAGACAAACCTAAACCAGTTCCTTGACCAACAGGCTTAGTAGTAAAAAAAGGCTGGAAAATGCTTTGGCAAATCTCTTCACTCATGCCACAACCATTATCAGCGATTGAAATAGTGATTTGATTTTCCTGAGAATGAAATGTATGAATTAAAATAGTTGGTGTTTCATCTGTAGTTTGACCAAGAATATCTGCTTTTTTCATTAAGGCATCAATAGCATTATTAATTAAATTTAAGAATACTTGATTTAAAGAGCGAGGATTACAAAAAATCTTAGGAATGTTCCCATACTCTTTAATCACTGAAATAGGTTTGCTATTACTAGAAGAACCGTTAAGCCGATGCTGCAAAATGACTAGTGTACTATCAATACCCTGATGAATGTCTGCTTTTTTATAGTCAGCTTCATTCAGACGTGAGAAATTTGACAGCAATTCTACAATTTCTCCAATACGAGTTGTGCCAACCTGCATTGAGTTTAGCAGCTTTGGCAAGTCGCTTTGGATAAAGCTCAAGTCGCTGTTAGCAAGAGCCTTGACTATTTTGATATCTGGATTTGGATATACAGAAGCATAAGTTGCGAGAAGATTTAGTAAGTCATGGCTATACTGATGAAGATATTCTAAATTCCCATGAATAAAACTCACTGGATTATTAATTTCGTGAGCAACCCCAGCAACCATTGTTCCTAACGCCAACATAGTTTCGCGTTGAATTAACTGCATTTGAGATTGCTGAGTTTCTTGTAATTTAAATAAAGTTGACTCTGCATTTTCTTTTGCTGTACGGTATTTTTCCTGTACGAGAAACAATCTTTGCAGTGTATGGTGGTAGATAGTAACGCTAAAAAAGACGAATAATGCTCCAAAAAAGAAAACCATGCCAGTGAGCAATGGTATCCATTCAATCAGCTTTTCAATTGTTAAATAGATGCATAACGAATAACCACCGAGAAAAAAAACCATGAGTAAAAACATGATTTGCCAACTCAGTTTGTCTGGTTCTGTCTTAAATAATTTGAGAATTTTTTGAGTCCTAAGAATGGATAGTCCCATTATCCAAGCGCCAAGAGTAATTAGGGTGATAATGAAGGACTGAACAATTGCAGAGCTTAACATGGTATTGAACCGAAATAGATGTAAAAAATTGATGAATGGTCTATAAACTATTGCTATATCTACGTTGTAGCATTTTTTATGTTCAAATTATTCTGTGTATGAATGCACTATCACCGAAGCAGTGCTGAGTGCTGAGTAATGAGTGCTGAGTAAAAAAAGTAATAATTGCACTCAGCACTCCTGAATTTTCACTCTATAATTGCTTTTAGCCTAAAAAACAAAAGTCAACATACTGTTTAGTTGGATGTTCCCTAGTGTCACGCAAATACCTCAGCACCATTGTTCAGATAAAGGTAAAATATCCTTGAGCGTAGGCATAGCCCGTCGCAGGCATCGCCACTCATTTCTAACATCATCGGATATTGTGAAATTTTTGCGCGTAACTCAATAGCATCTATGACCGCTTCTCACTCTGAAACTCCATCTACCAGACCCGACGCGAGTACTTTTATTTCTGACCATCAACAGGTAGACCGCAGCAAGCTAAGTCAAATGTACCTGCACTATGTCGAGACGAAAGATAAATATCCTCACGCGGTATTGCTGTATCGGGTAGGAGATTTCTTTGAATGCTATTTCCAAGATGCTGTCAAACTAGCGCAAGAATTGGAATTAGTTCTCACTAGTAAGCAAGCTGGAGAACAGGGACGAGTGGCGATGTCTGGTGTTCCGCATCATGCTTGGGAACGCTATGCGACGATGCTGGTGGAAAAAGGCTATGCAGTAGTAATTTGTGACCAAGTGGAAGATGCTTCTGAAGCTGCTGGGAGATTGGTACGGCGGGAAGTAACGCGCATCCTGACTCCTGGTACTTTGCTGGAAGAGGGGATGCTCAAATCCAGTCGCAATAATTACTTAGCAGCAGTAGTAATTGCCGCAAATCATTGGGGTTTAGCTTATGCAGACATCTCCACAGGTGAATTTCTTACCACACAAGGTAGTGATTTAGAACATTTGACACAAGAATTAATGCGCCTGCAACCATCAGAGGTGCTGGTTCCGACAAATGCGCCCGATTTGGGGAGTTTGCTGCGTCCGGGAGAGACTTCACCACATCTGCCGGAGTGTTTGCCACCATCATTTTGTTATAGTTTGCGATCGCAACTACCATTTTCCCAAGGTGAAGCTAGACCTAGATTATTGCAGAAATTTAAGGTGCGATCGCTCGAAGGACTCGGTTGCGATCATCTTCCCCTCGCCGTTCGTGCGGCTGGCGGTCTTCTGGAATACCTGGAAGATACTCAAAAAGAAAACCCTGTTACTCTTCAGAGACTCCGCAGCTACACTGTCACCGACTACCTAATTGTTGACAATCAAACCCGCCGTAACCTAGAAATTACCCAAACCGTCCGGGATGGCACTTTTCACGGTTCCCTGCTTTGGGCGTTAGATAAAACAAGTACAGCGATGGGTGGGCGGGCTTTGCGGCGCTGGTTGTTGCAACCGCTACTTGATATTAAAGGTATTCGGGCGCGGCAAGATACCATCCAAGAATTGATGGAAAATACGCCTCTACGTCAAGATTTACGGCATTTGTTAAGGCAAATTTATGATTTGGAACGACTCACCGGAAGGGCGGGTTCTGGTACAGCGAATGCTAGAGATTTAGTAGCTTTGGCAGATTCCCTCTCACGCTTACCGGAATTATCCAACTTAGTAATTGAGACGCGTTCCCCCTTCCTGAAAGCTTTGCAGAAAGTCCCAAGTGTGTTGGAAGAATTGGCACAAAAGTTACACGCGCATCTTGTAGAGTCGCCACCCATACTAATTAAAGAAGGCGGACTAATTCGCCCCAGTGTAAATCCTCTTTTGGATGAGAGAAAGGCGACTGTAGAAGCAGACCAGCAATGGATTGCTAACTTAGAAGTTGATGAAAGAGCTAAGACAGGAATTTCGACACTGAAGGTAGGATTTAACAAAACTTTTGGTTATTATATCAGTATTTCCCGCAGCAAAGCTGACCAAGTACCCGCTAATTATATCCGCAAGCAAACCCTGACCAATGAAGAACGTTACATCACTCCTGATTTGAAGGAACGGGAAGCCCGGATTTTGACGGCGCGAGATGATTTAAATCAGTTGGAATATGAGATTTTTACGTCGTTGCGGGAAGAGGTAGCACAAGAGGCAGAAGTAATTCGCAATCTGTCTCGTGCAGTGGCGGCGGCGGATGTGTTGTGTGGTTTGGCTGAGTTGGCGGTGCATCAAGGTTACTGTCGTCCCGAAATGTTGCCAGGAAGGGAGATTAACATTGTTGATGGGCGTCATCCGGTGGTGGAACAGTCTTTACCTGCGGGATTTTTTGTGCCGAATTCGACGCAATTGGGAAGTGAGGAAACGAACCGCAGAGGCGCAGAGGACGCAGAGGAGAAGGAGAAGAGTTTTCCCGCACCTGACTTAATTATTTTGACTGGGCCAAATGCTAGCGGCAAAAGTTGTTATTTGCGGCAGGTGGGATTGATTCAGTTGATGGCGCAGATTGGTAGTTTTGTACCAGCTAGATTTGCCAGATTGGGAATATGCGATCGCATTTTTACCCGTGTTGGTGCAGTAGATGATTTAGCAACTGGTCAATCTACCTTTATGGTGGAAATGAATGAAACCGCAAATATTCTCAACCATGCTACATCTAGGTCGCTGGTATTGTTAGATGAAATTGGCCGCGGGACAGCAACATTTGATGGTCTTTCCATCGCTTGGGCGGTGGCAGAATATATAGCAGTTGATATTCGGTCACGCACAATTTTTGCCACGCATTACCACGAGTTAAATGAACTGGCTAGCATTATCCCGAATGTCGCTAACTATCAGGTGACGGTGAAAGAATTACCCGACCAAATTATCTTTTTGCACCAAGTCCAACCAGGAGGTGCTGATAAGTCTTATGGAATTGAAGCGGGAAGATTAGCGGGTTTACCGGCTGTAGTTATTCAACGGGCAAAACAAGTGATGGGGCAAATTGAAAAACACAGTAAGATTGCGATGGGGCTGCAAAATCTTGATGGGTAATACCAAATTTAATGTGAAGCTGCACTAAATGAGTAACTCTCTATTCTTGGCGTACTTGGCGGTTCGTTTAATATTCTGTGCATCTTCATACAGAATTGGTATAAGCAAGTTTGTAGTAAGACTTTAGTCCTTATTTTCTAAACACTAAAATCCTTACTACAAACCGAGGTGTTAATTACTGCCGAAAAATTTCTACTTTTTGTAACACCACTTCTTGATTTGGACGATCTCTAGTTGTAGGTACATTAGCAATCTTCTTGACTATATCTAGACCTTGGACAACTTCACCAAAAACACTGTGTTTGTTGTCAAGGTGAGGCGTTGGTGCTTCTGTAATGAACCATTGCGAACCATTAGTACCGCGTCCGGCATTAGCCATCGACAGGATACCTGCACGAGTGTGTCTCAATTCAGGATGAAACTCATCCTGAAATTGATATCCTGGGCCACCAGTACCCCATCGGTTGGCTGTATCTAGATAACGACTCAGAGGATCGCCACACTGAATCATAAAATTAGGGATGACTCGGTGAAAGCGCACCCCATCGTAAGCTGGAGTTCCCTTACCAGATTCACCAGTTTTAGGGTCTTTCCAGTCGATTGTTCCGGTTGCTAGACCGACAAAATTTTTGACGGTGTTGGGGGTTCGCTCTTCTTCCAAACGAACTACAATTTCACCCAAGGAAGTAATTAAGCGAGCGTGCAGCTTGCCATCACCGGGAATATTAATTTCTGGAAAGCTCATTAGATATCCTACTTTTAACAAGTGCCTGTATTGACCTATATAAGTTTATCAGCATTCAAGTTACTGCCTTTAGACATGACAAAAAACCTGAAGGAAGGAAACTTGAGCCAAAAAATATTTTACTCAGGTAAATTTATCGCTGGATTCCGGCTAAAGAATCCTCTAGGGACTAGCTTAAAGCCAACTTGGTGAACAGGCATCACAGGCCAATCTTCCGATCGCGGAATATGAGTTACGCCCATTGTGTACCACAGTACGATATCTTCACCCATCAAGGCTTCATCGTCTGCAATATATTTGGGCAAACCCTGTCCTGGTTTAGTTTGGTTGGGATAATCTCCCCCAGCATAAAGTTCATTAGGTTTATATTTTGTTACCCAGACGTGATGAGTCGCAAATTCTGCTCGTTCTCGGATTTTTGAGCCTTCCACAGGGAAAAACATCGAGTTTCCACCAGGCATCAGCATATATCCAGGCGCAGCACCGAGAGCATTCTTTTTGTCTGCACTAACAATCATCCATTCCCGACTGCTTTTCAGATCCAAATCGCGCACCGCAGACGTTTCTTTGGCTAGTGGGGTTTCTGAAAGTGCGATCGCATTTCCTAAAGGGTTTTTCTCATCCATCGGTAAAGCTTTCACATTCATTTCCATCACGGAATTCGCCTGACCATCGACATCGAAATCTAGGCGATAGTTGAAAAAATGCTGGTGATTTACTCCAAAGATATTCTTAGCAATTAACCGACCATAAGAATTATCTTCAGATTGCTTTTGAGCAGCCGTTCCCTGCGCCAGTACGATACCTGTTAACTCATTTTGGACTTCCAAAGTCCCATCTTGGTGAAAAATCCAATTAAGGCTGTAATCATAGTTGTCAACAGCTACCGTCATCGTCATCACTAATTCTCGACTGCGACGGACATCATTACGCTGAGTATTATACTCATAATGTTTCCAGAGCATTCCGCGATCGCGCTCATAGATACCGATCACCCCCGGCATCTTATAAGGTTCTCCCTGCTCATTAGCAAATACAGCATTTAGCAACAAACCGTTTTCGGGAATTTCCTTACCCAATTCCATCGTATTTGCTAGTAAACCTAAGTTGTATTCTCCAACATCAAAGGCATTTCTAAAAGACCAAGTAGGCTCAGGATCGCCATAAGGTACTACCATTTCTGATAGGCTAGCACGGTATAAAACTGGTCGAATGTTTTCCCCGTCGTTGTATGCTACTTGGTACAGCATTAATCCATTACGAGGATGCATTGAATAGCGAAATTTCCAACCTTGCCAGCTAATTTCATTGTCTTTGATCTGAAAATTTGCACCATTAGGTTGGAGAATCTTCAATGCTTTCAGTGGTGAAAGTAATTGGCCCAAGGACTTAATATCGTAGTTCCAATTTTCTTTAGAGAAAGGTACGTTTCCTTGATCAATAAAACTGGCGATTTTACCCGTGTTCAAATTAACTGTTGCTACGACTCCTTCAATGGGACTACCATAATAGTTCCAGGCTTTGCCTTTGTAGTAAGATAAGCCGCGACAAAGACGATTACCTGTTGCTTCTTCTTGTTGACTCTGGATTCCTGGTGCCCACCAACTAATTTTGACTTGATCAAAATCGGTAATTCCCCGCTTTTGCATTGCTTTTTGCCATCGCGGATCGGCTTTAACTACCTGAGTTGCTAGTTCATATTCTGAATTAACGATCGCAGGTTGAACAGAGGGTATTTCTTTCCAAGAACTTAAAGTTTTGCTTGTGATGTCTACGATACCCTCGTATGTTTTGTTTTGCGATCGCTCATAGATTACCAAAAAAGCTTTTCGCCCAAAATCTTTACCAGGTGTAAATTTTAGAACTTCTTCTTTATCTGGTTCTTGTAAAGCAATCAGTGGAAAAGCTGCCATTTCGCTCAAAGTTTTTTCTCTTTTGATGACCGAAACAGCTGTACTAATTTCTGACTCAGTTAGCGAAGTGAGAGGATGGGAAATCGAAGGCTGTTGAGCCATCAATGTTTCCATTAATCCAATTGAGATAGAAATAATGGAAATGATCGCAATAGATAGCCACAAAAAACGCTTTAGCCGCTTAATCATCTTTTACATTTTTACAAAAGACTTATAGTTATCTATTTCCAAGCCCAAGATTGAAAACCGATAAAATATAGAAGCAAAAGCCAAATTAATTTGCCAACATTGTCATTTATCAAGAGAAGTTAACTGGATCAACATCAGTGAAGGACAGCAGTATGGACGACGATCAATTCATAAGTGAGGCGGCAGAGAGTTTTACACGCCCTTGGTCTGACAGGCGAGGTATTGAGTCCATTGATCGAAATGCTGCCGTTGTACTTGTGAAAGTACCACTAAATCAGCTATCTGATGCCCTTGCCGAGAAAGCGATCGAATCTCAACGCAATGTCATGGGAGCGGAAATCGAGGTTTCAGGCGCTTGTTTGTTCGCCTATCAACTAGTTGGACATCCTTGGTCGATTATGATTTCCGGCCTACTGTATGATCCATCAATTTTGCAATCAAGCGAGTTAGCTCAACTTTCAAAACAGTTGGGACAAGCAGTTATCACGATGCTTGTAAGCGACGGTGGAGGTGAAAACGGCTATGACTTGTTTGAGGGTGGAGAATTAGTTGAATACTTCAGGGGCGCAGATGGTGAGTTAACTGACGATTCTAATCAATATGGAATTGAGTCCCAGCGATATCTATTGTTTCCGTACCCAGAGGATCTCGAAGATAACGATCTCGAAGAAGATGAGGACTCCGAAGCCCAACAAACAGCATATTTCTGGTCGCGTCGTCGCCAAGTAACAGCCGAAGAGATTGGCAATATTTGGGATTTTACACGTCAGTTTATGCTTGATTTTGATGCGTTTGATCCTGCCATTGACTCCGGCTATTTACTAGGAGAATATTATCCGAAGCCTGGCCGCTATCAAGTTCAAAATCCAGGGTTTGCTTTAGTTCTTGGTTATCGGGAACATAGGCAGGGCATACTTAATATACCTGATTTAGTTACTTCTGTACCTGATTTAGTTAGTGTAGATTACTTCAGATTTGGAAAATAACCAAATAAATTATCCAAAATTACTTATAGAGGCGTATTGCAACGCCCCTCTATATTTTGCGTCGCTCAATCTAAATCTCAAATCAAAAATTATTTGACGCTTCAGGAATTAAGCAGAAACCAAACGTCGTAAAGATTCAGCACGACGTTTCGCAATAGAGTTATTTGGATCAAACTTTAGTGCTTCTTCATAAGTTTGCAACGCCTGAGTAGTTAACTTTTTCTTCTCGTAGGCGTGAGCGAGATTGTTCAATCCTGTAACATAGTCTGGTTTAGATTTGAGAGCTTCTTTGTACTGACGAATTGCTAAGTCATATTGCTCTTGGATAAAATAAATATAGCCTAGCCCGTTGTAAATAGGGGCGATATTTTCTTCTTCCTCTTCTTCAGCAGCTTTGAGAGCTTTTTGAAATAGCGCGATCGCTTGAGAGTACAATTTTTTTTCTGAATAAATACTGCCTAACTCATAATATTCTTGAGTCGTGCCTTTTTCTTTCTCTAACTTCTTTCGCAATCTTGCAAAAGAGCCTTCAACCTTGCGAGTTTTGAAAATCTGGCGAAACACACTCACGGCTGCAATTGTGAGTATAACCACCAAAATTGAGAGATAAACAACGGCTAGACTGTTATCCATTGCTGCAAATACAAATATTATAAAGTTGCTTTTGTAATCTATTATCAGCCTATTGGGTATCAGGGAGGTAAGGATAATTATCTTAAGTATTAATTGCTAATTGCTAATTGCTAACTCCTAACTCCTAACTAATTTATGGTAAACCCCAATATTGAGCGCGTTGCTGGAGCCAACCTTGTTCTAAGTAACGAGCGATCGCTTGATTCACATTTCGTCTAAACTCATCGTATTGCAATCCCTTGGGCATTACTATAGACAAGGGTTCTGTTGATAGCTTGGTTGGCAGTAGCCGATATTGAGGATATTGTTGTACCCAACCGCTCAAAACGCTAGCATCTGCGGCAAAGGCAGCAACGGCATTATTTTCTATTTCCTCTCGCGCTTCTTCATAAGAATTTACTCCTACTAACTCGGCGTTTGGCAGATAGTACCGCACTTTCGCGATGGTACTGGAGTTGTTGAGTACGGCAATTTTTTGTTTTGCCAAATCATTCAACTGCTGCACGGAGGTATCTTTTGTAACTAATAAAGTGCCATCCAAATAGTAGGGAACACTGAAACTAACTATGCGACTGCGTGATTCGGTTGCTGTGACTCTAGCGATCGCAAAATCAACTTTTTTGTCTAAGACTACAGACAAGCGATCGCGATTCGCTACAGGCTGAAATTTGACACCATCGGCTTTACCAACCAAGTCAACTGCCAAACGCTTTGCTAAGTCAATTTCTAAGCCTTGCAAATTCCCGTTACCATCTTTAAATCCCAAGGGACGCAAGTTATCTTTAACGGCAACATTTAAATACCCCCGCTGCTGAATTTCTGACATTTCGGCAGCAGATGCATTTAATTCCGTCCCCACTATGGAAAAGCAAAAAATCAAAAAAATACTGGCGGATAATACCAGATGTAACCGAGTCATTATTTGCCATCTGCTACATCTGTTATACATCCCTTGCCACCTTTATCCTTTAGCTTGAATTGCTAATTCCGCAACTTTGCCGAAGCTAGCTGGATCGAGGACTGCCAATTGCGCCAACATCTTGCGATTGAGTTGGATATCAGCTTTTTTCAAGTTACCGATCAACTGGCTGTAACTCAAGCCGTGTTGCCTGGAAGCAGCGTTGATCCGGGTGATCCAGAGGCGACGAAAATCGCGCTTTTTCTTTTTGCGATCGCGGTAGGCACTCCGTAGCGCCTTCATCACTTGTTGGTTGGCGGTTCTAAACAGAGTTGAATGGGAACCACGAAAACCTTTAGCTAGTTTGAGAATTTTATTGCGGCGCTTCCGAGCTACATTACCGCGTTTTACCCGAGTCATAACTTATTTCCTAAAATACTTACAAATATGGGAGCATCAAGCGCACGTTGAGTTCATCGCGTTCATGTACAAGGGTACTCTGACGCAGGCTACGCTTTTTGCTAGAACTTTTATGTTCTAAAAGGTGGCTTTTGAACGCTTTACGACGGACGATTTTGCCGGTACCGGTGGCACGGAATCGTTTTGCCGCAGCTTTACGAGTCTTTAGTTTAGGCATGGTCTAGCTTTGATTCGACACGATCCATTATTATATACTATTAAAATTGCTATAACTGCAATTAAATAAAGGATTTAAGCAACGGCGATCGCTACGAAGCTCTAAAACGGGATTTGGCGGCAAGTTTTTGGAGCGATCGCGAAGTATACACCACAATACAGTTCAGATAAGCGCAAAACACTTGTAGAGACGGCGATTTATCGCGTCTCGAAGTTTTCATCAGGCTTGTTTGCTCATTACTGCTAAATTAATCACACATTCAGGAAACTGGCGTTTTAAGGCTGGAAACACCGGACAAGGAGCTTGTTCTTGTAAATTGTCCGGTTTACTCCAAGTAAAGGGGGCTTTCTGTGCCGCAGACATCCACAACAGCAGCTTGGCTCGTGTCATGGCAACATAGAGTAAACGATACTCTTCAGATGTTTTCAAATTTTTTGCTACCTCCCATGCCTGACTAACATCCGGTATGACAGATTCTTCATGGAGAGTAGCGCGAATTTGGGCGCGGGCTACTTCTGATAAGGTAAAGTCGCCTAAAAATTGGCTTTGGGGAGGAACCCAAAATCTCCCAGGAATCAAGTTTTCGTGGAGAAAGGGAAGAAATACATAGTCCCAATCCAGCCCTTTTGCTTTGTGCATGGTGATAATCGTCAGTTGGCCGCGACGGGTGTAACGTTCTTCTGAATCCTCGGTTTCCACTGGTTCAAAACGTTCGGAACTAACGATTTCACTTAAAGCTGAAAGCATTCCCCCCATCGAACTGTTGCCAGCTATTTGCTGGTTAACCCGTTCTGCGAGTTTGTCAGCTGTTGCCAATTCTGCCTGATCGTAATTTAAGGTCAAAGCCAGAAAGGAAATTAGCTGGTATAAGGGCAATTCCAAACGAGCGCGGAGTAGACTACGACATAAGCGTGCAGCTTTTTGTACTGTTTCTGGCTGGGGTGCTGCTAGGGGGCCAGGATACAAAAACTCTTCTGGAAGACTAGCAAGGGCGTTGAGGTCTTGGGTAGGAATTAACTGGCGCTGTACTAATGCTTCTAGGGCGGCTTTGAGGTAATCGGGGGAGTGGGGGCGATCGCAAAATTGCAATAATGCCAAAATTTCTTGAGGAACATGGGAACGGCGATCGCGTTCGCCGACATCATAAAGTGTAATATTATGCTCTTTACATACAGATGTCAGAGCCTCTGTTAACCATCTTCCTTGACGATTTTCTCGGACTAAAACTG
This sequence comes from Nostoc sp. C052, assembly GCF_013393905.1. Lineage (GTDB taxonomy): Bacteria > Cyanobacteriota > Cyanobacteriia > Cyanobacteriales > Nostocaceae > Nostoc. The sequence goes on from NZ_CP040272.1 coordinate 2,444,378, forward strand.
CTGCACTATTTTTTGTTGGGTCTTCGCCAAATAACTCAATTACCCTTTGAGATAACAATTTAACGGTGTGATGAATATCATCGGGTGTATAAAGTTCCAGTCCTCGCCCTACTGGTGCGGGGTTGGCGTTAGTTTGCGGATCGCCAGCTTCTACGGGGCGAATTGTCTGCAAGCGAAATGGTACTTGTCGATTACCCTGAGTTTGTTGTTTGTTGTTGGTTGCCGCTAACCACTGATTATTAATCCATTTGAGGGCAAAGTTAGCGGCTTCAATGATAATTCTAGTACTGCGACCGGCTCGATCCATCGTTGCCAATCGTTCGATGCGATCGCACTCTTCGCAAAATTGCCGAAAATAAATTGGATCAGCTGGGGTGAAAGTAGAGTTAATCGCCTGGTTAGGATCGCCAACTCGGACTAAATTGAGTGTTGACTGATGACTGATGATTGATGATTGAGGAGTTATTATTCTCTCCCTGCCCCCTGCCCCCTGCCCCCTGCTCCCTGCCTCATCTCCCCCATCACTTGCCAAAATTTCTAACAACTGCGTCTGAAGAGGGCTAGAATCTTGGGCTTCATCTTCAAAGACGGCAAATACTTGATTTTGCTCAACGCGACGGGCACTGTCATTTTCTAAAACGCGCAGTGCGGCTAAAATCATATCGTCGTAATCAATGAAGTCACGCGATCGCATTAAGTTTTGATATTGTTCGTACAATCCCGCCGCGACATTCAAAATTCCATATTCGTCTGTGGTTTGCTTACTCCACTTACGTAACAATTCTGGTGATATCCCAGAACTTTTTGCTTCATGAATTACCGTATTTGCTAATTCTGGTAATACTTCTGTTCGCAGCACCGATTGACGACGCAACCTTTCTGTCTCTTCTCCGTCAAATTGATGACCTTCTAATAACCGCAAATATCGGTCTGGATTATTTGCAATCCATTGTTCTACAGCAGTTCTGATAAAGCGGTGACTTTGGGTTGGTGTAATTAATGTGACATTTTCTAACTGCAAACCCGACAAATCAGAATGGCGGTTAGCAATGTTCAACGCTAAACCATGCAGGGTATAGACAAAAAAGCCCGTCTGGGGTAGATGTAAATCATCTCGTAAAAATTTGCGAATCTTGGCTTTAATATTGGCAGCAGCAGAGCGGGTAAAGGTAACGACTACCAACTGACGACGAGAAGATGAACGCTCATACTGACGGGCGATCGCGATCGCCGCCGCCGCCGCCATACCCGTAGATTTCCCTGCACCCGGAACGGCAGAAATCGCCAAAGGCCCAGATTGCCAGTCAGCCATTTGCTGCTGTCCAGGGCGTAGACTGTTGCGGATTGCGAGAATTTTCTCTTGTAAAGAAGGAACAGGCGATCGCTCAGACAATTCTGAGTCAAGTAATTCTTGAACAACAGGAATAGTAAAATTAAAGTCGGACATATAAAATTTTAGATTTTAGATTTTGGATTTGATTCCAAAACTGTATGGCATATATTAAACGGATTCAGAATCTCTAATTGTCTTGTATATCTTCTAAACTCAATCTTAGCTTACTAACTAATAACTCCCAATACAAATTCACCTTCATTCACAGCTTGATTAGTTGCGACATCATAAACTAATCCATCTTGTTGAGCGCAAACATCAATTACAGTAGGCAACTTTCCTTCTTTATTAAAACTGAGAATTTGATACAGCTTTTCTCCAGCTTTAATTCTACTACCTAACTCAATTCTAGATTGAATCATGCCACCTGCGATCGCATAATATTTTTTCCGGTTGCTGCTGGATGCAAAAGTCATCTCATGGTTTTTTGTATCATTCGATGAATTAGGAATTTGCAGTACACCTTTTTGCGCTAAATAATTTTTTACACCCCGCACACCTTTAGCAACTGAATCAGAGTTCATTTGCATTCCTGTTCCCAATTCTAGTGTCCAAGCTTCCACATCAAACTTGATTTCTCTACCAAAGCTTTTAAAACAAGCTTCCAATGCTAACCAAGGTTTGATAAAAGCTTCATCAAAAGCATCACCATCATATTTATCAAGTAAAATTCCGAAATCAAGCAGGAAGTATTTTGCACTATCTTCTCGATTTCGGAAGTAATAAAGGTAGTCTACAGCGTGATTGGTAGAACTATGTAAATCAATTAAGTAGTCTGCATCTAAACTGAGATTTTGTAGTTTGTAGCCAAAAAGCTCAGTATAAGGAACAGAATTAGGAGAATTAATTTTTTCTAAAATTTTTGCGAATTGTTGCTTAATTATAGTTAGATAATTTTGTCGAACGACCTCTAGATCGATATGAAGTTGAGATTTAGTAAAAGCTACTAAATTATCAGCTTCTTTTTCGTAGTCCCAAAATATGCGATTCCAGTCCTTAGCTTCGTAAATACAGTAACGTCCAGGGGAAAAATGATGAGCGCGCTCATTCGTCCCCATTGGATTACAAACGGGAACTAGCCAAATTTCTCCAGTTAAATCTGTATCATTTATTGTTAATAAAAACTCAATTAGTTGGTGAATAACAGCATTACCAGCAATTTCTGCACCGTGTAGATTAGATTGGATGTAAACTTTTTTACCAGGTTTAGCGCCAACGAACTTGTAAACTTGGAGAAACAGGCGATCGCCCGAAGCCATTTGACGTAATACAATTTTTTCAATAACTGGTAGCATGAAACAACTCAGTGATGATTTGAGTAAATTATCGCTTTATCTGTACCGAAATAAATGGCCGACTGATGATTGTAGAGACGGCGATTTATCACGTCTCTTACCTTAACCGAACAGTATTGTAAGTTGTTCCTATTTTTTGAAGACATACAGTTTTCCTGGTTAGTAAATATATATTTAAGCATTTATCCTAGAAATAAAATTAATAATCCCCCGACAAAACAAATTTTGCTTGGCTCATTTGCTCTCTAAGTCGGAGGATTATTAAGGAATCTCAAAACGAAATCTCAAGCCATACCCAATGCGGATTGTACCTACGCAACTTCAACTGAAGATTGATGAACTGCCGATAAAAGCTAGAAATACTGGGGCAAATTGTACAGTTGAAAATGACTTTTAGACTAGCTCTTTGACGTTTTGTCGTTCACCTACGGTTGATTCACTAAAGACAGCTACATACAACCATCCTGCTAAAATAGCTCCCAAGATCGGAGCTATCCAGAACAGCCAGACTTGCGAAAAAAGTTCTGCACCTGCAAATAGAGCAACTCCCGTACTACGGGCAGGATTAACTGAGGTATTGGTTACAGGAATGCTAATCAGGTGAATTAAGGTGAGTCCAAAACCAATTGCTAGGGGTGCAAATCCCTTAGGAGCGCGGCTATCAGTTACACCCAGAATAATCAGCAGAAACATGAAAGTCATTACAACTTCAGTAATCAAGCAAGAAAATAGCGTGTAACTACCTGGAGAGTGATTCCCATAGCCATTAGTGGCCAAAGGGTTGGAGCCAGTTAGGGTAAATCCAGTTTTGCCGCTAGCAATTAGGTAGATAATGCCCGCACCGACAACTGCACCAATTACTTGAGAGACGATGTAAGGTAGTAAGTCAGACGCCGGAAAGCGCCTACCTGCCCACAATCCAAAAGAAACAGCTGGATTGAAATGCCCACCAGAAATATGACCAAGAGCATAAGCTCCGGTGAGGACGGTAAGCCCGAATGCCAAAGATACACCGACTAATCCAATACCCAATGGAAAAGAAGTATTTTCACTGATTTTTGCAGCATCCGCTGTGTAGGCTGCGGCTAGAACAGCGCTACCACAACCACCTAAAACAAGCCAGAATGTACCAATAAATTCAGCCAAGCAACGTTTAGTTAGAGACATGTTCGGAAAACTCCTTGTTCAGCTACAAACGAGTGATAGCTATGTTGGGCAATGCTTGAGTTATTCATTTCAACAGGAAATGCATCGTGTTTGTTTCGTTAATCAAACTAAATCGAAACAATAGTAATTTGTTTTTTACTCAAAAATTGTGGTGATAGAATATGAAGATAGCGGAAAAGCTAAAATAACAAAAAAAATACTTAATTTCTTAAGAATTTTGCTTCCCTGATATATTGATTTATTAAGATTCTTGTTCTAGTTAATATAATCTTCAAGACTCCCACACCTTCCGGGTGTGGGAGTCTAAAAATTGAATCAATACGGTTCGGTTGAGGTTTTTTGATGAAAATTATAGATCGCAAAGACGCGATAAATCGCCGTTAAGACAAAAGACTGAATTACTGTAAAGACAGCGATTCATCGCGTCTCTTTCCTGAACCGAACAGTATTGAAAATTGAATTTATTCGTCAATCTGCCAGGAATCTTTAGTTAATTCTTCATCCAGAATTTTCTTAGGACGAACGATGATGATAATTTGACCTAGTAGAGGAACTTCTGGCTCAGTTTCAAACCATTGAAAATCTAATTCACCAGCATTTTCAACAACAAAGTAGCTGGAGGCATCCCATTGTCGTTGGGCACGATCTATTACTACTACGACTGGCCCTGTTTGGTTTTGGGTTTGGATAGGGAAGCGATCGCTATTCGCTAAAATTACTACTGGATCTTCTGCCGCCAAAAGCACTTGCCAACCTGGTAAAGGTACCCAAGCTTGTTCTCCAGAAAACTTGACCATCCGAAATGGTTCAATTTCTGTCAATATGGGCACTGCTTGCAAGTCTTGTTTTGACAATGGCAACTCGCCTACCACGGGCAAGATTCGGGGTAATTGTTCTTCAAATTCCAAACGGTAAAAGGGTAAAATTGGCGCTGGACGCTGAGGAACGGTAGTAAAATCAGTCAGTAATTGTTCGATTTTTTGCCTTGCACCTGGCGTGTGAGCAAAGCGTAACCCTTTGGCAATTAGGCGCGATCGCTGTTGTAAATCTGCATTTTGGCGTGCCAGTTTCCAAACTTGGTGAGCAACAGCATCCCCAGGATGGGCAGAAAAGCCTTCTGGTAAAGTGCGGTAATAGGAGAACTCTTTCAGGGCTTTTGCTATTTCCCGTGCCTCGTCAGCATCAACGTTGTGGACGAAGATCAGTTCGGCGGCGGCGGCCCGTTCTTCTTGAGTCAGTAAACGCAGTTCATATAAAACATCACTACCGCGTGTAGTATAGTGCGATCGCGTTGCTTCCGATACTCCAAACTTTTCCAAAGAATTGTAAACTTGAGAACCAACAACCACCTGATTTTGTTGAATTGGTTCAAATCCAGTCGCCTCAAAAATGTCTTGGGGATTGTAACCGGCTTTTAGTAACGAGGCGATCGCTGTTCCCCATTCCACCCAGTTACCTTGTTTTTGCCTCAGCCTTCGCAGTAACTCTTGTGCTACATCGTTATTAGCATTGTCTTCGGGATTCTGAGCGTTGGGTGGTAGATCAGTCATAATCAGAGTGCGAGCTTCAACTTGAGAGGTTAATTAACACCTCATGAGCAAGTCTTATTCTAATCTATGAACTACCCAGACCTACTGCCTTGAGTTCATCTGTGGAAACTTATCTTGGAGGCAGTCCCGATGAAACAAGTTTCAAAAGCCTTGCATGAAAGAGGGACAAGGGCGACAAGGGAGACAAATAGTAAATGACTCCTTGTAGAGACGGCGATTTATCGCGTCTCGAAAACCCAAAATTGTTACCATTAGCCCTTAACCCAAGCGTATGGCGCTATAAGGAGGTTTTTAACCTACCTCATCCATAATGAAAACAGCCAGTTAAACTGATTTAGTTGGTTCTTACTTTACGATTTTTTCTAATTTTGATATGTGGACAAGTAAATTTCCCCTGTAGCGCTCACTCTTAGCATTTTAAAATATGCAAAATAACTCCGTATAAACCCTTGGCAATTTTCAGCTATTCTCAACTAAACTTGGTATGGAATATAACAAGAGAGTGAATATTTAAAGGAAATATCTTATGGATAATCCCAGTCTCGAAATTGATAAAGTCCAGTATCAAGTTATGACTCTCGAACGACCAAAAAAGCTGAAAATCTTAGTAGTTGACGATGAGCCAGATAATCTCGATCTACTTTATCGCACATTTCGACGCGACTTTAATGTTCTCAAAGCTGATAGTGGAGTAAACGCCCTACAAGTTTTGGCCGCAGAAGGCGAGGTAGCGGTGATTATCTCCGATCAACGAATGCCAGAAATGAAAGGAACTGAGTTTCTCAGCAAAACAGTACCTCAGTTTCCCGATACGGTAAGAATAATTCTCACCGGATTTACTGATATTGAAGACTTGGTAGAAGCCATTAATGCGGGGCAAGTCTACAAATATATTACCAAGCCTTGGGACCCAGGGGAGCTGAAGGCAGTGGTGCAAAGAGCAGCAGAAACCTACGACTTGCTCAAGCAACGCACAGAAGAATTACGCCGCGCTCATGCTCAAATGGCGCTATTGAGTGTTTTGGTACAGGTAACTCAAGCAGCTTCTAGCTTAGAGGAAACTCTTGCTCCAATTGCTAGGGCTGTGAGTGAGACTTTTGGGGCAGATGGCTGTATTCTACAACTTACAGATGGAAATACTCTGGTTACGACTCAAGGAAGTTACAGCGATACAGGTACAATAGAAAATTGGTTATCTCAAGACCCGCTCACAAGGGAAGCGATCGCCACCGGGCAAATGCAAGTTTCCTTAAATATACTGAAAGACACTAAACTAGTTGATGCTATTCACTACCAAAATACAGGAGTGCAAGCACATTTAGTGATTCCCATTAGCTACCGTAATGAACTTTTGGGCGTATTATCACTACAGTGGAAACAACCCTGCACTTTACGAGAAGATGAATTAACCCTAATTAATTTATCAGCACAACTAGTGGCGATCGCTCTGACTAGTAGTCATTAGTCATTAGTCATTGGTCATTAGTCAACAGCCAATGCCCCTCAAAAGTGCTGAGTAATGAGTACTGAGTGCTGAGTGCTGAGTGGGGAATCTTATTTCTTTATTCAGAACTGGGAACTCGGAACTGGCTCAACCCTAGCTATCCGCTAACGGAACTGTTTTGCCCAATGCCCAATGCCCAATATTAAATGAGTAACGAAATTAAGTCCATTTTTAACCGTATTGCTCCAGTTTATGACCAATTGAACGATTGGTTGAGTCTGGGACAGCATCGAATCTGGAAGGAAATGGCAGTAAAATGGAGTGCAGCTAAACCGGGAGATACTGCATTAGATTTGTGTTGCGGTAGTGGTGATTTAGCCTTGCGTTTGGTGCGGCGTGTGGGAGCAACAGGCAAGGTGTACGGAGTGGATTTTTCCCCAAACCTACTCGAAAATGCTAAAGAACGCTCTCAAAAGCAGTACCCCCAACCTGCTATCAGCTGGATAGAAGCTGATGTGCTAAATTTACCCTTTGACGACAACCAATTTGATGCCGCAACAATGGGCTATGGTTTAAGAAATGTTAAAGATATTCCCCGCAGTCTCCAAGAGTTATACCGTGTTTTGAAGCCGGGAGCTAAAGCCGCCATTTTAGACTTTCATCGACCGAGTAATCCTCAACTACGTATCTTTCAGCAGTGCTATCTGGACGGTTTTGTGGTGCCAGTTGCCAATTATTTGGGTTTAAAAGAAGAATATGCTTACATTAGTCCCAGCCTAGACCGCTTTCCCATTGGCAAAGAGCAAATAGAGTTAGCTCGTCAAGTTGGTTTTGCTGTTGCCACACACTACCCCATCGCGAACGGTATGATGGGAGTGTTAGTGCTTAGTAAGTTAGGAGTTATTAGTTAAAAGTTATGAATTATGAGTAGTGATAAATTCTCATTTAAAATTTATCATTCCTAACTCCTAGCTCCTAACTCCTAACTCCTAACACTAAGCTCTAACCTCCTAACTTTTTTAATTCTTCCCTTGGACTGGTCTCATCTTTGGCTTTATGTGTCTCCCCCGGTACTGGGTGGAATTATTGGCTATTTCACAAATGATATAGCCATAAAAATGTTGTTCCGTCCTTACCGAGCAATTTACATTGCTGGACGAAGAGTACCCTTCACCCCTGGATTGATCCCCCGCAACCAGGAACGTCTGGCTAAGAACATTTCCAATACAATCATGGGGTCACTATTGACACCACAAGAATTACAAAATCTGGCGCGGCGTTTGTTGCAAACAGAACGCGTGCAAGCTGCAATTCTTTGGTTATTGCAGCTGGCGATTGAACAAATCAAAACAGATAAAAACCAGAAAAGTGCCAAAATTGTTGCGGGAATTTTGCGGGATTTACTAGGGGAATCTTTGCCACGATTACTTAAGGTTTTGGCGCGACGGGAAGATTTTTTGGAAGCGCAAATCAATCAAATTTTTGACCAGATATTGCTGGAATTTCAACTAAGCGAAGAACAAGCTACGCGTCTGGCTGACTGGTTATTGCAAGTAGTTTTACCGCCGGATATGCTACGCCAAGCCATAGTTGATTTTTTAACCGATCGCACGATTCAAATTATCGATGAAGGCTTCCGCGAAAAAACCAGTGGGACTTATTGGGTAGTAGCAAATTTATTTGGCTTACGTAATACTCTCACACGGCTACGAACTTTTTGCTTGGATGAAAAAGAGGCTACCAATACTCGCTTGCAGGAATTGATTCAAGATTTGCAAATGCGCGATCGCATTCGGAAATTACTGCAAAATTTATCATTACAAAACTTGCCAATGGGGACGGTACGTCAACTCCGAAAGACCACCCGCGAAAGTGTCCGTCATTACCTACAAAATAGTGGTAGCGATTTTTTACAAGGATTAACTGATTCTGTTGATTGGGAAAATATTGCTGTAGTGCTGCTGAATCGTCTTAGTACTTCACCAGTTGTCAGTACTTCTTTAGAAGTGATGAGTCAAGAACTGGCTCTAATTTTAGATAAGTATTTGGAAAAAGATTTGGAAGCAATTGTAACCCAGGTAATTCCAATTTTGTCGATAGATGAAGTAATAGTTGACCGTGTAAAATCAACTTCACCGGCTGATTTAGAAGCTGCCATTGAGGGAATTGTGAAAAACGAATTGCAGGCGATTGTGACTTTAGGTGGTGTTTTGGGTTTTGTTATCGGGTTATTACAGACAATGTTTTTCGTATTGTTTCAACAGTAGTATCGTTAGTTGTTAATGAATTTTGGGTCACTTTTCTTGATTGATTATATCTTCGACTAAAAGCTCTTGAATTAAATCTAGGGCTTTATTTAGCTTTATTTCTTTGCAGCCAATAGCGGCACGAATTTTAACTAGTAGGAGATTTTTTATATTAATCAGGGATTAATATATTTTGACTGCTTCCTTGACTAGTCAATAAATAGGCTATAGAAAAAAACGCTGAAATTATGAAAAAAGCTCTGAGATACGCAAAACCTACAGATATAAATGATATATTTTTTAAATTAATTATATGCATTTCTTGTTTATGGCTTAATAATCCTCTTTCAACTTCATATTCATGCAATAAATAAAAACTTTTAATTGGGATAATTGGTACATAACCTATCATAAAAAACTGAGTAATAAGTGGAGTTGATTCAATTGCTTTGATGGCTCCAAAAGTTTTTGTACCAATTGGTATTCTTACCATATATATCTATAAAAAATCTAGTTAGGTCTACTTTTAGTAGTGCCAGTCCAGTATAAATCCTAAAAAAGCGATCGCCTTGGCACACTAGGCGATCGCTTCTGAATACTGGTAGATTTGACAGTTTTAAATAGTCTATAAATCACCTTCTATCTCTTTTTGTAGCAACTGCACCTCCTCGATTGATAATCCAGTGACTCTTACCACTTCTGCCAACAGCATTTGGCTTTTGAGCAGATTCACTGCAACCTGCCGAATCCCCTCTTGTAAACCTTCGACTCTACCTTCGGCTCTACCTTTTGCCTGAGCTTCAGCCTCAATCTCTTGATAAATTACAGATTCGCGCATATTATCTCTCCGTAATACTCTTTGAATTAACTCTTTCTCTAATACTAGACCAGCTAAAATTGCCGTGGCAGCTGCGACATTATTCTGCAAACGTTGGTCAGGAATCCCGATGATTTCCTGTGCTACTTGCTGTAATGTACTTGCACGGTCATCTGTTTGACCCAACACCGCTAATGGGAATAAACCTGGATAGCGCAAAAATACTTCTGTCGGCTGTTCCCATAGTCGAACTACCTCAAACTCGTGGCGAGTACCAGGAATGCTAAAAGTATTTTGTTGCACGAGTTCTGAGCTTGTTTCTTTAAGGTATATCACCACTTGACGCATCTGCTTTTGGGGAAAGCGGCGATAGACTCGCAAGCGATAATCAATCATGCGAAATGGGATATTAACATCGGGTTGAGTCTGAAACTCTAGGTGAAGCACTAGCTCTGCTGATTCCAATAAAATTAGCGCATCGGCTCGAATGGGTTCTAGCGAGAGTTCAGAAGGACTTAACTCAGTCAGGGAAATTGGTTCTCCTAACAGCCAGGTAGCAAAGTCGGTGGAAAAGTTTTCGGCGAGGAATTTACAGATATTATCAAACATCCAAAAATCCTACCATTCCATGAGCTAAAGCTTGTTTGAAAGAGCGATCGCCTAACTCAAAATCTGTGTTAAATCTAGTACAAACCCAGGCAATACATCCTCACCTGATAAGCTGGTAGGTGATCGCAAAACCTCAACTTCCTGTCCTGGGCGGTAAATTTCCACCTGTTGGTGCGGATCAATCAGCCAACCTAAACGCACACCATTCTCAATGTACTCCTGCATTTTTTGTTGCACAGTTTTTAAGCTGTCTGAAGCAGAGCGTAATTCTACCGCAAAATCTGGAGCGAGCGGCAGGAATCTGTCGGGGTCTGGATTCAGAGTTTTTAATCGCTTGCGACTCACCCAAGATGCATCAGGAGAACGGTTTGCACCATTGGGAAGTTTGAAACCTGTGGAAGAATCAAAAGCCAGTCCTGTACCATCAGCGTCAGTCCAATTACCTAAACGCTGTGTCAGTCTACTATTACGATTTCCGCTTTCCCATCCAGTTGGTGGCATGATAATCAATTCTCCCTCTGCCGTGCGCTCAAGTCGCAAATCTCGATTATTTTGACACACTTGGAAGAACTGCTCATCTGTTAGTTCAATGGTGGGGCTGAGGTTCAGAATCAGGGCAGTCATAGTTACCTCTCAAGCTTGCTAGCTTTAGCGTAGCACTTGGTTGATATACTAGGTTGTTATTAATATTTTAGTATTAAATTTTACATATCCTTTTAAAATTATCTAAGTTAAAAGCTTATATTGTAAATCTGATTAATATTTAGAGAGTATGTTAAATGAAAGAAAGACAAAAAATAACTAGGTTTAACGGAATATCAAAGTGGTTATCTAACTCAGTTAGTGAATCTGAAGATAAGCGGTACACACATCGTCTCCTCAAAGAAGATAAAAGCCAACGAGATATAATTATCAATGAATTAATATTAATCGTTCAAAAATCCCATGAAGATGCTCGATATCGTCTTCGTAAATTAGCAGGAAATTCTCTTTTTCCATTTGGGGATTTTTCAGAAAGCGATCCAAGCTATGGCTATCCTAAACGTCTTAATATTATATCCCGTCAAGGTTATTTTGGAGAGATATTTTCAGGAATCATTGCTGAGAATTTTGCTCCTTTTGGGCAGGATGATTGGGAAGTTCCTGCTTTTCTTTTTCGATTTCATCTAGTTGAGTTTCAGCATTTAGAATTTATAAATCAAACTGAATAGATTGCAAAAAAGCGCCCTGGACGTACAGGTGATGATTGTCTTGCTTTTTTACGTAACAGTGAAGGAGTAATTATTGCTTCTCTAGTTTGTGAAGCTAAATGCACAACTAATCATTATACAGAAATGATAGCTGAAGCACATAAAAAGGCAAGTGTACCTCATATAAAACCTGTTGATATCCCACAAATAATTGAGATTTTGCAGGATTACGATGATCCTTTTTCATCTGAATGGGTTAATTCTCTAAGAGTTTTGTGGCTAGAAAAAGTTGATATAAATTATGAACGCTGTGATTTAATTAGTTATATATGTGGTAAACATCCTGTTAAAAATCCCACATGGATATCTCCCGAAAAACCACACGAAGAATATACAGCAGGAAGAAGACTTGAAGCAGTTGAAATTCATCTTCATGAAGTTGAAAATCTTGTTACAACTGTCTATAATCAGCCAGCAATTGTAACACCTTCAGTAAATATTTCTACCCAGACAGTTCAAGAACCAGATGATTCAGAGGTTGAAAAAGCAAACTCTGATGTCATAGTAGAGGGAGAAGTTCTGCAAAATGAGATGACTCAACCAAGTAACGAAGTCATTGCTTTAGCGAAAGAACTACAAAATAATCTGGCAGGTAGCAGACTAACACCAGCAATTGCAAAACTTTATAGCCAACATACCAGACTTCGCGCAGGAGGAAAGGGATTAACTGGGTGGCGAGAAGATGAAGCGGGTGAACGATTAAATGATGCTATGCGCCTTGTTGAGGCTGCATTTATCCAGCGAGAAGTTGGAGATACTAATTGGCGTAATGGAATGCTACGGGCTGGTGAGTTATTTGAATGGCTATCTCATCCCCAACTAAACCCGGATTTTTTACCAATTCGTTTACTTGCAGCAGCTGTATATGAACTTGCTGGTTATCCTGCTAGGGCTGCGGGTTTACTCAATGAAGATATAAGTGAGGGAGTAGAGTCAGAAATTTTACGTTCTTTGCTAAAAGCTGATTTTCCCAATTTATTGCAACAGCTGACAGAATATTGGGCAACTGCAACATCATCAAATTTCCAAACTGAAACAAGTCTTCTTTGGGATGACGCTGATACAGGTGCTGACAGGTTTAACAAGTTGATTGTTAAAGAAACTGCTAGTTCTTTAGGAATTTTATGTGCAAAAATGCGCTGGGGAAATGAACCAAGATTAGAAAGAGCTATTGAAAAGCTTTCTGATATTGCTAAGGTGCTTCTTCATGGACACGACACTTATTCTTGGCTTTTAGGAAAATTGTGTGCTGAAGTTACGTCTGTATATATACAAACTTCTCTACGACATCATCTAGAATTGCTTTCTCAGATGATTACTCCAAATGGTAGAAATTTCTTAGAACGTTATTTACGTCAAAGTTATCAAAAGTGTAAAGCTTTAGCATGGCGTTCTCAAATTTGTGGAATTGAACGACTGGTAACAGCAGAATCATTTGCACTCTGTACCCCTACAGGTTCAGGAAAAACAACGATAGCTGAAATTGCAATTTTGCAAAGTTTGTTTTTTGAAACAACAAACTCTAAGAGCTTAAGTAACTCTGCTCCTTTAGTAATTTACTTGGTGCCAAGCAGAGCGCTTGCTACAGAAGTTGAATCAAGTTTGTCTCGTGTTTTAAAGCGCTCCACTAATAACAATGTCATAGTTACAGGTTTATATGGAGGTACTGACTGGGGTCCAACAGATGTATGGCTGACATCAGAACAGCCAACAGTTTTAATTTGCACTTATGAAAAAGCAGAAGCTTTGATGAAATTTCTAGGGACTCTATTTATCCGCAGAGTGTCGCTTATTGTACTTGATGAAGCCCATACAGTTCAATTTGATGGTAATAAAAATTCTTTGCAGAAAGCTGAAAATAGAGCCTTACGCTTGGAATCTTTAGGTGCAAGACTGTTTACCTATGTAGAACAAAATCACAGCCGAATTGTTGCGCTATCCGCTGTTGCTTCAGAAACAGAAGTAGCATTAGCAAGTTGGATAGAGAATCAAACCAATGCTAGCCCAGCAAAGACATATTACAGAAGTACACGCCAATTAATAGGCCGGCTTGAATGTCTCACAGGAAGAGGATTTAGAATAAACTATGACTTACTTGATGGTAGAAGATTAAGATTTGAGGAAGATGGTCAAGCCACACCCTTCATTCAGAGTCCATTTCTAACATATCCCCCTGCTGGTACATTAGAAACACACAAAAGTTCTGGAAAGCGTGTTCGCCCTTATCTATTCTGGACTGCACCACTATCTTACAACAATAAGCTTTCTGAAGCAGAATCATCAGCAATTGAAACTCTAGATTCACTGGATAGTATTTTACTGTCTGCAATTGTCGAAATTGAGCATCTAACAGCAAAAGATTTAAGCCCTAATGAGTTGGAAGAGCAACTTCAAAAAATTTGGCGGCGAAGCTTTGCATATTATGCTAGTTTCGAACAAGAAAGATTAGAAAATTTATTTATCAAGCGAGGTAGAGCATTAAAAACAGAAATTTATAGTAATTATTCACAGCGTCGGCGTTTGTATCGTACCAGTCTGCCACCGCGTGCTGGAAATGAACTTTTAACTATTTATCCTAGACTTAAAGAACAATTAGCATTGGGTGGAAATTATGCTATTTGGACAGTAGAAAAACGCTTTAATTATATTCAAAATATAGTTATTATTTTAACCAGTTTATCGAAGTTTAAACTAGATGACACGTCAGGAAATGTTACTTGGAATGAAATATTAGGATGGTGGCTTGACCCTAATAAAGCAATTAAAAAACCGAAACCGACTCAAATTTCAAGATGGCATTCATATATTAGTCAAAATTTTGGATATAGATTTAACTGGGGCTTAGGAAGTGTTATTGCACTAGCAATAGATGAAGCTTTTGGTGGCGAGTTAGTTGAATCATCATTGGAAAACTGGTCACAAATTGGGCTACCTTGGATTGTTTTCTGGATGAAAGAACTTATTGTATGGGGAACCTTAGATCCTGTAGCTGCATATTTGCTTGCTAAAGTAGAAGATGTAACAACTCGTAAACAAGCTGAAGAATTAGCGCAAACTTACTATCAGTATATTCGCGAAAGAGAATCGGAGCCAAATGAATATCTTAATGCAGTTAATATCAAAAACTGGGTAGAACAATCATTTTCCAGTGTTGAACGACATTTACCAACTCCCAAACCTGCTAATCAAATTAATGTCAATCTGCTGAAAGATTTCAGTAAAGCTCTAAGTAAAAATTGGAGAGTAGTAACAGTAGAAATTGGGGATGATATTCAATGGTTTGATTTAGCAGGATTTCCACTCGCAATTTGCCAAAAGCCTGAGAAGTGGCAGTCTAATTTTCTAAATACCTATGACTTTATGCTAGATGCGGAAAATCGATTTGTTTCGTCAAATATTTATGTTTGACTCTTCAAGGGATGCGTTATCACCAAAGGTTCAATATATGCTTGTAGAGTATCTTTAACTTTAGAAGGCTGACGAACTGGAGCGATCGCAGAATAATCCGGTTTTACTGTCCAGTCGTAATGACGAAGCAGTGTGGAAAGCACAATTTTCATTTCCATTTGGGCAAATTCCATACCTAAACAACTGTGCGAACCATAACCAAAACCCATTAGTGCCAAAGGATGTTTCTTATCTTCTTCGCGAGGTGGTGCAAAGCGATCGGGGTCGAAGCGATCGGGATCGGTGTACAGTTCTGGTAAACGGTGAGTCAGCATGGGTGAGATAGTCACAAACCAACCTGCTGGGATACGATAGCCTCTATACTCAATATCCTTGAGAACTCCACGGTTATAGGCATACACTGGCGGATAGAGCCGTTCTACTTCTTTTAGTACGTTGGTTAACTGTGGAAGTTGTTTGAGATGGGACAAGCTAAGGGAATTATCTCCCACAACTGCTAATTGTTCTTGGCGTAGTCGTTCTCGCCATTCTGGGTGATTACCTAATTCAAAGATTACCCAAGTCAGCAAGGAGGCTGTAGTTTCATGTCCAGCAAACAGCAGTAGTAATGCTTCGTTGATTACCTGTGCTTCGCTCAATTTATTACCGTCTTCATCAACAGCCGCTAAAAGTAATCCCAACACATCTTTTGACTCTTCTAAGTTACCTTGCTCCATACGTTGGGCGATTACTTCACGTAAGAAAGCCACTAACTTACCCCTAGCATTTTGACCGCGACCATATAAAGTAAAAGGGACATTCCATTTGACTATCGCCATACTGCTATCTATCAGTTGTGTAAACCACTGACTGGTTTGCTCAACTTCGCTCTTGTTCTGACTTCCCAAGAACAGGCGAGTCGCAACTATCAGAGTCAGCTGGCGGAAACTAGAATTTAAAGGAATCGTTTCTCGCTCTCCCCAATCTTTGAGGAAGTCTTGCACAATATTTTGAATAGTATCGAAGTATGTAGCGATCGCTTTTCCGTGAAATGCTGGATACATCAAGCGACGGGTGAGCCGATGTTCTTCCCCATCTTGTAATAAAATATTGTTGCCAAATGTTGATTCTAGGAAATACCAACCGATTCGCGACGACATATTTTCCGCTTGTTCTACCAGCACCAGCCGATTAGCATCAGGGCCGATTAAATAAGCACGTTTGTATCCCATGACACTCGTCTTAAAAACTGAACCATGCTGCTGGAATCGTCGCCATATATACAGTTCTAAATCCCGAAATATTTCCAAAGTCTCGCCTAAAATGGGAAAACCATAGCTACCAGGCATTTCCTCGGCGGATTTTAACTTCTGCATATTTAAGTACCTCCAGCAGTAATTAGCTACAGTATCTACTTAATTGTAAAGCGCAGTTAGGCTTTGCAAATTTAAGTTACCAATCGCGGTAGAGTTTTGCTGGGTAAAACATAATCTCTTCATTAGGGAATCAGACTTGTTTATACACCGTAGTGTGCAGATTCAGGCAGAGACATTAAAGGTAGCTTTGGCTCTTTGGGGTTCTTGGAGTTTAATAAGTAATCAAGCTGACACAGCATTAGATATATTTAACTATGTTTGAGAAAAATTATTCCTAGTCAAGACTTTGCTAATATTATCAAAACGTATTATATGCAACGTGTCATTTTATGCCTAGTGTTGAAGCCGACGAAAACCGAGAGCATCGCATTAAAACAGAGATTATTGTAGATGCTGAAGACAAAGAAGACAGGGCTATGGGTTGGTACTATTACCTCGAAGAGACTCTAAATTTTCCCTTTCTGGCAAAATGGACTAAGAAAGGACGCAAATCAGCTGCCGCCGAGGAGAAACAAGTCGAAGTCTTGGGAATGGCCCCAGATGATGAGTGCTTAAAAGATATGTTTGTAGAAGTTGCTTATATTAATGGTAAGGATGATGATGTATATTCTGCAAGGTTGTCTGAAATAGCAGCTATTGACGCTGACAGTGAAACTCAAGAAGCGATCGCAGACTGGCTCTATTGGATTGCTAGAGAATATAAATTTTAAATTCTAGGACAAATAGCGAATGACGCGGCAGGGATTACCGGCAGCGACAACATTTTCAGGTATATCTTTGACAACTACACTGCCAGCACCAATGGTTGTATTATCACCAATAGTTACACCTGGACAAATAATTGCACTGCCACCAATCCAGACATTATTACCAATGTTGATTGGAGCAGCTAATTCTCTGCCAGAAAGACGAATTTCTGGCTCTGTAGGATGATAAGCAGTATAAATTTGCACATAAGGAGCGCACAAGACATTTTCACCAATGTGAACTGGATTACAGTCTAAAATTACACAGCCATAGTTCATATATAATTTGTCGCCAGCGAAAATATTACTGCCATAGTCACAGTGAAAAGGTGGCACAATTACTATTTTTTCACCGATTCTGCCAAATAATTCTTGCAAAATTTGCTGTCGTTGCTCTTGCTGTTCTTCGGTTGTAGAATTGTACCTCCGCAACAGACGACTAGCTCGCTTATTTTCGGCAGCCAATTCTGGATCTTCTGCCAAATATAATTCGCCTGCGAGCATTTTCTGTTTTTCAGTTTTTTCCATGACTGACTTATTTGAAAAAGGGACTGGGGATTAGGGACTCTTGATTGGGAAAATTATTCGGAGATTCAGACTACTAGCGTCTCCTAGAGAAGAAAACTCTCAATACTTGTCGGTTAAGGGGAAAGGGGAAGGAAAAAACCTTTAACCTTTTCCCAAAACCCAATTCCGAGTTAAAAATGCAAAACCTACGCAGTATTGAGAAAACTCTTTCTAGTCCCCAATCCCGGAGCATGATTCCTAAGAGATTTGCTGCGCCGAAGTCTCTTAATTCTGGTGCGACAAGTTGAACTGGCAGTAGAAAGGACTATTAACTAAAATATGGCATAAGTAGCTTTTCCCTGGCGTTTAGCTCGGTACATAGCAATATCAGCATCCCGTAGCAAAGTTGCAGGCTCCTCATGATTACTAAAATTCCAAGTAATACCAATGCTAGCTGTAGTAGATAATTGATATCCATTGAGGTTAACTGGCAATCGTAGGGAGTCTTGAATACGTTTGGCAACATTGGTAGCATCGGTAATGTCTTTAATATCCTCTAAAAGAACTGTAAACTCATCACCACCAAATCGTGCTACAGTATCGCCACCACGTAAACACGACTCTAAACGTCTAGCGATCGCTATTAAAAAATCATCCCCGATTCCATGCCCAAAGCGATCGTTAATCTCTTTAAAACCATCTAAATCCAAAAATAAAACTGCAAAATAATAATCGCTTCTGCGTTTACTACGTTCAATAGTTTGTCTGAGCCGATCTAAGAATAAAACACGATTCGGTAATGCTGTCAGCCCATCATAAAACGCATTACGGATCAGTTGCGCCTCTGTCTGCTTGCGTTTGGTGATATCTTGAAAAATTAAAACCGCGCCAGTAATATTACCATCTCGATCGCGGATGGGTGAAATATTATCCCCAATCGCTATTTCTCTACCATCTTTTGTAATCAGTGTACAGTTTTCTGGTAAATTGAAAATTTCACCTGCTTCCATTACATCTGTGGCTAAATTTTCAATTGTTTCTCCTACATCTTTGTCAACTAAGTTAACAATTTCTACTAAATCTTTACCAAACGCTTCACTTTGCTTCCAACCAGTGATTCGTTCTGCGATGGGATTCATCATTTGAATAGAACCATTTGCATAAGTCACAATCACTGCACAGCCCATACTGTTAATAATTGTCGCTAGCCTCTGTTTTTCTTCGTATAATATCTTTTTGCTTTGATGTTTGTACAGAGCCATTTCAATCGCAAAATGTAAATCTCTTTCAATAACTGGTTTGACTATGTAGCTAAAAGGCTCACTTAGCTGATTTTTATGTAATGTTTTATATTCCAAACACTCTGTTAGATATACTACAGGTACATGAAAGTGATTCTGGATAATATCTGCTACGTGTACACCGTCAATTTCCCCAGCTAGGCAAATATCAATTAATACTAAATGTGGATGAGTTTCTGCTACTTTTTTTATTGCCTCTTTACCAGACTTAGTTATTTCTGAAACGGAATAACCTAGTTTTTGTAAACTTTTTCTAATATTTGAGGCGAGAATTTTTTCATCCTCAACAACTAGGATTTTGCGGGCGAGCATGTTACAATAACCTGTTTGCTAAGGTTCAGATTTTTGCTGTCAGTGTCAAACTCGATCGAAAAGTAATTATTTTATCATAAACAATATCTAAGTAACCTGTCTTTTTGCTTGATATCAATACTAAATTAACGAGTAAATAGCGTCATGTTATTAACCTCCAGTAATTTCTGTGCTTGTCAAAGCTAATTATGATTGCTCCATGCAGTTAATACCATGTTATTAACATCTATTCAAATTACCATGTAATTGTAAGCATTCAATGACTGATTTTAAAACGTATACAATAATTTTTCTTCGGAGAAGCATAAATGCTAAGTATAGTATTTATGTAAAAATTAATCAAGAATAAAAGTTCATAAGATCACGACATACTACTTTAATATAAGTTAAGAAAATTATAGAGTGTGTCGTATATCATATCATAATGTACCATTTGATCAATTGATATTAAACATTAATAACTATCTAAAATTTAAGAGTTCAATATCACTTTATCCAGAAATATTTTTCTCAGTCTGGGTCTAAATTACCGTCTGAAACTGTCTTAAATATTGAATTTTGATTGAAATAGTATTACTTATAAATATTCACCGCTGCTAGTTAATTCTTAACAAGAAAGAATTCAGGAGTCAGGAGCTATAATTCACTTCTGAATCCCCGACGAGAGTGATTCTGAAGCCTTATCAGAGCTTTTATTGCTTTGCTCCTAAATTCTGACTTCTGAATTCTTATTCAATCAAAAATCTTACGATCTGAAAATGTGCAAGTTAAATACTCATCAGCAGATCGCGGAATTTTGTGTTTTTTTAATCGTGAGCCAATGCTAGGGGGAATGGCAGGAAAAATTCTCTTTGTGAGATACTTCTACGCTCCATATAACCCCTTTTTTTACTAGCTTGTAGATATTGAAAAAAACACATTTTGTGCTTTATAGATTGGACTTACTTTTAGTCAATTCAATGCTAATTTTGCCACCAAAGTCTGGAATAGGTGCGGCAGGTTTGCTGAGAGTGACTTGAACTTTTGTTACACGATCGCACTCTTGGAGGATAGAATCTGCGATCGTTGCTACCAATTTCTCCACCAAAGCAAATTTAGACGTTTTGATCAGATGTTGTATCAAGCTAATGACGCTGCGATAATCTAAAGTGTCTTCGATCGCGTCAGTCTTGGCCGCTGTGGAGATATCCAACCATAACCTCACATCCACCTCAAACCATTGTCCTAGCACCTGTTCTTCTGGTAGATATCCAGTGTAGCCATAGCCGCGAATTCCCGTTAAATGAATGCAGTCCATAAAAGTTTGAGAGCAAATTGGGCATTTTGTAGAAAGTTGAGCAAGTTTGCTTGGAGATTTTCTTTTCCAGAAACTCGCCTGGCGGTGTTGGGTTCCATCACCGCATTGATGGATTTTAAATTGAATTTCCCTAGACAAAATCTAAAATTTAAGATTGTTTTATAGCTATGTTTGATTTAATGCCGATCGCTTATAGGAATGTTAATCAACTTTGGGCTTATATTTTAACAGAGACACTAAAGCGGTTGGGATTGACTTGTGCCATCATTTGCCCTGGATCGCGCTCTACACCTCTAGCGATCGCCTTTGCTCAACAAGTACCTGAGATTGAAGCGATTTCCATTCTTGATGAACGTTCCGCCGCCTTTTTCGCTTTGGGACAAGCGAAAGCAACCGGACGCCCTGTGGTAGTTGTTTGCACTTCTGGTACAGCAGGGGCAAACTTTTATTCAGCAGTCATTGAAGCGAAAGAAAGTCGCGTACCACTGTTGCTATTGACCACCGATAGACCGCCAGAATTGCGAGATTGTCATTCTGGGCAAACTGTAGATCAATTGAGATTATATGGCAACTACCCAAATTGGCAAACAGAGTTAGCCTTACCCTCATCTGATTTGGGAATGCTAGCTTACCTGCGACAAACGGTAATTCATAGCTGGGAAAGGGCACAAACTCCTACAAAGGGGCCAGTACATTTGAATATTCCCTTTCGCGATCCCTTAGCGCCTGTTCCTGATGGAACTGACTTGAGTTATTTGCAATCGCAGTTTCACCCAGAAGACTTTTTTGCAGGAATAGCAAACCCATTCCCTATTCTCCATTCCCTATGCCCAATTCCCAAAGAGTGGAAAGAATGCGATCGCGGTATCATCATCGCAGGTGTTGCCCAACCGTCGCAACCAGAGGAATATTGTAGAGCGATCGCGCGCCTTTCCCAAACTCTCAAATGGCCTGTGCTAGCTGAGGGACTCTCCCCAGTGAGAAATTATGCCGAACTCAACCCTTATTTAATTTCCACTTATGACTTGATTTTGCGAAATCAGCAACTAGCAAAGCAGTTAGCACCCGAAATGGTAATTCAGGTGGGTGAAATGCCTACTAGTAAAGAACTACGTACCTGGATCGATGCAACCCAACCGCGACGCTGGGTAATTGATCCCAGCGACCAAAACCTCGACCCTTTGCATGGGAGAACGACGCATTTACGCATATCTGTAGAAGATATCAAAGCAGAAGAGATAAATTTATCTTTTTCTTCAAACTATGGAAAGCAATGGTGTGATGCAGAAACTAAAGTCAGGTTAGTTGTTGACCAGACGATGGGGAAAATAGATGAAATGATTGAGAGTAAAGCAGCTTGGTTAATTTCTCAGATTTTACCGCCTGGAACGCCTCTGTTTATTGCCAATAGTATGCCTGTGCGGGATGTAGAATATTTCTGGAAACCGAATAATTTAGGAGTGCGATCGCACTTTAATCGAGGTGCAAATGGCATAGATGGCACATTATCCACAGCTTTAGGAATTGCCCATCGCCAGCAAAGTAGTGTGATGTTAACGGGAGATTTAGCTCTGTTGCATGACACTAATGGTTTTTTAATCCGCAATAAGTTTGTGGGACATTTGACGATTGTGTTAATAAATAACAACGGCGGTGGGATTTTTGAAATGTTACCCATTGCCAAGTTTGATCCACCATTTGAAGAGTTTTTTGGCACTCCCCAGGATATTGATTTTGCTCAGTTGTGTGCAACTTACAATGTGCAGCATGAATTGATTACTTCTTGGGAGGAGTTGCAGCAAAGACTAAACCCACTTCTGACTAAGGGAATTCGAGTTTTAGAGTTGCAGACAAATCGCAAAGCTGATGCCAAGTGGCGACAAGAAAATTTAAAAAAGTTTGCCGCAGATGTTGCGATTTAACGACGATTCATGTTGTATTCTATAAAAGAACTATAAAATATAAAGGTAGGTATAATTAAATGTTTATTTATGAAGGTAATAAATATATTTTCCAAAGGCTAAAAGGGATTCAAGATAACCTGAATTCTATACATACTGCAAGTAAAAGTACAAGTAGTAATACAAAAGGTAAAGAAAGAGAAGAGTTTATAAACTTATTTCTTTCTCAAATATTGCCATCTCCCTTTAGATTTGGTTCTGGAGAAATTACAGATTTAAGTAGTCATCTCAGCGGGCAACTTGATATTGTTATTGAATATCCACTTTTACCAAGTATCACATTACCTGCATCAAATGCGGGTAATAGATTATATCTTGCAGAAGGAGTAGCTGCATGTATTGAAGTTAAATCTAACTTGATTACTCAGTGGAACGAGGTAAAGGAGACTTCTCAAAAGGTCAAGCAACTCAGAAGAAGATTGAGTGCTAGTACAGGAATGGCTCCAAAGCAAATTCCTTTATTTGCTGTTGGATATAAAGGGTGGAAAAATGAACAATCTCTAAATAAGCGTATACAAGAAGGGATTGTAGATGGAATTCTGATTATTGAAGAGGGTTTATTTGTTTGGAATCACGGAATTTTACCAGTATCCCAACTTTCTGGAACAGCTACAGGCCCTTGGACACTTTGGGGACTAATAGTAGCATTAAATAGGTTAGCAACTTCACTTAAATATACAAGCATCGATTTGATATTCTATGCTAGACCCGACTGGATGATTATCAAAAGATTGTGTAATAAACTTGAGGAAGATGATTCTGTTGAAGTAAATTTTCTTGAAATTCTACATGAAGAAGGAATAAATGATCATGAAGAGGCAAACAAAATACTGAAATCTCTTGAAGAAGAAGGCTTTATTAAAATTATCAGTACAGGTATGAGCCAAGATACTAAAATAAATGCAGATGTCAATATCAAGATAACTAGTGAAGCAATAGAGTTCACGAAGTATATGAATACACCTTTTGAATTAACTTAGGCGTTGAGCCATATACATATTTTATGTAAGTTTTTATAGTTCTCATTTATACTCTAAGACTAGTGCGATCGCTTTTAACCTTCTAATTGACTTTGTAACTACCCTTCCAAGACCGCGATCGCAATCTCAATTCCAACAACGCCAAAGCTAATGCTTCCAACGTCCCTCAGCAATTTCACCAAATAGTCGTTTTAACAGTCGGAGGATAAGCGATCGCACTTTTTCTTCCACCGCTTCTGATATACTTGCGCGTCTACAAATACTTCTTCACTACGAGAAACTTTATTTGTATTTTACGGAGTGCGATCGCTCTCCTCCTAACTATTTCACTTTGCTACTCCACATCTACCCTGTGGGTTCTACTTTCAACATCGTAAAATACAAAAAAAGGGATAAGCCCAAAAGCTTATCCCTCAAAAAATCAACTAATTAATGTATCAAGTTCCACTTGTCCAAGAGTTAATGTACTCAATTTGATCTGCTGTTAGGCTATCAATCGTGATACCAATAGCCTGCAACTTCAACCGAGCAATTTCTTGATCGACTTCAACAGGAATTGAGTGCAAACCAGGGGCTAACTTACCCTTATTCTTCACCAGAAATTCACAAGCCAAAGCTTGGTTGGCAAAACTCATATCCATGACTGCGCTGGGGTGTCCTTCAGCCGCAGCTAGGTTAATCAAACGTCCTTGTCCGAGAACGACGACTGATTTACCATTTTTCAACTTATACTCTTCGGTGAAAGGACGAACTTCTTTGATTTCCTTAGCTTGTGCAGCCAAGTATTTCAAATCAAGTTCCAAGTCAAAGTGACCGGAGTTACAAACGATCGCACCATCTTTCATGACATCGAAGTGTTCACCACGAACGACGTGCTTGTTACCAGTCACAGTGATAAAAATATCACCTTGGGGTGCAGCTTCAGCCATTGGCAGGACGCGGAAGCCATCCATTACGGCTTCAATTGCCTTGATGGGGTCGATTTCGGTGACGATGACGTTAGCACCCATCCCACGGGCGCGGAGGGCTGTACCTTTACCACACCAGCCATAACCGACGACGACAATGTTTTTACCAGCCAACAAAATATTGGTGGCGCGGATAATGCCATCTAGGGTTGATTGCCCAGTACCATAGCGATTATCAAAGAAGTGCTTGGTGTCCGCGTCGTTGACGTTGACTGCGGGGAAGGTGAGAACGCCTTCTCTAAACATGGCGCGTAACCGGACGATCCCAGTTGTGGTTTCCTCGGTGCTACCAATCAAATCAGCAATTTGGTGTTGGCGTTCTTGTACCAAAGTTGCAACTACATCGCTACCGTCATCAACAATAATGTTGGGGCGGTGATCTAAAGCTATTTGGACGTGGCGGTTATAAGTTGCGTTATCTTCGCCTTTTTGAGCAAAGACGGGAATTTCGTGATCGAGGACGAGGCTAGCGGCTACGTCATCTTGGGTTGATAAGGGGTTGCTAGCAATTAAAAGCGCATCTGCACCACCGGCTTTCAGAGCGATCGCCAAATGTGCTGTTTCTGTTGTAATGTGGGCGCAAGCTACAAGGCGTAAACCAGCGAAGGGTTTCTCGATAGCAAAGCGATCGCGGATTTGCCGCAAAACTGGCATTTCGCGTCCAGCCCATTCAATGCGCTGTCTTCCCAAGGCAGCTAGGCCGAGGTCTTTAACCTCGTGCTTTAATCGGGGAGAAGTTGCGGTCATCAAAAGTTACCTCAAAAAATTAAAAAAGCTACGTAAAATTTACGCACTCTACTAGGTTATTCTACTACTGCTGATTTTTGCTTGCAATTGGCAAATTACTAGTCAATAGTCTTCAAAACTAGCTTGAAGTTTGATAAGCGGATGATAAACGGAATGTCAACTTCTTCTCCAGGTTCTTTCTTTTTGTTTTATCTTTGGTAAGAGTTCAAACTCTTCTCAGCCCGTAATACTGATTTTCAGCACTTTGTCATCTTTCTAAAGATAGAGGAAAAACAAAACAACATCAAAATTTCACCGTCTAAAAAGAAAACCTCAACTTTAGATAGGTACATATACCCAAAGTTATTGCGGAGGATAGTTATAGAAGTAGTCACTAGTAGATTTTACTCAAGGAGGTGTTTGAGTGCGCTTTCAATTTTTGGCGTTGGCTTTGCCCGCCGTAGGCATCGCCAGTTCAATGACCATAGGCGTTGTATCTGTGCAAAAAGCCACAGCCCAGATTCCTTTTTTACCGCAACTGCAAGCTCCCAGCAGTGTGAGTAATGATTCAGATAACAGAGTTGTTTCGGGCTGGATTTATTTAGATGGTCGTCGGTTATTTCAAATAGCGGCATCAAGAACCAACTTTCCTGAGCGTTCAGAAGATATTCAAAAGAAGTTGGAGAAAATTGGCCAAAATTACTTTCAATCACCAGCAAAAACACCAGTCAAAGTAGAAGTTCGGAAAGTCAACGAATTACCAGTAATTTATGTCAATGGTCAATATCTGATGACCGTTACTTCTGAAGATGCTGCACTCCGACAGGTAGATATATCAACATCAGCAAATCAAGTGGCCGAATCGTTACAAGAAGACTTGCAACAAGCAAAGCAAGAAAGGCAAACTCAATCTTTAATCAACCAAGGTAAAATTGCTGGCGGTATCGGACTGGCAATGATTGTTATGAGTTGGGGGGTATATAGCTGGCAGCGGCGTTCTCAAAATAATTTAGAACACTCCATTGCCTCCCAACCCCAAAGGGAACTCTTCAACTACCCAAAACCAGCAGATCAAGTAATTACAACACAACTAAATCAACAACAAAAGAATCATCTACAAGAAGTCAAAAGACGATTATTTCAGCTAAGTCAAGCCGGAATTTGGGGAGGTGGAAGCTTCTTTATTTTAGGTCTATTTCCCTATACACGAAGTTTTCAGGTAGGAATTCTTACAGCCGCCCAATTTCCTTTGCGATTAGGTGTCGTCTTCCTGGGAACCTATGTAGCAATCCGTTTGACCTACGCCTTGATTGACCGCTTTGCCTCCACTCTAATTAGCAGCGGTGCTTTCCTCACCCCAGAAAGTTCTGCACGGCTGCAACTGCGAGTTTCGACATTTTCTGGTGTGACTAAAAGTATAACTACTGCTATTTGGGTAGGAGTGGCCTTCTTGCTAGCACTGGTATCGTTGGGGATAGATATCGTTCCCTTGCTAGCGGGTGCGAGTTTAGTTGGTGTTGCATTGTCTTTGGCGTCGCAAAACTTAATTAAAGATGCGATTAACGGTTTCCTGATCATTTTAGAAGACCAGTATGCTTTAGGCGATGTGATTACTGTGGGAGACGTAGGAGGCTTAGTAGAAAATCTGAATCTGCGGATGACCCAAGTGCGGGATTCCGAAGGACGCTTGATCACAATTCCCAATAGTGAAATTAAAGTTGTTGCCAATCTTTCTAGTCGTTGGTCGCGAGCCGATTTAACAATTCCCATCGCCTACCAAGCCGATACAGAAGAGGCTTTGAAATTGATTGCAACTATTGCTGATAAAATGAATCAAGAAATGCAATGGCAGAGTCAAATTTTGGAACCGCCGCAAGTTTTGGGAATAGATCAATTTGGCGATCGCGGTTTGATTATCCGTGTCTGGATTAAAACACAGCCCCTTAAACAATGGGATGTTGCACGAGAACTTCGCCGCCGCCTAAAAGTTGCCCTAGACGAAGCGGGAATTTCCATCTCCGTGCCTCAACAAGCAATTTGGGTCAATGACGATCAGTTGTTAAATTTTCAAGGAAATGGCAAAGCTAATTAGGGGTTGCTGAAAAAGAAAGAGAAGCTCACAGAATATAGATTATCTGACCAAAGAAGTATATTCAGGTGCAAGACTTGAGGGTAAAATAGCCCAAAATCCTTGCATAACTGCGACCAGCAGTACACAACTGTGCTGTTTGTAACTATGTACCGAAAACAGGGACAAAATCCAATCTCACCAGAGAACTTTGAATTTCCGTTTTCAGGCAAGTTGTCATCAGATAATCGTTGGATTATTCTGGCGAATTTAATACCCTGGGCAGAATTTGAAGAGGAATATTCATCCGGGTTCTCTGTAGAGATGGGAGCGCCAGCAAAGTCATTTCGGATGGCATTAGTAGACAGATTTACACCTGTTTCATCAATAAATATCAGGTTTTTGACATCTATCGTATCTAGCCAAAGTCGAAATTCATAGCGCAATTTTTGTACTCTTTCTGTAGTTTGCTCAGTCGATACTAAAGTTTTTTTTCCGATTTAATTTTAAGCGTTTAAGAGTGCGGGATAAACTGGATATACTTACGTCTATTTCTGTGCGCTCTTTTATGGCTTCTTGAATTTCTCGCAAATATATATCGCTTTGCTCTGTCACGATTACCTTTAACAATTCTTGCTCAATACTATTAAGCTTCGAGCGGCGGTCTCCTCCTTGGGTTTCTTCCGTGGCTTACTCATGGCTATTCTCAACACCCTTGTGTTGACTTTAATCATTAAGTTTTACCCACTTGACAAGTTTCTATTTTTCTTAACTTGACACCAATGGCATCTTGCCCGCCCTTTCTCTATTTTTCCCATCCTCCGCACCCAAAACCAAAAAAAATCCCCCACCTTGCGGCAGGGGATTTAAATTACTTACCTACAAAACTAGCAGCCGAATTAACCGAACTTACCAGCAGTAGAAGCAATCAAGAATGCGGCGTAAGTTACGACATAGCCAACAGTGAAGTGAGCTAGACCAACTACACGAGCTTGAACAATGGACAGAGCCACGGGCTTGTCTTTCCAGCGAACTAGGTTAGCTAGAGGAGTACGTTCGTGTGCCCAAACAAGGGTTTCAATCAACTCTTGCCAGTAACCTCTCCAGGAGATTAAGAACATGAAGCCAGTAGCCCAAACTAGGTGTCCAAATAGGAACATCCAAGCCCAGACAGACAGGTTATTCACGCCGTAAGGGTTGTAACCGTTAATCAACTGAGCAGAGTTAGCCCAGAGGTAATCGCGGAACCAGCCCATGAGATATGTAGAGTTCTCATTGAACTGAGCGACGTTGCCTTGCCAAATACCTAGATGTTTCCAATGCCAGTAGAAGGTCAACCAACCAATGGTGTTGAGCATCCAGAATGTAGCCAGGTAGAAGGAATCCCATGCTGAGATGTCGCAAGTACCGCCACGACCGGGGCCGTCGCAAGGGAAGGCATAGCCGAAGTCCTTTTTATCGGGCATCAGCTTAGAACCACGGGCATCCAAAGCACCTTTGACCAAGATCAAGGTTGTGGTGTGCAGACCTAAAGCGATCGCATGGTGTACCAAGAAGTCGCCAGGGCCGATTGTCAAGAACAAGGAGTTAGTACCAGCATTTATGGCATCTAACCAGCCTGGAAGCCAAACGTTAGCGTAGTTAGGCCATGCTGTGTAAGCAATACTATCGGGGTTAGATAGCAATGTATCTAAACCGTACAATACCTTACCGTTAGCAGCTTGGACGAATTGAGCAAATACTGGCTCAATCAAGATTTGCTTTTCAGGAGTGCCGAAAGCAACTACTACGTCGTTATGTACGTACAAACCAAGGGTGTGGAAGCCCAAGAAAAGGGATACCCAACTGAGGTGGGAAATAATCGCTTCTTTGTGCTGTAGTACACGTTCAAGAACGTTACCCTTGTTTTGCTCTGGGTCATAATCACGAACCCAGAAGATTGCTCCGTGAGCAAAAGCACCAAGCATCAGGAATCCAGCAATATACTGGTGATGCGTGTACAACGCTGCCTGTGTTGTGTAGTCCTTTGCAATAAATGCGTAGGAAGGCATGGAGTACATGTGCTGTGCTACCAGGGAAGTAATAACACCTAACGCTGCTAAGTGCCATCCCAATTGGAAGTGCAGAGAGTTGTTGTAGGTGTCGTAGATACCTTGGTGAGGTAGGTTGAAGGGGCCTTCAACCGGAATGCCGAAGAAACTCTTAGCATTCAAGGCTTCTTTGAGACTGTGACCAATCCCAAAGTTTGTCCGGTACATGTGACCAGCAACGATGAATAAAACTGCGATCGCCAAGTGGTGATGAGCGATGTCAGTCAGCCACAAAGCTTCTGTCTGGGGATGGAAACCACCCAAGAAAGTCAGAATTGCAGTTCCCGCACCTTGCGATGTCCCGAATATATGTCCAGGAGTGTCAGGATTTTGAGCATAAACTGCCCAGTTACCTGTAAAGAATGGTGTCAAACCGGCTGGGTGGGGTGGGGTGTTGAGGAAGTTATCCCAACCTACGTGCTGACCGCGAGCTTCGGGGACAGCAACGTGAATTAAGTGACCAGCCCAAGCCAAAGAACTAACACCAAACAAACCTGCTAAGTGGTGGTTTAGGCGATGTTCAGCGCTCTTAAACCATGCCAAGCTAGGACGGTATTTGGGTTGTAAGTGCAGCCAACCAGCGAACAATAATACAGCCGCGAATAACAGCAAGAACACTGAACCGTTGTACAGTTCGCCGTTATTCCGCAGACCGATAGTATACCACCAATGGTAGAGACCAGAGTAGGTAATGTTTACTGGATTGCTAGCGCCCGCTTGGGTAAAAGCTTCGATCGCTGGTTTACCAAAGTGGGGGTCCCAAATCGCGTGGGCGATGGGACGGATGTGAAGAGGATCTTTAATCCACTGTTCAAAGTTACCTTGCCAGGCTACGTGGAACAGGAGGCTGGATGCCCACAGGAAGATGATTGCCAAGTGACCGAAGTGAGTAGCGAAAATCTTTTGGTAAAGATTTTCCTCTGTGATGCCATCATGGGTTTCAAAATCGTTGCCTGTAGCGATCGCATACCATATCCGACGAGTCGTCGGGTCCTGTGCGAGATCCTGGCTAAATTTCGGAAATTTTGTTGCCATAGGTTTAATAATTCCTCTGACCTTTAGCCATCAAATACCAGCTTCTAGAGTCCTGAGTTTTGAGTCCTGAGTTCTGAGTTTTGAGTATTTTCTCAGCACTCAGCACTCAGCACTCAGCACTCCACAACTGATTGCTACCCTACTGAAAGGATGTGTGCGTGGAAGAATGCCCAAGTTGTGGCAATTCCTCCCAAGAGGTAGTGAGCTACCCCTACAGCCCGACCCTGAATAATGCTCAGAGCGCGAGGCTGGATTGCTGGTGCTACCTTCAGTTTGTTATGCGCCCAAACAATGGACTCAATCAGTTCTTGCCAGTAGCCGCGACCACTGAACAGGAACATCAAGCTGAATGCCCAAACAAAGTGAGCGCCTAAGAAGAGTAGACCATAGGCAGACAGCGCACTGCCATAGGAATTGATGACTTGCGTAGCTTGTGCCCACAAGAAGTCTCGTAACCAACCGTTGATGGTAATTGCGCTTTGAGCAAAGTTACCACCAGTGATGTGAGTTACAACACCATCTGCATCTACGGTTCCCCAAACATCTGATTGCATCTTCCAGCTGAAGTGGAAAATTACAATAGATAGGGAGTTGTACATCCAGAAAAGTCCGAGGAATACGTGATCCCAACCAGACACTTGACAGGTACCGCCACGACCGGGGCCGTCGCAAGGGAAGCGGAAGCCCAAGTTTGCTTTGTCTGGAATCAGACGAGAGCTACGGGCGTACAGCACACCTTTGAGCAGAATTAGGACGGTGACGTGAATGGTGAAAGCGTGAATGTGGTGAATTAGGAAGTCCGCTGTGCCCAAAACAATGGGTGCAGCCGCCACTTTTCCGCCAACAGCCAAGACACCGCCGCCAAAGACATAGCTAACTGGTTCTAGGGCATTAGGTGCAGTTGTACCAGGAGCCAAGGCGTGAATACTTTGTATCCACTGGGCAAATACTGGCTGCAATTGAATCCCTGTATCAGAGAACAAGTCTTGAGGACGACCCAATGCACGCATTGTGTCGTTGTGGATGTAAAGTCCAAAGCTATGGAAGCCGAGGAAAATAGACACCCAGTTTAGATGGGAAATAATCGCATCCCGGTGACGAATTACCCGATCCAGCACGTTGTTTTGATTCACAACTGGATCGTAATCCCGCACCATGAAGATCGCAGCATGAGCTGCTCCACCAACAATTAAGAAGCCACCGATCCAAATATGGTGAGTGAATATGCACAACTGTGTGGCGTAATCAGTTGCCAAATATGGATAGGGAGGCATCGCGTACATGTGATGCGCGATGATGATGGTCAGCGAACCCAAGAAGGCTAGGTTAGTAGCCAATTGAGCGTGCCAAGATGTGGTCAGGTTTTCGTAGAGACCTTTGTGACCTTCGCCGGTGAAAGGGCCTTTGTGGTTTTCTAGGATCTCTTTAATGCTGTGACCAATACCCCAGTTGGTACGGTATTGATGACCAGCAATGATAAAGAGAACTGCGATCGCCAAGTGGTGATGGGAAATATCTGTCAGCCACAAGCCGCCTGTTACTGGGTTTAGACCGCCCTTGAAGGTGAGGAAGTCAGCGTACTGACCCCAGTTCAAGGTGAAGAAAGGTGCTATACCAGCAGCAAAGCTAGGGTACAGTTCCGTCAACAAGTCTTTGTTCAAGATGAACTCATGGGGCAAGGGTATGTCTTTGAGAGCAACGCCTGCATCCAAAAGCTTGTTGGTCGGTGCGGACACGTGGATTAAGTGACCTGCCCATCCCAAGGAACCAAGACCTAGCAACACTTGCAAGTGGTGGTTGAGGATTGATTCCACATTCTGGAACCATTCCAGCTTGGGAGCGCGTTTGTGGTAGTGGAACCAGCCGGCAAATAGGAATAAGCCTGCTAATACCAAGCCACCGATCGCAGTTGCATAAAGCTGGAAGGAGTGTGTAATCCCCCAGCCACGCCATACTTGGAACAAACCGGAGGTGATTTGAATACCGTGGAAACCACCGCCAACATCACCGTTTAAAATGTCTTGCCCGACAATGGGCCAAACAACTTGGGCACTTGGTTTAACGTTTAACGGGTCGCTTAACCAAGCTTCGTAGTTAGAAAACTTCGCGCCGTGGAAAATCATCCCGCTCAACCAGATGGTCACTACAGCCAGGTGGCCGAAGTGGGCTGAGAATATCTTGCGGGATATCTCTTCTAAATCGCTTGTATGTGTATCAAAATCATGGGCGAGTGCGTGCAGGTTCCAAATCCATGTGGTGGTTTTG
Source organism: Nostoc sp. C052 (assembly GCF_013393905.1). Taxonomy (GTDB): domain Bacteria; phylum Cyanobacteriota; class Cyanobacteriia; order Cyanobacteriales; family Nostocaceae; genus Nostoc. The sequence goes on from NZ_CP040272.1 coordinate 2,477,168, forward strand.
GGACCTCTGGCCAAGGATCTGTCAAAGTGTCCAGGTTGTGCCCATTTCTCGAATGAGGTTGGAACTGGATCGTTATCGACGATTACTCTTGCCTTTTTTTCCTCTCGCTCCGGAGGACTTATTGTCATTCGACCTCCTCTCTTGATAAGGAATGAGGAATCATTAATACCACAAAATGAACCATTACCGACTACTCCAGAATTTTACTGAAGCTGCGATGAAGACCCCATGTGGAGAGTTGTTTCTCGTTGAATTATAGAGTCTTCACTTGTACATTGTTGGAGATATTTTAACAATAATTCAAACTTGCCCGAATATTGCTGGAATTCCTGCCTGATCTGGCTTTTAACTTCAAACTTTTTGTCCAAAAGTCAATAGATTATCTATTTAATTTACAAAGGATAACAATTCGTAAGATTTATGGTTTGGCTCTACATAGCTGATGTTCCAGCTTTTGCGGCGATTAGTCATGAACATTTATGTCATCTTTCAATTTTCTTAAGTAAAACGCTGTAAAGAATATGACTTTTTTTTTTAAATCGGGAATGGATATTGGAAATAGTAGGTATGTGGATTCATACCCCCCAGCGAATCTTAAAAGAATTTCTTTCCCAATCCCCAATCCCCAGTCCCCAACTTCATCTGAGAAAAGTTGCAGAGAAATCAGCGCAAACCGTTAAAATTTCCTGAGATATACAAGAAAACCATGCGATCTGAGGCAGATTTCACCTTTTGGGCTATAGTTCCAGATGGACAGTTTGAGCCAAAATAAATCTGTCAATTATCGAAGACTATCACTGGGTACAACACATGAACTCGTGGCTGAAAAGGGTGTTAGAGAAATTTCTCCCTGAGAAGTTCTCGATTCTCAGGTGGGTAATGACATTGGTGCTGGTATTAAGCTTGACCAGCTGCGGCGAGAAAGTCGCTAGCCAGGAAGTATCTACTATCTATAGAGAAAACTCTCCTCAGATTTCTCAAATTTCTAAGCAGTTTTCGGAAGTTTCCCCACCAGATGTTATCCAAGAACTGCGTCCAATTTTGGAAGTTTATCAGCCACAGGTAACAATTGTTACTCCACAGTCTGATGAAGTTCTTCAAGACAACAAAGTCACAGCCAGTTTTCAGGTCAAGGATCTACCAATATTTAAAGACCCACAATTACAACTGGGGCCACATCTACACGTAATTCTGGATAATCAACCTTATATACCTATTTACGACTTGAATCAGCCCTTGGTATTGCCAGACTTGTCTCCAGGTAGTCATACCCTGCGCGTCTTTGCCTCTCGTCCTTGGCATGAAAGCTTTAAGAATGAAGGCGCTTATGCCCAAACAACATTTCACGTCTTCACCAAAACTGACGACAACACCCCAGATCCTAAAATACCCCTACTAACTTACAGTCGTCCTCAAAGCAGTTATGGAGCAGAACCAATCTTACTGGATTTCTATCTAACTAATGCTCCTCTGCACCTCGTTGGTAAGGAAAACGCCAATGACGAGTTCAGTGATTGGCGCATCCGCTCCACTATTAATGGTGAAAGCTTTATTTTTGATCGCTGGCAAGCAGTTTACCTTAAAGGCTTCCATCCAGGAAAAAATTGGGTAAAATTGGAATTTCTCGATAACCAGGGAAATGCTGTCAAAAATGCCTTTAATACCACAGTTAGATTGATTGACTACCAGCCAAAAGGTAAAGATACTCTATCGAGAATTATTAGAGGAGAACTCACAGCAGCAGAAGTGCGCGGTATTGTTGATCCCAATTATAGACCTGCACCTAAACCCACACCTACACCTTCTATTGAAAAAACACCCCAAATACAACCGAAGGTAGAAAAACAGCCCATTCCTGAAACGGAAATTCCCAAAGAATCCAAAATACAGCCAGAAAAACCAAAATTAGAAGTTCCAACGGCTGCACCATCTCCTAGCTTGTCCCCGACACCAGCAGAAATTATTGAGTCTCCAAAACCACAGCCAACGGTAACGCCAATTCCTGAATCTACGCCATTACCTGAAAAAGTTGCGCCTAAACCAACAAAACCTAGATTGGGTGGATTTTTCAACCGTGGGGCTGGTAAAGTCGCTACCCCACAAGCACCAGTTACACCATCTCCGAGTTTGCCACCCACGCTGCCAGAGATTATTGAGTCTCCAGCACCAGAAATAATTAGTCCAACACCAGAACCACAGCCAACGGTAACGCCAACTCCTGAATCTACGCCGTTACCTGAAAAAGTTGCGCCTAAACCAACCAAATCTCGATTTGGTGGATATTTTAACCGTGGGGCTGCTAAAGTCCCTACCCCACAAATAACAGTTGCGCCATCTCCCAGTTTGCCACCCACGCTGCCAGAGATTATTGAGTCTCCGACACCAAAACCACAGGCAGAGGTAACACCAACTCCTGAATCAACGCCGTTACCTACAACAGAATCAACCAAAGACACTCAACTGCAACTCTTGCGCTAAGGCCTCAACGAATGCGATCGCACCGACAGGATTTCCGATATTATCCAAGGCGGGACTGTAACAAGCGATCGCTCCCTCTCCTGGTACTATTGCTACAAGTCCACCACCAATGCCTGATTTCATCGGTAAACCAATCCTGACTGCAAACTCGGCAGAAGCTTCGTACAATCCACAAGTTAACATCACAGCATTGACAATTCGGCGGTTTTGTGAAGATAAGCCGCTATTTTCACAAGCTAAGAGTTTTCCCAACAGGGCTAAATCTTCAACTCGCCCAGATATACAGCATATTTGCTCGTATGTGTCAAGGGTTATTTCAAGACTTTCGAGATAACCGGCTTCGGCAAGATAGTTTGCGATCGCTTCATTGGCTGCTGAACGAGTTAATCGCACTGAAGCTAGCATCACCTCATCTAAGCTTAGTTGGCAACCGGCTAATTGGTTGAGCCATTGACAAAATAAAAAAGTGCGTTGATTAGCGTCTTTTCCTGGTAATTTATCAGCGAGAGTAATTGCCCCACTATTAATCATAGGGTTGCGGGGGCGACCGCGATCGCTAACTAATTGTTCTAGAGAATTGAAGGGTGCATCCGATGGTTGCACCCCAATCCACCGAAAAACTGTTTCTGCTCCGAGATGTTCTAGCAGATAAAGTAGGGAAAATGTCTTAATCACGCTCATGAGCGGGAAAAAACAAGCTGTATCCCCAAAACTGATGGTTTTACCCGATTTACAGCAGATGTGAACTGCAAACCAACTAGGATAAGCTTTAGCTAATTGCGGAATGCGATCGATAACTTTTCCGTATTCAGCGTTAGTTTTCGCTTGTTGCACCCAAGCTGATAACTCTGTAGTAGTTAGTCTGTCAAGTCTTTTCAAAAGTGATATCCGCTAAAACCATTTCTAGTTTATAAACTCGCTGTAATATTTTCTATCGCTACTGATGGGGAATTGATAAGAGTTAACAGTATATCGACAACTTCACTAAAAGAAGCTGCACTCTTTAAATTTGGTGATTCTACATAACCAAATCCATAGGAGGCGTGAATAAAATCAATCCCTGCTTTCATAGCTGCTAATCTATCACTTTCTGTATCTCCAACATAAATTGCTTTTTTCAAGCTATGACGCTGACAAATTGCAATGATATTTTCAGCTTTGGGTTTTTGAGTTCTGCCAAAACACTCTGAGTCTACAAATATATCCCTAAAAGTTTTGTTTGTATTACTAGTGTTTAAAGGCATAGAAAGAAATACCTGTAAGTACCAATATTCACAATTGCTAACTAAAAACAAGGGAAACTGACCGGACAAAGTATCTAAATATTCTGAAACTCCTTTGTATAAAGTTCCACCTCTAGTTTTTATCTCTTGCTTTTCACAGTCTTCTATTAAAAGAGAAAATTTATCAATATTTTCCTCTTCTATGTCTGGAAAAATATTTTTTATGCACTCTATAAAGGGAAGACCACTTACCCCATTAATATCATCCTCAGTGATAGGAGTTCTCGAAATATTAGCAATCTTAATTGCTTGATTCCAAGCATCTGCACATATACTAGATATATTCCAAAGAGTTCCGTCTAGATCAAATATTACCCCGACCATATATAACTCCTAATAGAAACTAAGCAATTTCAATCCCTATGCTACTACTGGAGTCCTCGATGCAAGAGTTCAGAAAGGATTTTTTTGCTGAACGAAGAAAGAATTGCATTATCTCCAAGCAATGTACCGTCTAAATCGGAAACATAGAGAGTGTTCATAAACTGTAGCTGACACTGATTGAGAGGATAATTATACTTTAAACTACGATAAATCGATAGATATACTGTAATATAGAAGAATCAAGTTTGACTATTTGCAGACTTTAGTTTAAGTAATCTAAGGCGTTGTCTACCTTTTATTGTGTATAAAGGCAGTAAAATCTGCATAAAAACCGCTCTGAATTTAAAGTTAAAGTGATGAGCTAACTTTATCAAAGGATACTTTATGATTCCCCGTGTTAGAGCGCCAGAAATACCACAAAATTACTCTTGGCTGAACACCAATAAACCTTTATCTCTTAAAGAACTCAGGGGTAGAGTTGTAATTTTAGACTTTTGGACATACTGTTGCATCAATTGTCTGCATATTCTGCCAAACCTAAAATATTTAGAACAAAAATATAAAGATAGTCTTACTATTATCGGCGTTCATTCTGCGAAATTTGAAAATGAAAAAGAAACAGAAAATATCCGCCAAGCTATTCTGCGCTACGACATTGAACATTCAGTTGTCGTTGATAGAGGTTTTCGGATTTGGGAAGAGTATGCTGTGCGTGCTTGGCCGACATTAATAATTATTGATCCAGAAGGTTACGTGATTGGCCAGATTTCTGGTGAAGGAAACCGTGACACTTTAGACGAGTTGATTCAAAAGTTAATTCAACAACACCAAAATAAAGGCACAATTAATTTCCAAGAAATCAGCTTGACTTTAGAAAAACAGCGCCAACCATTAATTACACCCCTAGCTTTTCCTGGTAAAGTTCTAGCGACTCCAATGGGTTTATTCATTGCTGATTCTGGACATCACCGCCTAGTTATGAGTAACTTCGACGGAGAAATTCTACATTTAATTGGCACTGGAAAATCCGGCTTAACCGATGGTGCTTTTAATGAAGCGCAATTTTTTGCACCGCAGGGAATGGCTTATGATGCCGAAAATCAGATTCTTTACGTTGCTGATACAGAAAATCATACCCTGCGGCGAGTTGATTTAAAGCGTCAAGTAGTAGAAACTATTGCCGGAATTGGTGAACAAAGCCGCAATATCCATCCTCATGGCGGTGCTGGTTTAGAAACAGCGCTGAATTCCCCTTGGGATTTAGTGAAAGTGGGAAATACCTTGTTTATTGCAATGGCTGGGCCGCATCAAATTTGGCAAATGGATTTGGAAACTGGCATTATCAAAACTTATGCTGGTATTGGTGCAGAAGCCTGTATTGATGGTTCACTTACCGAAGCTGCTTTTGCTCAACCTAGTGGTATTACTAATAATGGGCAAGAATTATATATTGCTGACAGTGAAGTTAGTTCAATTCGTGGTGTGGGAATTGTAGAACCTTACCAAGTGCGAACTGTTTGCGGTAGTGGAGGTTTATTTGGTTTTGGTAATGTAGATGGACAAGGTGAAGATGTCCGTTTGCAACATTGCTTAGGAGTGGAATATGCTGAAAATTTTCTGTGGGTAGCAGATACTTATAATCACAAAATTAAATTAGTGAGTCCCAGTACAGGAAATTGTCAAACAGTTTTAGGAGATGGTACTAGTGCCTTACAAGATGGCCAGGGTAAAAACACTCGATTTTTTGAACCTTCGGGATTGAGTGTTATTGATTCATATTTATATATTGCTGATACTAATAACCATGCCATCCGCCGTGTAGATTTAAATACTCTTGAGGTAACAACGCTAAAGTTTCTTGGGTTGTGTGCGCCAGATGTTTGTATTCCATTGAATTTGTAGAATTATGATATCAAGCAAAGACGTAGAGGTTTTTATTGCGCCTTTGCTTGATATTTTAAGAAGAATAAATTAAATAGTGGTATTGTAGGTTAAAGTTTGAAAGGGGTAGGTTTAAAATTTTCATCCTCAATTATAAACTTATCTGCCTTGATGCCTTTAGGTGTGTCAAACAGGAAATCTACAGAACGGGCTTCACCTGGAGAGAACGGTTTACTTAGCAAATCAGTATCATATTTTATCTCCATGTCTTTAGAATCGTATTTGTTGCCTTTTGAGTCAACTAATTTGGAGAATATGATATGGAACCATGCATTATCCTCTCTTTGCCTTTTGCTACTTGTATTTTTAACAGTTACAGAAACCACTGTCCAAACTTCAGCTGCTTCATATATTTTGTACTTCCCTTGAATTTTCTGTCCTGCATATTTAACACCTGTGACGTTAACTTCCCAGCCTTTCCGATTAAGTTTACCGTTAACTGCTTTTGAAGCAGCTTCAATATTAGTAGTATCGGCGGCATTTGCTTGAGATGACGAAGGCTCTAACTTGGCTTCTGGCGACGGTGTACAGGCAGAATTAATCAGTAACAATGCTGCAATAGATAAGTATTTAAATTTATTCATGGTTGCACTCTGGTTGTATATCCAAACCTTTTTAAGCTTTTTAAGAGGTTCGTTATTATAATTCCCAAAAATTGACTAATGTTAACATCTGATAAAATTTCATAAGCTGAACTGCCTCTAATTTTTGAGAAGAAGCCAAGCCAATAAAAGGTTATAGCTGAACTATAGCTATCCTATTTGATTTGCAAACATCCAGAGGCTCAGATCCCCGACTTCTTGAAGAAGTCGGGGATCTTTTTGTTCGTAACTTATTTAGGAATGTTGTTGAGCGATCGCTTCATAGATGCTCAGATTATTCTTTTGCAAGTTATTTGAGTATTTTCACTAACTTGATCTAAACAAAATTGCAGAATAAGCTGGAGTAAGCTGAAATTATCAAGCCTTTATTTTACACTCTGAATTGACTACATTGATATGAATAATAAATTCATTACTCTAGACTGTGACGATGATGTTGTACTTTTGGAGAAAGATACTTTTAAAGTCAGCAGATTAAAGGAATTAGTTCGGGAACAGATTTATAGCAAATGGGAACGTCATAGTGCTTCTTATTTATACTCAATTCAAAACGCTAATACTCAAATTTCTGAATTTTTTAAGCAACTATCTGTTAGTCAAGAGACTATCAATATAGATGAAATTAAATTGAATTTGATTATAGATTGCCAGCTACTTAAAATTAGTGGTCAAGGCTGGCAAAAAGGCAAACTAAAAATTAAAATATACATATCAAATGTCACTACAGATAAATATAAATTATGTTTTGAATTTTGTCCTGATGAATCTGCTAAACCTGAATCGCCTTTAGATGATATTCGTAAAATGATACAAGTAACATGAATACTATCCTATATATCACCAAACACGAAATAATGGTAAAAAGCAAAATATTTGGGCAGCGATCGCTTGTATGCAGTTAATAATTTTTGATATTGATGGTACACTGACCAATACCTTCAAAATTGATGAAAATTGTTTTGTACGTGCCTTTGCATTGGAATTTGGTATTTTTGGTATAAATACAAACTGGGCTGAATACGCATACACCACGGATTCTGGAATTACCCAGCAAATTTTCCAAGAAAAATTAGAACGTCTTCCTTCAAATGAAGAGTTAGTCAGACTCAAAGCACGTTTTGTTAGTCTACTTCAGGAAGCATTTATCAACAACCAAGATTTATTCAGCGAAATTTCTGGTTCTGCAAATGTATTAGCTAAATTGCAGTTAGAATCTGATTGGTGCGTTGCGATCGCAACTGGTGGTTGGCGTGAATCTGCTAAACTAAAACTTCAAAAAGCTAACATCCAAATAGAAGGCATTCCGTTGGCTTCAGCTAATGATGCACTGTCGCGAGAAGATATTATTAAGATAGCTATTATCAAAGCAGAGAATGCTTATCAAGTTGAAAAATTTCAGAAATTTGTTTTTGTCGGTGATGGTGTTTGGGATGTAAAAGCAGCCTATAAGTTGAATATTGCCTTTATTGGAATAGGTGATAATAAATTATCAAGTGTCGGCGCTACCCAAGTAATTAAAGACTTTACAAATTTAGAAGATTTTCCGAAAATATTACAATCCGCAGAAATTCCTAGATTTCCTATGAATACTATCCTCCACATTACCAAACGCCAACAATGGGAACAAGCAAAAAATCTCGGTAAATATCGTGCTGATTCGTTAGAGAGTGAAGGTTTTATACATTGCTCAAAATCAACGCAGATACTCAAAGTTGCCAAGAGATTTTTTCATAATCAAAAAGAATTGGTACTACTTTTTATTGATTCCGATCAAGTACAAGCTGAAATTCGCGATGAACCTGCTGAAATAGGAGAATTATTTCCTCATATTTATGGTGAGTTAAATATTGATGCTGTGTATCAAGTGATTGATTTTGAAGCTGGGGAAGATGGTTTATTTGAGTTACCGCAAGAAGTTATAGATTTAGAATAACGTAGACGCTTCTCTACGAGACGCTATGTGAATGGTCTATGGCAGGCTACCGCAGAGGACACGGAGGAGGAGAGACGGAAAGAATTTAAGCGATCGCTTTTTGGCTAGGGCATTTGCTACATCGAATTTGGGAAAATTCCCTTTTCACTCATCTCAAATTTGAGTAAAAATGAAATTATTTAACAACTAACATCAGATGGTTACTCTTCAACTCAGACAAATTCGAGTTCCACCAGGGCAAAGAATAATACTGGAAAATGTGAGTTGGCAAGTATTTGAAGCAATTCTCAACGAGTTAGGAGAGCATCGCGGGAGTCGAGTAGCATACAGCCAAGGAACGTTAGAAATTATGGCTCCATTACCAGAACATGAGCGATCTAAGGTAATTATCGGAGACTTGGTGAAAGCTTTGCTAGATGAACTCGATCTCAATTGGGAGTCTTTAGGTTCAACTACCTTTAAGCGAAAAGAGATAAGTGCAGGTATTGAACCCGATGATTGTTTTTATATTCAAAACTATAAGCTAATGATTGGGAAAGACAGGATTGACCTAACTATTGATCCTCCTCCTGATTTGGCAATTGAAATTGATGTCACCTCTAAAACCCAAATTAGTGCCTACGAAGCTTTGAGAGTACCTGAAATCTGGCGATATGAAAGCAAAAAGCTAGAAATTAGCTTACTGCAAGGTGAGCAATATGTAAAGTCTCTCATCAGCCCCACATTTCCTACTTTTTCTATCACAGAACTCATTCCCCAGTTTGTGGAAATGGCGCGAACGACAGGAATGAGTTCAGCACTTAGAGCGTTTCGACAATCGGTAAAAGAACAAATACAAGACAGTTAAGGCGAATAGAATAAGACTGTTGCTCAATTAACGGTGGGTTTAGTTTGACCCCTCACCCCTAAAACATTGGTTTGGCGTTGCTTTCCCACCCTGAAATAAATTTCGGGCTAATAGCTCAAGTCCGTTGAAACGGACCCAAATCAGAGTAATGAGGAATAATGGGTTAGACCCCCTATTAATTCGCCAACAGAGTCACAGAATTCGCGATTACACAAACTCTCGTCCGTAAGGTAAAATCAGGGTTTTGCCTGTGTAAACGCGGTTTCTAACTGCCCTTTTAAAGCATTTCCGCGCTTTACTTAAAGAAGGGGAATTAATCTAGAGCAATTGTGACCGAATTTAATTTACAAATCCAAGAAAATAGTGATCGCTTATCTTCTGTTATGGAGGATGCAGCACCTAGCCTACTTCCCTCCACTAATACGATACACTGCATCAACACTAAGAGCGATCGCCTCGACCGCTTCCTTTCACAAGAATTACCAGACTTATCTCGTTCCCGCATCCAACAGTTAATTGAACAGGGTAATGTCCAACTTAACGATCAAGTTTGCACATCTAAGAAGATCAATGTCAAGTTAGGCGATCGCATCACTCTGGAAATACCAGAAGTCCAACCCTTGGAACTGCTTGCAGAAGATATCCCTTTAGATATCCTCTACGAAGACGATCAATTACTTATTCTCAACAAACCCGCAGGTTTAGTTGTCCATCCTGCGCCCGGTCATCCAGATGGCACTTTGGTAAATGCTTTATTGGCACACTGTCCCAATTTACCAGGAATTGGCGGAGTCCAACGTCCAGGAATCGTCCATCGATTGGATAAGGATACAACAGGAGCGATCGCGATCGCTAAAACAGATATTGCCCATCGTCATTTACAAGCGCAACTCAAAGCTAAAACTGCACGGCGAGAATACTTGGGTGTAGTTTACGGTGCGCCAAAAACTGAAAGTGGCACTATAGATTTACCCATTGGTCGCCATCCCCAAGACCGCAAGAAAATGGCGATTATACCTGTTGAACAAGGCGGACGAGTCGCCGTCACTCACTGGCAAGTACTAGAACGTCTTGGTAACTTCACCTTAATTCACTTTCAATTAGAAACTGGACGCACCCATCAAATTCGCGTCCACAGTGGCAAAATGGGACATCCAATTGTTGGCGACCGAGTTTATAGTTCTGGCCATTCAGTAGGGGTAAATTTGCCCGGACAAGCACTCCATGCTTGGCGACTAAAATTGCAGCACCCCCTATCTGGGGAGTTGATTGAGGTGACAGCGACTCCTCCCGCCCACTTTACAAAACTTTTGGAGATGCTCAAAAGACGAACGACACTTTAAGGAACGTGGATTAAATAAAATGCAAAACTTCATCCTGTCTCTAGCTTCCCTTTCCAATATATCGGCTACAGTGTACACACAAGTCGTATCTGCAAGGGTTTCAAGCTTTATAGACCTAATAAATTGTCATTACGAGCGAAGCGAAGTAATCGCATAATCTCGTAGTTAAAGCGATTGTTTGTCTACGACACGCACTCGCGTTCATCGTTCCTCCTCTCTACGAGACGCACTCGCGTTTACAATGACAGGCTTTCGGAGCGATCGCACAATCTATTGCTAGATGACGAAACCAAGTACTAGGGGGAATTTTAAGACTTGTGTGTACACCGTAGCCTTTATAAGGAGAGGGATTGAGGGTGAGGTAAACCAGGGACACCAAAAATCAAGTTGAACCTAATGAAGTTCAGTTCCATCCTTACGGAGCAGATAGCGATCGCTAATCAACTTCAAGACTACTCTACCTATTTCTGGATGCGTTTTCTCAATGACTGGTTGCACAATAACGCCTTCCATGATGCAGTCGGGACTGACTACACTATTGGCATTATTGAATTGAGACACCGCTTCCCAAGTGTAAGCACCGATATAAAGCGCAGGTACTCTCGGCAAAGCAAATTCCTCGCAAAAATCCACAAAATCGCTGTAATTAAGAAAATAACTGCCGCGACGCACAGCAAATATAGCAATTCCAATATTCCCATTATTCAAGCCATATTTGATATCTTGTACGCCGTAGATTTCTCCAAAAATCTGAGTTCCTGGTGGAAGTTTCTGGAAAGCCTCGTTTTCGTTGTAAGCACGAATATAAACTAATCTTTTGTTGACTTCGCTGTTTTTCCAGAAGTAATTATGGCTGCCAATTTTAGTTGTGCCATCAGCATCAACTAAGACAGTGAAGTTAGTTCCGTGCAATTTCTCTGTTACAACAACTTCTTCACCTTCAATGAGGATTAATGCTGTTGATTTTGACAACTTCAACTTTAAAAATACTCATATCTCAATTACAAACTAGTAATTATTTGTTGATAATTTGTCCAAGCTTCCCAGAAAATATAAATTGATAGTATTCCTAGAAAAATACGCAGAACTAAACTCACAGTGTAATCTGGTAGTTTTGGCAATGTGCGAGTACTCATCTGAACGCCTAAAAGACCGCCACATCCTAAAACTATACCTTGAGCAAACAGAATATTTCCCTCTAATGTGTGTCCTGTGCAGGCAGCTAAACCAGTGATGACAATCACACCTAAACTAGTTTGAATTGCTACTTTAATTTCTTCTCCCAATAGCAACATTTGCAAAGGCACCATAATCGTGCCGCCACCTAAACCAAACAAACCTGCTAAAATTCCTGCTGCTCCCCCAGTGCCAATTTTAGAAACTAATGGGTTAAATATTGGGGATGTATTCTCTATTTTCTTAAAGGCTAGTTGCTTACGAAGCTCAATCAGATAGATATTAGTAAGTAGTATGATGCCAAATGTAAAGAGTATTATATAGGATGGAATTTTATTGGCGAAATATACACCTATTCCAGTAGTTAGAAAAGCTGGAATTCCTAAATAGATTACTCGTTTGAAGTCAAAGTAGCCCATCCACCAATTTTGCAAACTTCCAGAGATTGAAGTAATTACAATAGCAAGGCTACTAGTAGCGATCGCCTGAACGGGAGTATAACCTAGTGTGACTAAAAGAGGAATCGTGATAATACCCCCACCTATTCCTAAAAGTCCAGCGATGACTCCCGATATTAAACCCCCACTCACTAAAATCAACCAACTAAAATCAATCATAAATAATTCTTTTTCTAGAGACTGACTTGGTGTGATTAACCTTGTACTATCACCGGATGGCTAACAACACCTCCGTAGAGCAATCCAGAATTATTCCACGGAACTGTAATCGGTTGTGTATTACCTAAATTGTCAGTAGCACGAGCCTGGAGAAAATATTCCCCAGGAAGTGGGTTCCATTCAATGTCCCAGCGTACCCATGCAAATGGAAAATTGGGTTCTCTCAGTCGTGCAAATTGCCAAGTTTTGCCGCCATCCAGGCTGACTTCTACACGTGCAATCTTTCCTTTCCCAGACCAAGAACGTCCACGTAGTAAGTGGGTTTTAGCAGAAAGTGTAGCTGGCCAAGCCAACTCAAAAGCGCTCTTAACATTTTGATAGGTAATCAGCTTACCTTTATATGGTGCGATCGCTGGGTAGTCTGCACCAACTAGCACCATCTGTTCTGTCACCCACTGGGTATATATCGGTGTTTCAGAAACCTCAATCCGCTCAATCCATTTAACGTTGGCGTTTCCTCCCCAACCAGGGAATAAGACACGGCACGGCTGACCATGATCTGGAGGTAATGGTTCTCCATTCATTGCGTAGACGACGAGCGAGTTATCTGCTAATGCTTTGCTAATTGGAACTACATTGCTGAACTTGGATTTATTTGTCTCTTTTGAGTCCAGCGAATCTACATCTGCACCCTCAACGAGTACATCTTTTGCTGTAGATTTCAATCCAGCCCGCTCTAATAACATACCAAGTGGTACACCAGTCCACTCAGCCACACCAATCGCCCCAAGCCTCCACCGTGTTCCAGGAAGTGGTGTGTTGTAAGCTTCTTCAAAGAAGCGCCGACCATTAGCAGCACACTCAATGGCACAAGTGACTGAGACGGATGGCATGGCGATGATTTCATCGTAAGTAAACTCGCAAGGTGCAGAAACACCAGTTCCATGAATTTGCAAACGCCACGTAGACGGGTCAAATGGGGGAGGTGTACTGCGGTTGTGAACATAGAACCAATCGTTTGGTACTAAATAACCACGCCCATACATCGCTTCCCAGTTCATCTCTAATGTGCCTTTGCTATGAGAGATATACCCTGGTGGCAATGGTTTAAGTATTTTGCTGCCTTTAGTTTTAATAGCTGCCTGACTGTGAGCAGACGAAGGTTTAGCTAATCCCCCAATGGCTGTTGCGCCAACCATAGTAGCTAGTATTTTCAGAAAGCGCTGGCGCGAAATACCCGCAGCTGTACTTTTTTGCCAAATACACTGTTCAACCCGCGTTTGTACATAATCCTCTTGATCAAAGAGGTTTTCATCGCTCAAGCTATTACCCCCTTTTAATTCAATACGCTTGGGTTAAAGATTATTGGTCTTTCAAGACGCGATAAATCGCGTCTCTACATGAAAGTTTTGGATTTATTTGAACGGTATGTATTGCTTTTTAATTCGTAATTCGTAATTTAAGATACACAGAATAAGGCTTGATAAAGGAGCAGGGGAGAAGCAAGCGAGCAGGGAGCAGGAAGAAAAATTTTCCCCTCCGCCCCCCGCACCCTGCCCCTCTGCCTCTTTTCAATGCCCAATACCCTAAAAAACTAGCTATTTATGGCTGTCCAAACACCAGTTATCTGATCTTGTGTGTAGTTGGGCAAATAGTGAGCCAATCCGTTTTTAGCTATTTGAGCGATCGCATTTATAAAGCGATCGCAGTCTTCTAATGTATTATATACAGCAAAGCTGGCTCGGATAATACTAGGAATGTTGCGCGTAATTCCTCTGTCTACTTCCTGAGCAATTTCGGAGTCTTGTTCGTCTGAAATATTCTTGAGTTTGCGAATGTATTCATACGTGCAAAAAGCCCCAGCCCGAACGCCAATGCCGTATTCTTGTGCCAGAATCTCTGCTACTAAGCGTCCGTCAAACCCATCAATATCAAAGGGGATAACATGGGCTAAATTATCTCCGGGAATATGCATCTTGACACCAGTAATCATCCCCAGCCGTGTATATGTGAATTCAACTAAAGAGTGTTCATATTGAGCAATGCGATCGCGTCCTACTGCTTCGATAATTTCAATCGCTTTGGCAATGGCGATCGCACCCATTGCGTTTGGTGTTCCAGGATCGTGGGCCCGTTCTGTATAAAAACGCTTGATCTCCAGGTTTCTGGTGATATAAGGCAGGTTTCCACCGCCAATTTGATAAGGGTAGGAGCTATCAAAAAATTCTTTTGGCCCTAGCAAAACCCCGGTTCCATAGGGAGCATACATCTTGTGTCCAGAGAAAGCCACAAAATCTAAATGACATGGGTCATCATCAGCACGCATATCTACTCGTTCATGCTGAATTAACTGACACACGTCAGCAAATATCTTCGCACCATACCGATGTGCTAAAGCTGCAATCTCGTAAATCGGAGGTCTATAACCTGTAATTGTCGAAGCACCTGTAATAGTTACTAACTTAATTTGCTCGGCTTCGGGGAGATTTTGGTGTGCTTTGAAGATATCTTCAATTTCTGCAACACTTACACTTCCATCTGGCTGAGTTCTGTACTGCACAACTTCGTCCCTAGTCACCCAAGGCAGTAGGTTGGATGAATGCTCAATATCAGAAACTAAGATTTTCCCCGGTTTTTTTGCCCAAAGTGTCGCAGCTCCATTAATTGCTTCTGTTGTATTCTTCGCAAAGATTACATAGTTGTCTAAAGATGATCCTACAAAGTCTCGAATGATGTTTCGGCTAGCGTCATATTCTCGTGTAGTGATGATGGACTTTTGCCCAGAACCTCGATGCACGCTGCCATAAGTGTCAAGCATTTCATCGATATGCTGCTTGACAGTTGCAAAGGGAGTGGTTGTAGCTCCATTATCCAAGTTTACGTACTTGACATTGTTTCCGTTGAGAGTTTTAACCTTGAAAGATAGAGACTCTTCTGTAAATAACGGACTGATTTCTTTGTCCCAAAAACTGTCAAAATTTTCTGACAACAGCGATAGTTTGGCAGCTTCTTGCTTGATATTTGCACCCATTGCAAGTATGTCGGTCATCTTTAGCACCCCTATTTTAAAATTGAATTTTTTGGACAAGCCTAACTGCCATAACGCTTTATTTCATGCCACAATCATCTTAATGGCAGTAATCATAGTCTTTATAACTACTTTATTACTAGTGGAAAACTCGGTTACATAAATTATTCTTTAACAAAATGATTAAAAATGGTATCCATATTAATACTTAATTATTATATTTACACTGTTAATAAAAATACAGTGTAAATATTGTTTGTAAGTAGTTAAGTATACTTTAAACAATTTTCTTGTAGTCATTAAACAAACTTGACGCATTGAAGGCAAGTTGAGAGAAAAACCCCTCACGAACTAAACCGATAATTGCTTACTAGAACTGCATTTACCCAGATAAAAGCCAGTACTAAGTTGTGATTACTCTTTAAAAAAGTTTCATTAATACACTTAGGTGTATTATTACTTCTTCAATAACTCTTTATAAGTATTTATTCGTGGTCAGCAGAATTTCCTAACATTCTAGTTCTGGCAGAGGCTCTTAGTTGTTTGCTGACAATTAAATAGCGATTTTCCAGCCGGAGGTAGAGACGGCGATTTATCGCGTATAGAAAACCTAAAATTTTTGCCAGTAGCCCTTAACCCAACCGTATTGTTACAGAATCATCATTGAATAGAAGATACTTGTACTGAGATATATCCTAAGTAATAAATAAGTCAGTATATAAATGTCTTTTTAAGTACATTTATTATTTATTTCTAAAGACAGATGCGGTTTTGAATAATAAAGTATATGTTTAGGCAGTTTTTTCACATAGAAAAACTTTATCAGCCAATACAATTTAGTTCTTAAGAGAACTCCACAAAATAAATGATCCAAAACCCGTTATTGCGTTCGCCCTTGGCGTTCCCGTTGGCGTAGCCTCTCGTAGAGAAGGGTACGAAGCAAAGCAATCGCAGGGATTGAGATTGCTTTGCTTCGCTCTCTACGAGACACTACGCCAACGCAATGACAACTGGGCATTTTTTTACTTGGAGTATTCTAACTATCGGGTTTCTCCTCTCTCTTGCCTATCCTCAAAGATCGCCGGAGTTCCCCTTCTATCTATCCTTGACGGGAAAGAGCATCATAGTGTTATAACGGCATCAGTCTAGATACAAAATGGGGAACACCAATTGATAATTAATTGCTGGTGCTTGGAGAGAGTTAAACTTAGCTTCTAGAGCAAACCCTGATTAGACAGAGTTGATAAGCAATGCTAATGCCAGCACTGCTGAATATTTTTAAGCAGGTGAGTCAAGAGTGATGAATGAAGCTGACACCTCAAATAAGGGGGCTGTGATGGAATCCCTAAATTCTGCTAATTCGCCACAATCAGAACAGGCGAGTTGTCCCTTTTACTCAGTTGTGCCTAATGACAATCATATGGCAGTTAAAAAGCTGCCACTCCTCATGCCAGCTGAAGATACACAATTTTCACAAGATACCACCCAGCAGGACTGGGTTGCAGAGCCGGAAATCGGCAAACAAGCACTTATTGACTCGGAGTTTCAAAACCTGCTGGCATTGAACGAAGAATTACGTGCGGCTAACAATAAATTGTATGAACAAGTGGAGCAGCTAAAAGATAACCTAGCTGAGTCAGAAAAGGTTTTGCAGTGGCAGAAAACGCGCTCCAGCGTTAGTGAGTCAATGCTCAACCAACATACTCAGGAACTCGCTGCCGCTCAAGAACAGATAAAATCTCTATTTCAACAATTAGAAATCGCTGTACAAACTATTCAACGCCAGGAAATTTTCACTGATACTTATAAAGCACAACTGCAAATTAGCCAACAACGCCTTGCCCAGTTAGAGCGAGAATGTACGTTGCTACACACTAACAACAACGAACAGTCTGAGCAGCTATTGCAGTCAGAAAATGTTTGTCGGGAATTACGTACTAGACTGATGCGACAACAACGCCAAACGCTGCAATTTAAAGCAGCTTTGGAAAAATGTCTAGATACATCGGTTCCTAGCTATGACTCCCTAGAGGATGCGGCAAAACATCCTAAAGACATAACTAGTAGCCAAGGAAGATTCTCCAGAAAAGCTCGGTCTTTGTTTCCTAATGCACAGCCAATTAAACCTTGGTCAGCAGAAGCAGAATCCTTGAGTAACGATCTAGATAATTCTTGGGGCGAACCTTCAGCACCAATTCCATTCCAAAGAAATGAAGCCCCACCGACGCCCTCATCTCCTTGGAACTGGACAGTTAAGAAAGACACACCGACACCAACACAACCAGAGCCATCTCCAGAAGTTAATGATTCCCCAAATACAGCGGAAGCTGTTTCATCTTCGTCGGGTTCATCAAATTTAGATCAGCAATTAGATAGTCTAATTCAAATGTTTTTCACCTCCCAGCCCGCATCTGCATCACCACCATCTGCTGCAAAAACGGATGTAGGTGATGCGCCTATCTGGGATACTTTAGCAACAATCTTAGAAGACGATGAGGAACTAGAAAATCCGCAGAAGGAGCAGCTAGAAGCAGAAATTAATCCTCCTGTAACTACCTCCACTTCTTGGACAACTGATTCTGTGCTTTCACCAGCAAATAATTTAGTGGTTCCCTCTACTCCAACTCACACCGAAACGCCAGTTGGAGAAGCTGAAGACTACTGGTCAGAAGTTTCACAATTGACGAGTTTGGAATTGTCAACAACTGATTTGTCTCTAGATTCATCAGGTGATAACACCAATGATGCCAATTCACCTTCACCAGTGGTTTATCCCCAGCGTCCACCCAAGGGGCGTAAGTCATTGGCATCTGTGGAACTACCGAATTTTCGCCCTAAGAGTTAAGAGAGACGCGATTAATCGCGTCTATACAAGAGTTGGGAGTAATAAAGTGACTAATGACTAATTCTTGCTTCTGACTTCGGAATTATGGCTTCTGGGTTGGTTTTTACAACTTGACTGCGCGATCGCGGTTTGCCTGTAGCGATCGCATAATTAATCGCCAATAGCCACAGCCACAAGCCTGGATTCCGGGGTTCTAGCCAAAAACCTACCCGATTCAAGAAACCCTCAAACCACGGACTCAGCAAAGCGCTAACTAGGGCATGACGACCGAAGTTGAAATAACTACCAAGCCATCGCACTAAATCTCTAGGGCCAGCAAGTTCCCAAATCCATAAAAGCAAGGCAGGATTTTTCCTGGCGGCTTTCAGTGCTAGGCGGTTAAAGGTTAACCAATCACACTTATCTTTGATGAAATTATCTGCCACTTCTAGCGGTTCGTCTGCTAACAATCCAAAAAAGGTGTTGAGCATGGCGTTAATCCGTTGCGGTGGTAAAAATTTCCCTGTGGGCACCATCATGCCTTTGGAAAATAGCCAAGTTACGGAAACGTTGCTTTGATAAGCGCGAATTTGGTTCAAGTGTCGGAAACTTAACAAGTCATGTTTGAGAGCAATATCCAACAGTGTTGTTAAACGCTCTAAGTTACGAACTAGGGAACCAAAACCAGTGAAGACCAGGGGAGATTGGAGTGATGCCGCATCACCGATCGCCATCAATCGATCGAAGGCAACTGTGCGATCGCTACTTCCGATACTAAAATGCCCCGGTATATACCCAAATGTCGGTTTCTTCCAGACCAATTTGTCCATATCGCACCTGCGATATTCTGGCAAAATCGTGAAAAAGTCCTCGTACATCTCTAGCAAGGAACCAGGATTTTCAGCATTGACTTCGTGGTAATGAAATAAATAAATCGTCAGTTCATCACCTGCTCCAGGAAACAATTCCCAAATTAACTGCCTTCCCCGCGAAATATCCCCATGACTGTAAAGAACGTCTCCATATTGGGAATCCCATACTCCTGGCTCAAATCCGCTCTCAATTGCTGCTCCCACTGTCGGACAGACACTATCAAAAGCACGACCACCATTTAATTGCCAAGCAATGGGCGATGCAGTTCCCATTGCATCAATTAGCAGTCGTCCACTTACTTGTTTTTCAATCTGACTGGGTAAGTGCTTGACTTTCAAAATGACTTGTGATATATCAATATCTGCACGGATAAATTCTGTTTCATCCCAGATTTCGCCACCTGCGGCTTGCAGCTTTTGCCCACACATTTGGAGCCATTTTTCGGAATCCAAGCCTAAATTTAGGACTGTGGGCGTGTGGAGGACGGGCGATCGCAGTTTGGCTGGATTATTCGCATCAAAAAACTTATTGAATCCATCTTTGTATTCCCTGGCAATGATGGTTTCTAACTCAGCGGGGGTGACTAAACCCAGGTTAACCAAGCTTTGAATCTCATCGCGCGAAATATTCCATTCTCGGTTCATCCGCCCAAAGGGCATTCGTTCCACCAGCAGGACTTTATATCCCAGTTTTGCCATCAGTGCTGCATGAATCGCACCTAATGCGCCGCCGATATAAATGATGTCGTAGTGGGGATTGGGGACTGGCGATTGGGTATTGGGATGATCTTTTTCCCAGTCCCCAGTCCGTAGTCCCCAGTCTCCTTTACCAGAAAACACAACCTGACGCGGCTGCTGCGGATTCCGTACCCCTTCGCGCCATCGTTGTTCCCACCAATAGGCACGTGTGAGGTCATATTCACCATTGGGCATTTTCTGAAAATACTTGACGGTGAGGGGGTAAGCAGACGATAGCGTAGCAAAAATCGATTGCTGGGATAAATCAATCGCTGGCGGTTCTGGGTAATGATGCGGAAAACGGCTTCTGATTTCTTTGGTTAAGTGTCGCAGAATTTGTCCCTCTCCAGGAAAGGGTTGTTCTGCCCAACGAAACACTTTCAGATAGGTAGTTCGTTGCACTGACCAGACAAATACCGAAAGTTCCGCAGGCAAGTTTTCGGAAAGAGCCTTGCCAGCAGGTGTAGTAGCACTAGGTATTTTGAGGCGAAAGCCTTCCGAGGTAAGCAATTTTTCCCCATTTCCAAGTTCAAAATCTGTTTGTAGCCAGCTACGCACAGTTGCCATATCTGGGGTTGGAATTTCTAAATAAAGGATTTCTCTCATCGTTTCCTGACATCTCCGATCAATCTACTCACTAAGACAGATTTTCTTCAGGCACAAAGTAAGGTACACTCCGCCCTATTAGTTTGGTAAAGATTCAGTGAAGAAATTTTAAGAATTTATTGAATTTATTGTTCATTTTGTATTTCTGTAAACCCACGCCATGAATTATCCCATTCCAGACAGTCCCCAGGAAATTTTTGCTCTGCGACAACAGCCGATTGATGAAGAATTAGTTGCTGCTGCGATCGCTGGAGTAATTAAAGTTGTCCGCGCTCAGGGTCAATCTTTGGAAGAATTAACCGCTCAGTTACTAGCAGATGATCCACTGCTGGATCAGCAGCAGCGTCGCTGGTTGAGCCAATTAGTTGCCCAATCATGGGAAAAGTTCTCCTAAAACCTTTTATTATGATGAAGTTTTGGTCGCAGCATGAGATTTCTCTGTTTGCACCTAAATATTAGCGATTACATTTTAGGTATAGAAGCAACAATAGTTATCAATATGAGATTGTTGACATACTCCCCGGCGTGAACGCACGGAGATTCTGGATTAATAAGTAACGAGTAATGAGTAAAAATATTTACTTATTACTTATTACTCATTACTCATTACTCCAAAGCCGTGCTAGAAGCACGGGGCTTTAAACCCATTTTTTCGGTAATTGCTTTGTTATTTTTGCGTTCATGGTACAGAAGCCACTAGATTAACCATATCAGCGTTTTAAATCTCGTTCCCAGTCAGTCTCCGACTGCGAATGCTCGTCGTTGAGGCTCCGCCTCCCTTACTAGCGGCAGAGCCACTTTTGAGTTGCATTTCCCGACTCTGGCTGCTGAAAACGAGGTTTTAAAGGAGTTTCAGCTTAAGTTGACACTAATTAGCAATGCTGTGCCCTATTGTGTATTGCATCCAAACGAGAACAGCTATACACCCTTTTGTCAACTAGCAGCTTTTAAAGCTGCTTCTGCTTGGGAGTGTAACAACAAACCATATTCCAAACCCTCCACCACCGCTTGATAGGAAGCCGCCAAAATATTGTTAGAAACCCCTACCGTCGTCCAGCGTTGACGACCATTACCTGACTCTACTAACACACGAGTTTTGGCCGCAGTACCCGTATGCCCATCGAGAATCCGCACTTTGTAATCTGTCAAATCAAAGGTTGCGATTTGGGGATAAAAGTTTACCAAAGCCTTGCGTAAAGCTGCATCCAAAGCTGCCACAGGGCCGTTACCTTCCGCCGCCTCCAGAATATTTCTGCCGTCAACAGCGACTTTGACTGTAGCTAGGGCATTGCTAGTTTCTTTCCCCTCAATTAAGTCGCAGTGGACTTGAAAACCTTTGACTTCAAAAAACTTCTGGCGATCTCCTAAAGCTTCGTGCATCAACAGTACAAAACTGGCTTCTGCTGCCTCAAATTGAAATCCTTCACTCTCCAAATCTTTGAGACGCTGGAGAATTTCTCTCGCCTCTGCCTTTTGCTGATCCAATTCAATGCCAAAACTGCGGGCTTTAGCTAAAACATTGCTCAATCCAGACTGTTCAGAAATCACAATGCGGCGACGATTCCCGACTTGTTCCGGCTGAATGTGTTCGTAAGTTAGGGGGTTACGTTCCACGGCTGATACATGAATACCGCCCTTGTGGGCAAAAGCCGAACGTCCGACAAAAGGGGCATGTTCATCTGGTGCAAGGTTGACAACCTCACTCACAAAACGACTAGCTTCTGTAAGTTGTGTGAGCTGGTCTTCTGTGATACAACTGTAACCCGCCTTCAATTGTAAATTGGGAATTAACGAACAGAGGTTAGCATTGCCGCAACGTTCACCATAACCATTAATTGTGCCCTGTACCATCTTTGCCCCGGCCATCACGGCAGCTATTGCGTTAGCAACTGCCATTTCCGAATCGTTATGAGTATGAATTCCAATTTGAGGGATTGGGGATTGGGAAGAGTCTTTCCTAGTCCCCAGTCCCCAGTCCCCAGTCCCCAGTTTCCCAGTCACCTTTACCACATCTTGAACAATTTGGCTAATTTCGTGGGGTAAAGTGCCGCCATTGGTATCACAGAGGACGAGCCATTCAGCACCAGCTGCGATCGCCACCTCTAATGTCTGTAAAGCATAATCTCGATTGTGCTTATAGCCATCAAACCAATGTTCGGCATCGTAGATAATCCGACGACCTTGAGAACGGAGGTACTCAATTGTGTCGCGAATCATTGCCAAATTTTCTGCTAATGTCGTCTTGAGTCCTGTTGTCACGTGTAAATCCCAAGACTTGCCAAAAATCGTTACCCAGCGAGTTCCCGCAGCCAAAATATCCTGTAGCATCGGTTCGGTTGCAGCAGTCGAGTTAGGGCGTCGAGTCGAACAAAAAGCCACAATTTCAGCTTGTTTGAGCGGATCTTCTTGGAGTTGCCAGAAAAATTGTACATCCTTGGGATTGGCACCAGGCCAACCGCCTTCAATAAAGGGAATTCCCAGTTGATCGAGTCTACGGGCAATGCGTAACTTATCTTCTATCGATACTGATAGCCCCTCGCGCTGAGTGCCATCCCGTAATGTAGTGTCATAGAGCCAAAGTTGAGGTGATGAATTTGTGGTCATAAAACTGGGACCGACGAGACAACTTTCGAGGCAATGTGTCAATATACAACAAAAAGCCATTTTGGCAGTTTAAAAATGCCTAAAGTACTAGCTGAAGGTAAAACAATTGATTGTGAGCAAGGAAGCAATCTCCGAGAGATTTTGCTGCAAAATAGTATTGAACTCTACAATGGCGGTGCTAAGGTAATAAACTGTCGGGGCATTGGCAGTTGTGGTACCTGTACGGTTAAGGTAGAGGGCAAAGTATCAGCAGCGAATTGGCGCGATCGAGCGCGGCGTTCGCTTCCTCCCCATTCTCCTACAACAGACTTACGTTTAGCCTGTCAAACTCAGGTTTTAGGCGATGTGAAAGTGACAAAGTTTGATGGATTTTGGGGACAAGGTTCTCGAATAGTGTGGACACCAAAAGGTTAAAAAGGAGTAAGACAAGATGGGTAGATGGACACCCTTAATTTTGATGGCTGGAGGTTTGGCCATTCTGCTTGGTACGTTACTAGGCATCAACTTTCCGATGGGAGTACAAACCGCTAACGCTCCCAGTGAAAAAAAATCCCAAGTTCTCCCAGCTAATATCAATGTTAATAGCAGTGCAGGCAGCAAGAATGATGAAACTGCAACTGAAGGAAATGAAAAAACTGAAACAAACGAAAACAGGCGCAGCATTGTAGCCCCAAGACCTGATAACAGGAGTAGTGTTGCCCAGAATCCTTCCACTGACTCAACCTCACCGGCTGACAGTACAACAGATGGTAGTACAAATACTTCCGACACAAACACCCCATCCAGCGATACAAATCAAAACAGCGAACCAATTCGCGCCTTGTGGTAAATCTCGATCCGTCTTTAGTTACGAGTTATAAGTTATAAGTTATGAGTTATGAGTTATGAGTTATGAGTTATGTACTAATGACCAATGACTAATGACTAATGACTAATGACCAATGACTAATGACTAATGACTAGTGAGACTGTAATTATTGGTGGCGGCGTTATTGGTTTGGCGATCGCCATTGAACTAAAACTGCGCGGGACAAATGTCACCGTGCTTTGTCGTGACTTCCAGGCTGCCGCTACCCACGCCGCCGCCGGGATGTTGGCACCAGATGCGGAAAACATCCCTAATGGGGCAATGCGTTCCTTGTGCTGGCGATCGCGTGCCTTATATCCCGACTGGACGCGCAAATTAGAAGAACTAACCGGCTTGAATACTGGTTATCGTCCCTGCGGTATCCTCGCACCTGTCTTTGAAGAGGCAGGGGGGCAGAGGGCAGGGAGCAGGGAGCAGGGAGCAGGGGGAGATAGGGAAGTAAATTCTTCCTCATCCCCCTCATCTCCCTCTTATTGGTTAAACAAAGAGGCAATTCACCAATATCAGCCAGGATTGGGAGCAGAAGTAGTTGGTGGTTGGTGGTATCCTGAAGACGCACAAGTTGATAATAAGGCTCTGGCTCATGTATTGCGGACGGCGGCTGAGTCTGTTGGTGTTGAACTCAAAGGCGGTATCACGGTAGAAGCATTTTTACAGCAGCAAGGGCAAGTGGTTGGTGTACAAACCAATGCTGGAATGATTCACGCCGCGCAATATGTTTTAGCTTCAGGTGCTTGGTCAAATGAATTGTTACCGCTACCTGTGCTACCCAGAAAAGGACAAATGCTGAGTGTGCAGATACCAGAAGTTTCGCCGGAATTGCCGTTGAAGCGGGTTTTGTTTGGGCAGGATATTTACATCGTACCAAGACGCGATCGCCTGGTGATTGGCGCAACCAGTGAAGACGTTGGCTTTATCCCCAACAACACCCCAGAAGGTATTCAAAAATTACTACAAGGTGCTATCCGCCTGTATCCCCAATTAAAGCATTATCCCATCCAAGAATTTTGGTGGGGATTTCGCCCAGCTACCCCCGATGAATTACCTATTCTTGGCACTAGCTACTGTCAAAATTTAACTCTGGCGACTGGTCATTACCGCAACGGAATTTTACTTGCGCCCATCACAGCTGCATTGATTGCCGATTTCATCTTGGAACAAAAGTCTGACCCTCTACTTGCTAATTTTCACTATTCGCGCTTCCACTCCAAGCCATCTACCTCCACCCCAATGCTGACTCACTCTGCCAATTTCTCTAACGGGCATCATACCCCAGACGCGATGAATGGCGTCTCGACAAATTCACCATTAATTATTGCTGGCAAAACCTTCCAATCTCGCTTGATGACGGGAACTGGTAAGTATCGCAGCATTGAGGAAATGCAGCAAAGTATCGCCGCCAGCGATTGCCAAATCGTCACTGTTGCAGTCCGACGGGTACAAACCAAGGCTCCTGGACATGAAGGTTTAGCAGAAGCTTTGGATTGGCAGAAAATCTGGATGTTGCCCAATACCGCAGGCTGTCAAACTGCGGAAGAGGCGATTCGGGTAGCGCGTTTGGGGCGAGAAATGGCAAAATTGTTAGGACAGGAAGATAATAATTTTGTCAAGTTAGAAGTAATACCTGACCTTAAGTATTTACTCCCAGATCCAATCGGGACGCTGCAAGCAGCAGAACAATTAGTAAAAGAGGGCTTTGCAGTATTGCCCTATATTAACGCTGACCCGATGTTAGCCAAGCGTTTAGAAGAAGTAGGCTGTGCGACAGTAATGCCTTTGGCATCGCCAATTGGTTCTGGACAAGGGCTTAAAACAACTGCCAATATCCAAATCATCATTGAAAATGCAGGTATACCAGTGGTGGTAGATGCTGGTATTGGTTCACCCTCAGAAGCCGCTCAGGCAATGGAATTGGGGGCAGATGCCTTGTTGATTAATAGTGCGATCGCTCTTTCTCCAAACCCAGCAGCAATGGCTCGTGCTATGAATTTAGCAACAGTTGCCGGTCGTCTAGCATACCTTGCTGGCA
The DNA here is from genome assembly GCF_013393905.1 of Nostoc sp. C052. Lineage (GTDB taxonomy): Bacteria > Cyanobacteriota > Cyanobacteriia > Cyanobacteriales > Nostocaceae > Nostoc. The sequence continues at coordinate 2,503,281 of NZ_CP040272.1, forward strand.
GAATGCCTATTAAAGATTACGCTAGTCCTAGTTCTCCTCTGACTGGGACGATTACTAGTTAGGGAATGGGGCATGGTATAGACAGGCAAGGGAGAAGAGTTTTCCCCTCCGCCCCCCGCCCCTCTGCCTCTTTTCAATCCCCAATCCCCAAATGTAACGATTTATCTAGCAGTTTAAGAGCGGATTTAGCATTTATGTAACATTAAATTAACGATAAAGATAAAGGAATTAATTCATGCCCTATACCAATGAAGAAGGCGGTCTTCTGAATAATTTTGCTCGGGAACCAAAGGTTTATCAAGCAGAGCCTCCCACAGAAGGGCAAAAGCGAACTTATATCCTACTAGGAATTGCCGCTACAACTTTGGTTGTAGGCTTGATTATAGTCGCCTTCTTTGTTTCTAAAAGCAGTTGATCGTAAAACACTTTAAGAAAATTTCATCTTTATAGTTTTTCAGGTTCCAATTTTAAGAGGGACCTGCTTTTTTATTTTTTGTTAAAATTGAACTAGAAATAAAAGTATATAATTATACTTTATTATTCCGGCTAGACATCAAGGCTCAATATATCTTGAGCAGCACAACATCTACTAGTTAAAAAATCATTTTTATTATGAATTTATCCTACTTAGATGCACCTATAAAGGTGATATATACTGTGTTTTGGCTCTTTAGCCGCTATGAGCGTGAATGATACTCCACACAACAATAATTCTACTTGGAATCGGCAAGTATACCACCGTCTAAAACTTGCCCTCAGTCTTGGCTTACGACGACAACTTTTTTTAGCTGTATGTGATAATTTACACTTAAGAAATCAAGTAGCAGCCCGCTTGCATTCAACATTGGCTTATCCTGTTGGACAAGTGCTATATCAGTCATCAAATGCTCAAGAAAATAGCACTCCAGCTTATCCGCGATTAGTAACGTTGCGTTTGAATTTAAACGATCCCAATCCCATAATCCAAATTAATCAATGGTTGGCTAATTATCCACCGCCAATGGTTGGAGCATCAAAAGATAGCCCTGGACGACCTTTTCCAGTACCAGCATTTCAGATTGTCGGCGTGGAGCATCTCACTAAGCAACCAGTTGCGACACAACGATTATTTTTACACTATCTCCGCTTAAGTGAACAATATTTCTCTACACAAGAATCCAGCCGATTCCTAGAATCTAACTTGCTGTTGTGGATACCGCGTCCTTGGTTATCTGCTATTAAGCAATCAGCACCACAGTTTTGGCGTTGCCGTACTGGCGTATTTGTGTTTGCTGGAGAACCCACACCAGCAAATCAGAATTCGGGCTATCCAGAACGTTTTTCACGTTCTGGAAGCTTAGATGTAGGGAATATTGAGCAGTCAATTCTAGATGAATCAGTTAACCAAGCAGAACTTAGAACCGCAGCCACCGAGTTCAAGTTTGAGAATAATGCCGATTTCCCACCAGAGATACAAGGGAATCGCGTAGATAAAACTCAGGAAGTTTCATCATCAACAGCGGATTTGTTGAAGGCTATCCCACAACCGCAGGAATCTACGAATAGGTCTGGTAGTGGAATTAATAATCAATCGCTGTTGTCTTTATCTTATATTAGCAGTGAGTTAAAGGAGCTAGTAATAGCAACAATCAATACAAGTATCGCTCAAAATACAGAGAATTCCTTACAACCACAACAGATTTTATTAGAAATTGAAGAATTACACGAAAATCTTGTTTCAGAGGAAATACTGGCAGAGGCTTATCATCGTCTGGGCACTTTATACCGCCTTCGCATTGAGCAAGGAGAGTCAACCCTAGAAAACCTGATGGTGGCAATTATTGCTTATCAAGAGGCAATTAGCTATGACGAAAATTCACCGCAACTTCCAGATATCTTGAATGACTTGGGTACACTCTACTGGATGCTATACCGCACACCACCCAATTCAGAGGAAGGACAAACTTATATAGAGCAGGCTATAGAGTTTTATCAGTTGGCGTTAAAGATGATTTCGCCCCAAACACATTTGGAAACTTACGCTCGTGTGCAAAATAATTTGGGGACAGCTTATGGTGATTTAGCCCGTTTTTCTCAACCATCTGAAAATTGGCAGCAAGCAGTTTTAGCTTACAGTGAAGCACTTAACTACCGTACAGCCGATATGGATTCATTAAAGTATGCGGCTTGTCAAAATAATTTGGGTACTGCTTACTGGCATTTAGGGCAATATAATCAACCAATTTTACATTTGAAGAAAGCGATCGCAGCTTACAATGAAGCACTTGTACACTACAACCCCGCAGAGGAGCCGCTTAAGTATGGCATGATTCAAAATAATATCGGTACTGCCTGCTGGAATCTGGCACAATACGAACAACCTGCCCAAAATCTCCAGTTAGCGATAGATGTCTACAGCGAAGCTCTCAAGTATCGCACTCCAGCAAATTTCCCCACCGCCTGCGCCGCTACACAAAATAATCTGGGTACTGCCTATTGGCATCTAGCAAACCTATCTCAGACAACTAAAGAGGCACGGCAAAATTATCTGCAACTATGCATCAGCGCTTACGAAGAAGCTATAGCTTTGGCTCACTCACTTAGCGATACTTCTTTAAGTTTTGATTTGCTCGCCTCTTACAATAATCTGGGACTGGCCCATTATCAGCTAGTAATAGATGAGTCTTTTAAAGGCGACAAAGCAACACGTTCTCAACACTTAGAAGTATCATTAGATAACCATTTGCAAGCCTTAAACGGATTCACTAAACAATCCGAGGCTTATCAAACAACCTTCACTTATGTAGTGAAAACTATTCGTGCTTTTCATAATGAATTAGGAATACAGGGGCAAAATCTGGCTTTATCTAAACTTCCTAGTCAGTTGTTGCCAGAGATTTTGTCAAAGTTATAAAACGGCATGATAAAACCAAACTGTGTAAATAAAAGTCAACAAGGCTCAAACTCTCTTTCCCCCTGCTCTCCGCTCCCTGCTCCCTGCCGTATCCCAACGATAATTATTTACGCCGACCTACTTAGTTCTAGCTGGGTATACTCTAAAATAAATTTCTCAATTAAAAATAAAATAATCTCTGATGCGCCTGATTTACTCTTGCCCACTTACTTAGTTTAAATATACTAAAAAGGACGAATACTAAAAAGTTAGCAGAAAATTAGAAAAAGTAGGTTAGAAGTACTATTGTTACCTCATTTTCAACACTTGAGCAAAAATATCAACGTATCCAAAAGGAGTTAATGGCTGGGGCGATCGCTCTCGGCGGTGTTTTCTTTATTGGCACTTTGTGGTACTGGTTAGTGGAAGGCTGGTCATGGGAAGATGCGGCTTACATGACAGTCATCACCTTAGCGACTGTGGGATATGGAGAAACTCACCCACTTGGTAGCCGAGGACGGTTGTTTACAATTGCTCTGATTTTGTTGGGTGTAGTCAATATTGGTTACATTGTCAACAGATTTACAGAAGCGATCATTCAAGGCTACTTTCAAGAAGGAATTCGGCTACAGCAACAGAGGCGGTTAATGGAATCTCTAACAGAACATTACATCATCTGTGGATTTAGTCGGACTGGTCGTCAAATTGCCAAAGAATTTCGGGCAGAAGGTGTACCTTTTGTGGTGATTGATTCGGATATGGAATCGGTACAAAGGGCGCAGACTGAAGGTTACACAGCATATCAAGGTGATGCTACATTAGATGACACACTCTTAGAAGTCGGCATTGAACGGGCGATGTGTATCGTTGCAGCCCTTCCTTCCGATGCCGAAAATTTATATATTGTTTTATCAGCAAAAACACTCAATTCGGGAATTCGGGTAATTGCACGGGCAAGTACAGAAGAAGCTTTGCAGAAGTTACGACGCGGTGGTGCAGATGAAGTCATATCCCCCTATATCACTGGTGGGAAACGCATGGCTGCTGCGGCTCTCAGACCTCAAGTCTTAGACTTTGTAGATGGAATTTTGACAGGTGCAGACCGTCAGTTGTATATGGAAGAATTTTTACTCGATCCGGCTTTTTGTCCCTTTGTAGGTCAGAGTTTGCAAAAAGCGAGATTGCGATCGCAATCTGGGGCATTAGTTCTAGCAATTCGCCGTCTTGATGGGACTCTCATCGGTGGCCCTACTGGCGATACGGTGTTAATGCCAGGCGATCGGCTAATTGGTATGGGTACAGCAGAACAATTGCGTAGCCTTAACCAAATTCTCGGCCCAATTGGTTCTCAGAAATTGCGACGACCGAAAAATAGTTGAGGGCAGATATCAGATAATTTCTGTAGACAAAAAGGTTTAAAAAAATAGGTATTAATATGAATACAAATTTAGAAGATTTCTCATATCTATGGAATGGTCAAAAACCTGATTGGGCACTGTTAAAATTTTATGCCTCACCTTCAGAAAAAGAACCAAGATATTTGAACCTATCCCACTAATAATATTTTGTTAATTCCAGATGTGGATTGTAGCAAGGTCAATGAATGCATCGAAGTAAACTTTTTGACGTTCCCATCTAACAACGAGACGGCGGTATTTGCGCTGATACCAAGCAAAACACCGTTCTTGCTGAAATCTAGGAACAGAGATTTTGATTGGTCTTCCTCTATTTTTCTTGGTTTTCCAAACTCGTTTCGGGATTTGAGGACGAATACCTCGTTTCCGCAGGTCAGCGCGTTTTTGTTTCGAGTCGTAACCTTTATCAGCAGCTAGTACTTTGATTCGCTTACGTGGTCTGCCACGTTTTAATGTTTTAAGTTTAACTTTATCGAGTAGAGGTATTACTTGTTCTCTCTCGTTGCCATTGGCTGGGGTAGTGCAATTAGCCAAGGGCATTCCACCACCTTCGGTAAGTGTATGGATAAGAACACCTTTCCCTTTCCCTCCATACGCAACTTCTTCACCTCCTCCCATTGAGCGGGGGAAAAAGAGCCGTCAACAGCCCCAAAGTCCCAGTTTATAAGCCCCTTCTCATTAGCGATCGCTAATACACGTCCTTGTATATATTCAAATGTCCCATCAGAACGCCATCGCTTTAACCATCGATGGGATGAGCTTTTCGATGCCCATATATCCCCTCGTGGAAGGTCACACCATCGACATCCAGTTATCAGAATGTATAACAGACTATTTAATACATAGCGATACGGTGCATGAGGCATTCCTTTACCACGTTTGGATGCCTGCTTAGGAAATATATCCTCAAATAGCTTCCATTCTAGGTCGCTCAATCCCTCAAAACGTCCAGCCATCACTAATACATCCAACCTCTTGCCAAAAAATAGATTACTACAATCTGGCATTAGTGGGATAGGTTCTTAATTGTCAACACGAAAACTAAGCGAGCTTTGCTAACTCACGATGATACTCTGTATCAGCATCTAAAACAAACTATGCTTGAGAAAAAAGTTCGCATTGTATCAGATTTATGATTTTGATTATACTATTAGTGTCTGTTTGGCATCTTTTTGGATATCAAAAATCTGATTTCTATCTTGCGGTTGGGCTAGGCGAATTTTGATGTAATTAGGCTGTGTTTTAGTCATTGCTAAGTTTTAACACATCTTTTGATACATTATGCTTAACTCAACCACTGAAAAATATTGGCTTTCCTAACCAATGCCCAACGACAAATTACTAATAATCAATTTCTCTCCACCCATGCATAGCTGCTATGCCTTTTGTAACCCATTCGATCACAATTGGGGGAGCTTCTGATATCAAAATGCTAGGATAAACTGCTGCACCCCAATCGGGATGCACTAGTACACGGCATTGATTTTTAATCACTGGATAGTTGAGCAAAGCTTTGACAACTGCTGTGTCATCGTGGGGGATTGCTCCGGGATGGGACAATAAAGGATAGCCTGTACGAGGGTCAATGAGGTCTGTTAAATAGCCGCGATCGCGCAGATTAAATGCTAAATCGCAGCCAAATCTCATAAACTTTTCTCGCAGGCGTTCTTTCTCTGTCTCTACCTCTGCTGTCTTTTCAACTAATTGATAACGCGATCGTTGTAAAACAATCACTACCCGTAAAAATGGCTGTCGTTTCCAATCTGGTAATATCCGTTCGCAGTTGGCACAGATATATTGACTGGGAGGATGAATTGAAATTTGAACTGCTTGTCCCGCTTCACCAACTAAATTAATGGGACAGGCTTGCTCCGAAGTGTAAACCTTGGGATAGTTCACTAAATTGATTCGGTTTATACAAAATTTTTAATTTAATCTCTGGTATTGATAATAACTCTTAAAAGTTGCAGAAAATCATCATTTTTCTCTAATATGCTGCTTTTTTTCCAAGTAGTTACTAATAATTTGAGAATTTTAATCCGAATTTTAACCTTTATTAACCTGTTCTAATGAGATTTACTGCGATCGCTGTAGGCGTTGGCATAGGTGCAAGTGTCGTAGACAAGCAATGCCTATGGCAGGCTACACCTATGTGCCTGAAATATGGTCAATCAAAATCCCAAAAAATAACCTCCATTTCATAGATTTTGTAGTCAAAACCAAAATGATATAACTGCCAACAAAATTTGATTAAACAGGTGTCTGATTAACCAAAGGGCGTGAGAGTTTTGCTAAAAGCAAGCATAAAACACAAAGGTATTAAGCTACGCAGCATATTTTCCCTAGCACCCAATTAATTGAGTTTTAACGAATTCACTGGTACTTCATCCCAAGAATCGACTGTCCGCAATCGCGCTACCCAACCTGCGGCCTTTTGCATCTCGGTCAAATTATTCTCAAAAGAATCATGACAATCTTTAGCTTGAGATTCATTACAAGTGGCAATACAGGCATGAATCATCCCAGACGGATCAATTTGCTCATTTACCCAAATAGTCATGGAATATTACCTCAAAAACCTTAGCAAAAAAGCTATTTGTCATTTTAGAATACTATTAAAATCAAAACTACAAGTAGTAAACTAATCCAAATTACCAGCTACTAATTTACAATTAGCCAGTTCCACTTCATTTGGTAGGCAGGTATGATTGATTTCCTCTTTCATAGCGGCGACGGTAGAGTAATTCTAACTGTCCACCATATTCCTGAATCCAGGCAATCTGGCGCTGATAGAGTCCTCGAAAGGTATTGGCAAATAAAAGGGTAAAGATTGCCACTACCAATCCTGATGCTGTGGATACTAAAGCTTCACTTATTCCAGATGTCACACCTGTTGTTTTACTACCTCCCACATCTCCGAGATTCAGAGAGGCAAAGGAGTTAATTAATCCCAAAACAGTGCCTAAAAGTCCTAAAAGAGGCGCAAGTCCGATAATTGTCTCAAAAATATTTTGAGAACGCTTGAGCAAGGGGATTTCGCCTTGCGCTTCACTTTCTAATGCCAAACGAAATTCCTCTGGTGTCGGTTCCTCCAATTCTAAGGCTGCTAAAAAAATTCGGGCGATGGGTAAATCAGTATTTTTCTGTAATTTATCTAAAGCACTAACTACATTATCAAGACGATAAAGCTGTAGTACCTCTCGCACTACCTTGTTTTGCCGATTACTTATCCTTACCCAAAAGATGATCCGTTCGATAATCAGCGCCACCCCTAACAAGGAGAATCCCAGCAGAGGCCACATGACTACGCCACCTGCTGTAAACAGATTACTAATTTCCATCTACTATTTTTTGACTCTTCAAAAACACTAGGTTAACAGATTGTTGTTTTAGAGCAATCCTGAGATCGAGTGTTCATTAGACATCTCCAGAAATTAAATAATGCATTACCCAGAACCCTTGTAGAGACGTAGCACTGCTAAGTCTCTACGTTATTTTTCGGAGATGTCTATTGTCCTTGAATTTTAAAGCTTTTTTTCAGCATAAGCACTGTCTATGTAAACTCACTTGTGCTTTAGTCTGATATTTTAATGCTCAAAAAGATGCAGTACTCTACTACACCTTTTTGAGGTTACTTCCTTATTACTCTTCAACTTAACGTAAAAGCAAGCCTAGAACCAGCTTTTAGATATTGTCTCGTTCCCAGTCTCCGACTGGGAATGCCGTCCTAGAGGCTCCGCCTCCCTTGCTAGCGGTTCTGCCGCTAGGAGCAGTATTTCGAGACTCAGGCTGGAAACAAGGTTTTAAAGGAGTTTCAGCTTAAGTTGACACCAATGGGTAGTGCTGTACCCCTACGGGTGTACCTTACTAGATTTGGAAATGCTATATTCGCCAACTGTATCCTTTGATAATTCGATACTCTATAACTACTGCAATATTATTTAAAGGATACAGTTGTAACGAGTTTTAATATATATGGATGGATGCAATTTACTGATTCTACAACTTGATCTTACGATACTCGCTGTGAGCCTCTCCATAATAAAAATCAAAATTGAGTTATCAGATGTTGGTTTTCTGAATAATCAAAAAGCATAAGAGATCGCTAATCAAAATAATAATGTTTTTTCACGTCCCTTTTAATTTCCTATGTACAGGACATACCAACGAGAAAAATGACTAAATCACCTTCACCCATTTGCACTGGCTGTCCACCATCAGGAATAACAACTACGTTACCTTCAAAAAAGTAACAAGTTTATTGAAAATCATAAGTCCAAGGGAATTTGGAAACTTCATTTTTCCAAATTTCCCATTTAAATACACCCAATTCATTGAGATATTCAAGTCTTAGGTTGATGCTCAATTTTAATTTCCATATCGTGTTTTCTCTAGTTATGTTTAACAGTAGGATTGAATATCCTCTCCACACTGATCTACTAGATAACACAAAGCCCGAAAACGCAAGTAAACAAGTTCGTTATAAAGTGGATTTAGTTTGCACATTGGTGGAATGTGTCCTATTTTGCGACCAAAAAGTATGATATCACGCTCGAATGGACACTGAGCAGGGATTAGTTTAGCAATAAATTTGGCTAATTTCCGATTCTGAATCTGAATTTGATCCAGCCATTGACGTAATGGTTGCAGTAAATCTAATTTAGGTTGAGTAAACTGCTTTTTACTAACTGTTTGATGATTTTCTTCTAAAGGTTTAATAAAAGCAGTCAGAAAAATACGCTGATTATTTGTTTTAAGCATAGCTTTAGGCAAGGTTTTCCTTGTGTAGATGAACTATTTGCCAATTCAAAATATTACCATGTAATCTGTCTGGACAATTTACATTGTGCTTGTAGATTCAGAAGCCAAGTAAACACAATGCAAACAATTTACATGCATCTTTTGGAGGGGAAATTGTTTAACTAATTGTTATTTAAACCCACCAAATCATGAAGAACTGTCCCGTTAAATACAAAATAACAAAGAAAATATAAAAATGGCATTTCTTTAACTTATGGATTTCTAATCTGTAAGATAGCAATCTTATATATTAAATATAAATGCCTGGTTTTGAAACTGCCTAGTATCTAGAGATGTAATTTATGGTAGACAAATATAGTTTTATTCTTACCCCATATACACTTCGCTAGGATTAACCTTTAATATCTCTCGATTTTAGGGCATTGAATATCTATATTTTTGTCTGATATACTACACAAGCCAACCTAGATATTATCTAATAAGTAGCTATAAATCCTTTGATAAGGGAACTCCAAGAAATAAATTATCCAATATCGTGGAGTGGGCATCTTGCCATTAGTGTCAAGATGCCCACCCCACAGGAGTTAATTGGATACTTTTTTATTTGTCAGTCTCTAAGTCCAAACTAATCCAAACTAATATTTTAACGAGCAGCACAAGATGTAGCGGTGAGCGAGGAATTATGGGGCATTGCTGTGGGTACTTGAGAAACCAGAACTACGTTCCCATTCGCATCTATAATCCACCCTTGGGCTTCTACAATTTGAGTAGGTTCATTGACAGGATTCACTTTCTGTGATTTTTCTTCTGTATTTCGCTGCGCCTGAGCAACCACTTTTTTCATACCTTCAGCACGATTCTGAGGTTCTGGGGAGAGTGTGATCCAATCTGCCAAAACGGCATCATCAGCGATCAATGGCTCTGTCGGATCAGCTACTAGTCCTCCACGCCCAGTAGTAATAAATGAACTCCTTCCTATTGCTCCACTAGAATTACAACCAGCAACAATTTGCTGCGAAACATCAACTAGATTTACGGGCAATTCTACCAATCCTTTACTGGGGTCGGCATCTGGTGAGTTGATTTGTACAGTACCATTTAATGAAGGGTTTTCCTGAGAGAATGCAGTGATATCACTTGTTGGCAGCCTATTTGGGTCTAGTGGCTCTTTAGGGTTTAATAGCCTCTCTAGGTCTGTACGGGTGCGCGGCACAAAACCAAATATGTTCTTAGCAGTGATTGTGATTTTACCACCAGAGCCAAAGTTGGCATTGGCGGTGATATCGTTATTTCCAAAGGGAGTGGCGACAAGGAAGCCATTTGGTGCATAGATGGTGATATTACCGCCAGTTTTATCACCTCCAGCATTAGTTGATATTTGGCTGTTGTGGCGCATCAGTAATAAGTCCTGTACTCGTAGCGTGATGTTACCGCCCCTACCTGAATCACTTTTAGATGTGAGTGTTCCTTGATCCAGAAATATAGAGTTAGCAGTTACGTTGAGTGCGCCTGGTGTGCCTGGATTACTCGCATTTCCTGTAGAAATTGCAGTATTTGGAACTTTAACGCTCACATTTATTTCAGCTCCATCGCGGATAATCAATTTCCCTGTGGTGATATTTACTTGTCCCGCATTTCCATAACTTAGAGTCGAAGCAAACAAACCACTGGCCTTATCTGTCACTGAGGTTCCGGCTATCTCTACTGAATCCAAGGCGTTAACAATTATGTTTCCTCCTCTTCCTTCAGATGGAATCACTTGTGAGTTATCTATTATTCCACTAGACTCTGCTGTTACTCTTGCCCCATCTTTAATCAGCAATCTCCCAGTGTTGATTTTAATGTCACCTGCCTTTCCTGTACCAGCGGTTATACCAAGAAACCCAGTAATAGTATTTGGTAAGATGCTACCAATTAACTCTACTGACTCGGAGGCATTCACTATCAAATTTCCAGATGAACCGCTACTTAAAGTAGAAGTAGCTACTTCTGCGCCATCCTGAACAATTAATTTCCTAGTATTAATGGTTATATCTTCTCCATTTCTGTTACCCCTGGTTTGACTTATCAAGCTCACAAGATCGCCACTTAGTTCTACTATCCTGCCCTGTACCTGGATACTACCGCCGCTACCAAGTTTGTTACTAGTATCTACCTGAGATGGAACTTTAAGCCCGTCAACAGTCACCCGTTGAATTAATTTAATATCCTGGAAATTCTTTACACCTTCATATCCAAAGACCCAACCTTGGTTCTTTGGTTTCAGACTGACCAGACTATTATTAGCTACACTGCCTAGCTCAATTCGTCCTGACGCTGCTGTTAAATTGCCGCCCTCTAACGTGATATCACCGCCCACAAGTGCCAAGGTTTTGCCTGGAAGCACTCTTAGACCAACTGGTTTCTGAAAGATATTAATTGCGCCATCAGGACTAGCTGCCTGGGATTGATTGCGGATGGGAGCCGCAGTTGCTCCAAATTGCAACCCAATGGGAACACTTACTGTCAGCAAGGGTGTAGCTTGGGGATTTGTGGCACTAAACTTTGTACCATCGGCAAAGTTGAGACTACTCGCTGTACTTGCAATAAATGAACCACCGATGTTTAAAGAAGCATGAGTACCAAAAATAATCCCATTGGGATTAATTAAAAACAGGTTAGCTGGGCTATTAACTTTAAGGATGCCATCAATATTAGAAATTGAATTACCTGTTACTCGGCTAATAATATTCTGAATGCCCTCAGTATTTTTAAACTCGGCCGTAGTCCCATTGAGTACAGAGAACTCTTTAAAACTGTGGAATAAGTTGCTTCCTAATCGGGTTCCACCTTCAATATTTTTGAGATTTCCCTGTGTTGTAACTTGAGAATTATTAGGTAGAGTAGCATCTGGGGTGATTTGGGCAAGAGCAGAAGTTCCAGAGAAAGCTATTGACCCACCTATTAAAATTCCTAACCCTTTAAACCTGCCACACAAAATACTCATAATAACTAATAAACTCCTCTAAAAAATGATGGTGACGCTGTGCCTCTATCAATACTGTTCGGTTCAGGCAAGAGACGCGATGAATCGCCGTCTCTACAATAATTAGTCTTTTGTCTTGATGGCGATTTATCGGATCTTTGCGATCTAAAATTTCATCAAAAAACCTTAACCTAACTGTATTGTTACCTCTATTTAATAAACTAACTATATAACTATATCTATCTCAACAAACTACGATATTCAAATCGTTAGTATACGTTTTGGTATTTTTTTGAATATGATAATATTGGTCATTTAAAATGATATTAGGTTAGAGGCGCAATAATTTTGCTTGCGCCTCTACGAAAGTTTTTTAATTCCCCTATTTAAGAGCAATATTTTTAACTTAAATATTGATAAGCTTGCTCATTACTAGATAGCAGTATTACCAACTTAATTACTGGGAATATTGCTGATTAATTTTAGAGGTGCTTACTTTGGTATTTCAGTTTACAAAACTGTTAAGTATTAATGGCACGGGCAATCAACAAATCTATTGAGATCGTTTGACCAACAGGTGCAACTTGATAGTCTGATATGTGTACCTGGAATTGCTAGTAAAGATTGCTGAACTTGATGGTCTGCACCAGCATCAGTAGATTGGAGTTTAGTGAAATCAAGTGTGTACTGAAATTGCAAAACTTCTTGTGTTGATATACCGTAATCTTTGAGTATCTGACTGAATTTAGTATTCTTCAGAATTTCATGCAATTCCTGCTGAAGTTCCTTTTGTAACTGCTCTAATTTTTGAGGATCAATAACTGCTTGCTGTGAAGTTTGAGATTCCATGAATTTTACTTTCCTTGCAGACGGGTAAATGTGTGAACGTATCTTGTGATGTACTAATTTCGATTGACTTCGATTAGTACAGTTTGGCAATAAAGGAATCAATGATACAGAGTCTAGAGTGGCGCGAAAGTATTAGCCCCCTAACGCTCTTGCGAACTCTCGTAATTATGAAATCAGCTTGGCTAGTAATAATTACGCACTTTGTTACAAAACTTCATATATTTCTGTTGGATTTCCTTACGCAAAGGTAAGTTTTTTGTCATTGCGATCGCTCGCGTCGCGTCTCCCTGCGTAAGTGCTGTTATGGTAGGGAGGCGGGATTAGCTCCAAAAAATAGGGGTAAAGAGTACATAACTCCTCACCCCTAAATCTTCTCAATTCAACTCTAAACTAGGCTCCGACAGCTTCCTTGGCGGCGTACAACACTTCAGCGTTAATTTCCTTGAAACCGCGATCGCGGGCAAATTTCTCAGTATTCCGCTTGACTTTACCGCGAACAAATCCCGGAATCTTATTCAATTCTGCTTGACCATCTTTTGTCCAGTTGAGGTCAGAATCAGCAGAAATACCTCTAGTAATGACTTCTTTGGTATCATGACCGCCGAAGATTTCTAACAGGTGATCTTCCATTCCCAAAGTGAAGGAATTGTAGATCAAATCTGTAATCTGATTTGTCCCTTCATAACCCATAAATGGTTTGTAACCGATGGGGAAGTTTTGGACGTGGATTGGTGCAGCAATTACACCGCAAGGAATATCTAAGCGCTTACCAACATGGCGTTCCATTTGAGTGCCGAAAATGGCCGAGGGTTCGACACGAGCGATCGCATCCCCAATTTCACCATGATCTTCGGAGATTAACACTTCATCGCAATACTCGCTAACCTGTTCGCGGAACCAGTCTGCATCATATTTACAGTAGGTACCAGCCCAAACAACGTGAATCCCCATTTCTCGCGCCAAAATCTTGGTAATGGCGGCGGCGTGGGTGTTGTCACCAAAGACCACAGCTTTTTTGCCAGTCAAGTTTTGGCAGTCAATGGAACGGGAGAACCAAGCAGCTTGAGATACATACAGGGTTTGCTCATTGATGAAGTTTTCATAATCAACTTCTGCACCTTGAGCATTAATTACCTGTTGAATCTTGCGAATACAACGGGCAGTTTCCACTACACCCATTGGAGTAATGTCTATATAAGGTGTGCCAAATTGTTCTTCCAGGTAACGGGCTGTAGTCAAACCGAGTTCACGGTAGGGCACCAGGTTAAACCAGGCTTGGGACATCTTCTTCAAGTCATTCACCGAAGCACCTTCGGGAATTAAAGTATTTACTTCAATCCCCAAGTCAGCCATCAGCCGTTTGAGTTCGGTGCAGTCGTGATTATTGTGGAAACCAAGGGTGGTAGTACCGATAATGTTAACTGAGGGTTTTGCTGTTTTGCCCTCAGGCAATTCGCCGCGCTTGCGGGCTTTTTCAATGTAATATTGGACGATTTGATCCAAGGTGCGATCGGCGGCTTGCAGTTCGTTGTAACGGTAGTGGTTTACATCCGCCAGCATTACATCTCCTTTTGCTTCCAACTGCGCTCGTTCCACAAAATTGTGCAGATCCTCTTGCAAAATGCTAGAGGTGCAGGTGGGAGTTAACACAATCAAATCTGGGTGTTCCTCGGCGTCCTTACGGACGATATTATCTACTACCTTCTCTTGGGAACCGCGTGCCAAAACGTTGCGATCGACAACACTGGTTGTCACTGGAGTGAAATCTCTCTCCCGCGATAACATGGAGCGCATGACGTTAAAGTAGTCATCGCCAATGGGAGCGTGCATGATCGCATGAACATTCTTAAAAGAACTAGCAATTCGGAGAGTGCCGATGTGGGCTGGGCCAGCATACATCCAGTAAGCCAATTTCATGTTTGTGTTTTCCCTTGTCAACTCAAATAACTAAGTAAGTGGGCGTAAAAAATATCTGATAGACCCGATCGCCAACCCCTTCGGTGCGTAGTTTACCGCCGTAGGTATCGCGTCGCGTGCCGTTAGCAGAGAAGGGGAGTAAGATTAAAGCCAAGGGGAGGGGGTCTTATTATATTTAATTCAGCCCATCTACTTATAAGTGCTTGATTATTAAATCGTTTCTGATTTTCTCAAACCTACTGGCTAAGAAAAAATAAGGTTTGTTGCGGGTTTTCGGGGCGGTGATATGGCTGAAACTCAGTTAATGCTTGGGATGAGGCTATCTATATAAACAATATTCCTGTTGTTTATGTAAAAAAATCTTAATGTTCCGGTAATTTTGTTTATAATAGCAGTTCTTAGTTAATTTCAATACATACCTAACAATAATAGTGCCTTTCCTGGTTGTCACAGGTACTTATCCAAAACTTCGATTTTTCACATCAAATATAGCAATTTCTGGCTTCCATTTATCATTTTTGCCAATAACTAACGTAATAATATTTAGCCCAACCAGTTTATCGATTAAGTGCCTATTAGCTTCATGAAGGTAATCGCTGAGTACATACAAGCGTGACCTCTGGCGAAAGGTCTTACTTCTGAGTATTATTGTTTATTTATACCTACCTCAGTACTGCGTAGGTTTTGGATTTTAAACTGGAATTTGGTTTTGGGAAAAGCTTAAAGGGTAAAGGTTAAAGGTTTTTTCTTTCCCCTTTCCCATTCCCCTTTTCCCATTAATCGACAAGTATTGATACCTACCTAATTAGCGATCAAACTGTGTAAATATGGAACTTTCTTAGGTAATAAGTGTCATAACAAAATATTCTCAGGAAAAATTCACTTGAAGTTTGAAAGTGAATCGAATACCCTAAGCTAGTAGACAATTTTCTTAAGGAAATCTATGAACAAAAAAATTCTTCTGAATTTGCTTTCCACTTCCTCAATTTTCGTGTCGATGATGTCTACACTGGTGGCATTTCATCCTGCCCATGCCAGTGGTAGTATTACACAGCGATTACTGCATACACAAGATGGTCGCACCTGTATCACTAACCCGCATGGTGGAAACGATTTTGTGTGCATTCGAGATTCAGAGAGAAAACGTCCGTATAACTCTACAAGTCCCTCAACTATAGTCACATCAGTATCAGATCGAAATGTTGCTATGTTGAACTTTACTGAAGAGGAAAGCGATGCTGCAATTAGGGTATTTGGCTGTGACTGCCCATTATGTATAAATTCTTTGCGTCAGTTGCAGGGTACTGGAAACTTGGTGTACTAAGGTTGAATAGCGTTGATAGCGACTATAACTTTTGTTAGATACACGCGATCAATCACGTATAGAAGATATACAAAACCAAAAAAGCATTTTTAACGAAGTACCGCTACTATTATTTGGTTAAATGTAAATTCCTTGTAGGGGCAATTCATGAATTGCCCCTACAGCGTCTAATTTTGCTTAAGTCCTCAGAGAAA
Source organism: Nostoc sp. C052 (assembly GCF_013393905.1). Classification (GTDB taxonomy): domain Bacteria; phylum Cyanobacteriota; class Cyanobacteriia; order Cyanobacteriales; family Nostocaceae; genus Nostoc. The sequence continues at coordinate 2,519,578 of NZ_CP040272.1, forward strand.
AAGACGCATAAAAATTCTCAAGTACTCTGTGTGCGTCAGAGCGTCTTGTTTATTCAACCACTTCATTCACCGGGAATCTATCAATCAACTGCATCGCCCGATAGGCATTGCGTTGGAAAGAGTCTGGCAAATGGGGAACGTGGGGTATCTGCGACAATAAATCCAACGTCCGGCGTAAAATTCTCACCACATCGCCTTCATCCAAAGTGGTGTTCTCACAAAGTTCTGTCCACTCGATACCTAGTGCCCATTGTTCTACTATGGCAATTAACTCAAATTCCAACCATATAGGCAGCGCTACGTTGTACCGCCGTTGTAGTTGGAACATTTGGCGACGAATTCCCCGCAATTTTGCCAAAGCTTCTGCCACTTCATTGCTGAGGTCAAAGTTAACTTTGCTATCTGGACGGGGCGTTTCCATCACTAAAGCCGCTGCTGCTGCTGCTAAATGATGCGGATCTAAGTTGTCTAATTCACCACTAGCGAATACTAAACCCAGCCACAATTCATTCTCGCCTCGAATGGCAGCAGCGATTCGCCCTAATACTGTGGGGACTAAGTTATCTAAAGCGCCAAAATGTTGCAGAATTGCGATTAAATTCAGAAACTCTTCCCAATGACGTTGTGACTGTTGCTCGACTTGCCCTTGCAACTGTTCGAGTTCGGCTTCTAGTTCGACATAGCGGGCCCGACGCTTGAAAAGCGTTGCCGCATTGCCTGATTGATGTAGGGGATGAGCTTCTAATTGCTCTTGGACAGCGGTAGTGCGACTGAGTTGTTCTGCTACTTCTGGGGCCAGATGCAAAGATTCTATCGGATTGGGGATATGGGCAGCGATCGCAAATGTTTCTTGATTACCACGGCGCGACTGTCCTGGCTTCAAGGGCATCTCTGGCGGTGGTAGCATATCAGGCGGCACTTCAATTCGCGGCAGTTCAGCATACAAATCAACTACATCCCCTGTAGTTGCCACATACCAACGGTTATCATGCCCCAAGCATACCAAGTAAGGAGCTTGACCAGAACCAGGCGATTTTCCCACTAACACTGCGGTTACGGGTGAAGACACGGTGATATTTTTGCCTTTGAGACTCAACAGAGTTCCTGACACCGCAAAGCCCAACATCATCACCAATTCTTCTTGTCGGTCTTCTTGTGCTTGCTCTTGCAAGGTTTTCAATATCTGGCGTTCCACTTTCAGCCGTTGCCGCAATTTCTCATAAACAGCCAGTTCATTTTCATCAACTGCGGCGATTTGCTCATGTAGTTGAGCTAATTGGGTTTGTAATTCGGCGATCTCATCATATTCCGGTCTTAAATGCAAGGTGGCCATGTACTGCCCAAAACTGCGCTCTATGAGTTCCCTAGTTTGCTCTAAGGTATGCGTTTGCAGCAAGTTGAGTACCATGCCGTAACTGGGCGTAAACTGGCTTACCAGAGGGTCAGGCTTGGATGTTCCCAAATACGCAGCTTCTTTAGCTCCTTCAAAGGGAGTTTGGACTGTCACCACATGACCTTGTTTATCCATGCCCCGCCGCCCTGCTCGTCCCGCCATTTGCAAGAATTCCGAAGCGTTTAACAGGCGGTGTCCAGTGTCAGTCCGCTTGGAAAGGGTAGAAATTACCGTTGTTCGAGCAGGCATATTAATTCCCGCCGCTAGTGTCTCAGTGGCGAATACTACTTTAATCAGCCCTTGCTGAAATAGTTCTTCTACCAGTGCTTTCCAAGCAGGCAAAATTCCAGCGTGGTGGGCAGCAATTCCCCGATACAGGGGGGCAATTTGTCCAGAACGCCCAGCTTCGGGATTGCGGGCTAAAAAGTCATCAATTTGTTCCCGTAAAATTTGGGATTCTTCACTATTTACCAGCCATAAATCCCCCACTTCTGCCACCGCTTTATCACATCCCCGGCGACTGAAGATAAAATAAATCGCTGGTAGCATATCCCGTTGCTCTAACTGGCTGAGGGTAAAAATTATACCCGGAGCCTCCGGTCTACCACTTCTCCCTCTGTCCCTTTCTCCCCCTTTTCCCTTCTTCTTCTGAAGGCGGGGGTTGATTTTGGTTTTGCTATCATTCAGCAGGGGAAATAACCCTTTAGGATTGCAAAAGTGAAATTCCAAGGGAACTGGACGAAAATCGGAGTAAATCAGGTCTGTTGGGCCGTGAACGCGATTTAGCCAGTCGGTGAGTTGATCGCTATTGGCAACCGTTGCTGAGAGGGCTGCTAGTTGCACTTCACGGGGACAATAGATGATTGATTCTTCCCAAACAGTACCGCGCTGGCGATCGTTCATGTAGTGGCATTCATCAAGGATTACCGCTTCCACGTCTACCAATGAGATGCCTACTTGCCCAATGGGTGTACCGTAGAGCATATTTCGGAAAATTTCTGTGGTCATCACTAAAATCGGCGCATCTCTGTGAATGGAAGCATCTCCAGTTAACAGACCGACTTGATCAAACCCGAATTTTTCTCGAAAGTCACGTAATTTTTGATTCGACAGCGCTTTTAGAGGAGTGGTGTAAAATACACGTTTTCCTCGCGCCAAGGCGCGGTAAATAGCGTATTCCCCGACTAATGTTTTGCCCGAACCTGTAGGGGCACATACAACAACGGAGCGTCCGGCGTTCAGGGACGCGATCGCTTCTTTTTGAAACTGATCCAGATCAAAGGGAAATATAGTCCCTAAGTCGAGTTCTGGAGACGGTGCAGGATAATTCACTCAATCACATTTGCAACCAGATTGTTTACTATACTAACGAGTCTTTTGTCAACTTCGTTAATAGTCATTAGTCATTAGTTTTTCACAAATGACCAATGACTAATGACTCTTTATTATTTTCCCAGCTCTTGCGATCGCTCTGTGGCAGCTTTGACCGCTTCAATTAAAGCGGAACGAAATCCTGCCTGTTCTAGCTTGGCAATCCCGGCAATGGTTGTACCACCGGGGCTAGTAACACGATCTTTGAGTTCTGCTGGGTGCATTTTGGTTTCCTGCAACAGTTTCGCTGTTCCTAGTACGGTTTGCAAGGCTAGTTGATTGGCAATCGCTCTAGGTAAACCTGCGGCGACTCCGCCATCTGCGAGTGCTTCTACTAACAGTGCCACGTAAGCAGGTCCGCTACCAGATAACCCTGTAACTGCATCCATCAGCGCTTCTGACACTTCCACGACTTCGCCCACAGCAGAAAAAACTTGCTGTGCTATTTGGTGATGCAAGGCATTGGTATATGCACCTGAACAAATTGCGGTAACTCCTGCTCCGACAGTGGCCGGGGTGTTGGGCATTGCTCTAATCACTGGCAATTGCACAAATGCAGCTTCTAGCTGACTTAAGGGCACACCCGCCAAAATAGAAATAATTAGGGGTGAATGCTCTCTATTAAGAATATCAATATCTGCTAATTCTTGAGCGATCGCGCTAAATACCTGCGGTTTTACTGCCAAAAAGAGAACTTCTTTTGCTTCGGTGAAAACCTGGCTATTATCTGTAGTCACAGCAACACCGTATTGCTGTTTTAAAAAATCTAAGCGTGAAGATAGCGGTTCGCTAACTATGACTTCTGATGATTGATAAATTCCACGCGCGATAAGGCGGGATAAGAGCGCTTCTCCCATTACCCCACCACCAATTAAGCCAAATTTTATAGTCATTAGTCATTGGTCATTAGTCATTGGTCATTAGTCGTTTGTCATTTGTCACCATGAGAAAAACCCAGGACAAATGACAAAGGACAAAGGACTAACTACTAATTTAACTTTATTGTGCCATCCGGTTAGTTTCGTTGCCCCAGGTTGGATTTGGAGTACCTGTTGTCGGACGGGAAGGACGTACTGGTGGTTGTGGTACTTCATGAAGAACGCCACCTTGGGTACTAACTTGGACACAACTTGGTGTAAACAAAAAGATGCTCTCTCCGATGCGCTCTTGATGTCCATCTAGTGCGTAAGTACCACCTGCAACAAAATCTACAGCTCGTTGAGCTTGGTCTGGGTCCATGATTGTCAGATTTAATACCACTGACTTGCGTTCGCGCAACGCTTGAATTGCCTGGGGCATTTCTTCAAAGGTGCGTGGTTCGAGTACTAAAACTTCCGAAATTCCGTTAATTGCTCCTGGCATACCAATCACATTCCCCATTGGCTTTTGACCTGCTGTCATATCATCTCCCATTGTAGGCACTGGTTCCCGCCAGCGTCGATTTTGAGCGGCTGGACTCTCTTGTGGTGCTGGCTGGGGATTTTCTTGCTGATACAGATTTTGATAATTATTATTATCTGTTTCTGGTTCTTCTTCGTAATACTCGTATTCCACTTGCTCATTTAGACCCACAAAGTCTCTGAGTTTGGAAAAAATGTTGTTCATTGTGTGTGTACTCTCCTGGTGCGAATAGCCTGTATTGACTTGGCTGAGGATTAGTTGAGCTAGGAGCGACCGCTACATCGGTGGATACTTCCGCAACTGTATTGCTAGTTGTAGCCCATACTACGGGTTTTGGCGATGAACTGACACTTATTGGAAAGGTCTGTGCATCGCCTAAACATAATAATGAGTCAAGATTATATCCTAAGGTTTATCCGAAGGAAACTTCTTTATACCCCATTTTCCCTTGGCGATTGCTCTTGTCAATACTATATCCTTTGTTTCGGATTGCACCAGTCTGTGAAAAAATTATTGTCAACAAATCCTTAGCTTCGATTAATACTGCCCTGCAAGGCTGATAATTAATTGGCTAATAGCGATCGCCAAACAAGATTGTTCCTAATCGTACCATCGTTGCGCCTGCTTGTACTGCCAGTTCGTAGTCGCCTGACATACCCATAGATAGGTGCTGCATTTTAATATGCGACCAGTTTTCCCCCTGGATTTCTTTGGCTAGCTCACGATTGCGATTAAACACACTGAGAATTTCGGAATCATTTAATCCTGAAGGCGGAATTGTCATCAAACCTTGAATTTGTAAACTTTTGTATTGATTCAGTGTGGGTAAATCAGCTAAAAGTTCTGGCACACTCCAACCAGACTTGCTGGGATCGGGGAGAATTTTCACTTGCAGGCAAACCTGGGGACTCACTCCTAGCTGTTGCGCCAATTGGTCTAAGCGCTGTGCCAGCTTCAAATTATCTACGGAGTGAATCCAAGGGAATTGCTCAATGGCTTTTTTGGCTTTATTGCCTTGTAAATGTCCAATAAAGTGCCAGGTAATATCCGGTAAGTCTTGCAACTCGGCTTGTTTGCTGGCAGCTTCTTGGATACGACTTTCCCCAAAATCACGAATTCCGGCGTTGTATGCAGACCGAATGGACTGGGCAGAAACTTGCTTGCTAACAGCAATCAATTTGACTGAAGTTGGCAGTGAGGAACGAATGGAAAGAATACGTTCGGAAATCGAACTGTTCATTGGAAGGTGCGCTGGAAAACACTCTGAAGCTGATCGTACTCCTGAGAATGCCCACTGCGCCGCAGGGTACGTAAGCGATTTTCCAACATCATTCTGGCCTCAGTACGTCCTAGAGACTGGAATTTGACACCTTTAACGTCATTTGCCACCAAAAAAAATAAGCGCTGGGCATAAAGTGTGGTGAACAAATCCTGGTTTTCATCAACCATACAGATTTTGTAAAGTAAACCCCAAGTTGGATGGTTTATGTAAGTTTCTGCGTTTTCTGGATTCATTTAAGAGTCAAGGTGTAGTCAAGGTGGAAGTTGGAAGTATATATATCTTTTCGCAGTAAATTCCAAACATTCAGACGATAATACCAACATTCGTCAGAATATTTGGTTAAAATGCGAAACTGCGGTTACGAAGACCTCGATCTAGTTCCTAATGGGCAGATGAAGCTAGTGGTAGTGAAGCGCAATGGTACAACAAAAGCCGCGAAGCGTAGATTCAAAGAGTACAGGCTGGTGGAGAAATATCACCATCTGCTTTGGTGACTTTAATTTAGCAATCTGTAGGGAGAAGGCACAAAATATTCCCGATCCTCTGGTTGAAAGTTCGACGTAGGAAGGAAAAACACCCTTTGAAATTCCCAACGGCAACGACGAATTTTTCAACTTCTTTCCATACTGCCACAACTGTCGCGGAATGGCACAAAATTGGGGATTGGGGACTGGGAATTGGGTACTGGGTACTGGAAATAAAAATATTATTTATGCAAAAAGTTTATTGATTATCCAGTATTTTCAGTGGTGGAATCTGTGCCTGAGCGTTGTGCAGAGATTCATCAGGGTATCGATCAAAAATATTGAGATTAGTTGGTAGTATTCAAGTAAGGCTGTTTAATAGCTAAAATCTACAGGAAATGATAGGGGATCAATTTTATGGCTGGGTAGCTGTTCAATTTACCCTATCATATTGTTACCGATAGCTCAATACTGTTCGGTTAAGGCAAGAGACGCGATGAATCTTCGTCTCTACAATAATCAGTATTTGGTAGAGAAGGCGATTTAATATTTTGTTTTACTTCTGACTCCTGTTAACGCACGGGGCGTAACCCATTCTGATTCCTGTTAGCGGTAGCGGGGCGTTTAGCCCATTCTGATTCCTGAATTCTGCTGTATTACCTCTTACCATTTTCTCGGTGCAAAATTATGCCTGAGTTCCGATAGCTAGTCGTATTCCCCAGAATAAGATTAAAATTGCGATCGCCAGCCAGTCACGCCCTTTTAATCGTAAGTCATGCCACTGCACTCGATGCTCATTGGGACTGGTAAAACCCCGCACCATCATAGCATTCGCCATTTGATCGGCTCGTAAAAGGAGATTTTCTAAAAGCCTCTCTGCGACTGTCATCCAAACCTTAAATCCTCCTTTTAATCCCAGCTTTTTCCAATTAATTGCCCTTGTCATCACGGAGCGAAATAAATTTTGCACTTCTTCTAAAACCAGTGGAATAAAGCGCAAGGACAAGGTTAAAGTTAAAGCAATTTCTGTAACAGGCAACTTGAAGCGTCGCAAAGGTTGCATTAAGCTTTCTATGCCAGATGTGATTTCTTCTGGTGCGGTTGTCAGCAGATAGAGGTTGGTGCTGTAAATGACGGTAAATATCAGGGTACTTAGACGTACTGCCAAACTCAAGGAGTAGCGAGTTACTTTAACCGGGCCTTTGTGAAATAGCACGTAGCTGTATGCTTTTTTCTCGGCTGGTGGCTCTTTAATATTATTAGAATTTGCTGGCTGGGTTAAGATTTGTTCATTAGCTGGCAGACGTGACTGATAATCTACACCCAATCCATCAGGACTGATGGCTGCGATCGCTAGCACAAAAAAAGATAGCATTAATAGCCAACCCATTTGCTGCTGCCATACACGGCGGGGAATTCTCGCAATCAAGGTGGCAAGAATTAAAATTACCACCAGCAGTACCCGCCAAAAGTTGTTGGCTAAAACATAGCTGGTTAAAAAGCTCATCAACCAGGCGAACTTGACTCGCGGATCAATTTTATGCAGCCAAGTTTGGGGTTGTTCTAAATAAAGTCCAAGTGGCAGCGATCGCAATAAATCCATTTTAGAGTTATAGAGTGAGGAGTTAGGAGTGAGGAGTTAGGAGTTTTGACTTTAACTCATAACTTTCACCTTCTGCCGCTATCAAACTCAAGTCGATAGGGTTCTATAGTTAGCAATTTTGACTTTAACTCATAACTCTTAACTCATAACTCTTAACTCTTAACTCCTAATTCCTAACTTATTTTGACGCGAGTTGCTCTGTTAACATTACCACTTTCGGCATCACGGACTTTTTTGCTGCGCCACAGCAAAATAATTGGTGTGCCTTTAAATCCTAGCTGTTGACGAAATTGCCGTTCAATGTAGCGGCGGTAGTTGTCGTTGAAGCGTTTTGAGTCGTTGACAAATAGTGCGATCGTTGGTGGTTGGCTGCTGACTTGTGTACCATAATAAATCTTGCCCTGACGCCCACCACGAGATGCTGGCGGTGAATGCCAACTGACGGCATCTGTTAAAACTTCATTAATTACTGATGTGCTGACACGGCGTTTGTGTGATTCCGCCGCCGTTTTCACCAATTCTAAAATCTTTTCGACCCGTTGTCCTGACAAGGCACTTACAAAAATTGTTTCTGCCCATTCGGTAAAATGTAACCGTGATTGCAGAGTTTTTTCGTAGTCGTAGATTGTGTAAGAGTCTTTTTCGACGGCATCCCACTTATTAACGACGATGATACAGGCTCGACCTTCTTCGATAATCCGCCCAGCTAATTTTTGGTCTTGCTCGGTGACTCCATCTACGGCATCTATTACTAATAAAACTACATCAGCGCGGCGAATCGCTTTGAAAGCACGGTTAATACTAAAGAATTCTGTGCCGTATTCGATATGTTTCTTTTTGCGGATGCCGGCAGTGTCAATCAAGCGGTAGGTTTGTCCGGCTCGTTCAATGACAGTATCAATAGCATCGCGGGTAGTGCCGGAAATGGGGCTGACAATTGCCCTTTCTTCCCCGACAAAAGAATTGAGTAAGCTAGATTTGCCCACATTCGGGCGTCCTACAATTGCTACTTTGATTTCATTCGTGTCTGGGATGTCTTCAATCGCAGGGATGTGATTAACTAACTCGTCGAGTAACTCCCCTGTACCACTACCATGAATCGCGGAGATGGGGTAAGGTTCGCCCAATCCCAATTCCCAAAATTCGGCAGCTTGCATTAAGCCTTGTTCTGGGGATTCACATTTATTGACAGCTAGTAGCACAGGTACGCGTTGTTGGCGCATCCATTCGGCGATTTCCAAATCTGCCGATGTGGGGCCTGTTTGACCATCAACGACAAAAATAGCGCCACACGCTTCTGCAAGGGCTGTCATTGCCTGTTGGCGAATCAGTGGTAAAAATTCGGTATCATCATTAAAAACTAAACCACCAGTGTCTACCACTAAAAATTCGCGACCATTCCAGAAAGCTGGAAGATAAGTGCGATCGCGCGTCACTCCCGGTTCATCATGGACAATCGCCGTTTGTTCCCCGGCGAGTCGATTAACCAGGGTGGATTTGCCCACATTTGGGCGTCCGATAATTGCAACAATTGGCAGTGCCATAAAACCAGGGTAAGTGAGAGGTGTAGTATATCACGTTCCTACATTTTACTCACTTTAAACTTGAAGTTTTAATAATTTCCCATCATCTGAGGCGATTTCTACGATGGGCTGTTTGGTAATGCCATACTTTGAAAAATAAAAAAGGTAGGAAAACCTACCTTTTACCCAAAAAAAGCATTTTGTAACCAAATACCAAATTAAATATCACACACGCTTTTGACGTATCTATTGCAAACCTATGACGAGTGTATGACGTTTAATTTATAGTCGATTTTGCGATTACTCCCAACTGCAACCCCGGTGGATAGCTACCTTCTGACTTGATGCGCTTAATTTCAGCATCGGCGATCTGCAAATTTAACTTTTGTGCTAGCGATCGCACAATATCCCCCCGATCAATTACACCAGCTACGGCACCAGCAGGAGAAAGCACGGTGATTCGAGGTAACTGCTCATTTTCTAGCTTGTTAATTACCTCAGCGATTGTTGTTGATTCTGCAACGCTGGGTATTTCTGTCAGCGGATGCACTATGCTGTGTAAGGTTTGGGTTTCCCATTCACCCCTTTGGGTTAAACGGAAATCGTCAATGGAAACTAGACCCCTGTAACGTCCATCAGAAGCAGCAAAATAAACTTGTGAGGGAGCAGTTTCTAAGAGATATAAATCGGCAAAGGAACGCAATGTCTGGTCAGCATCAATGACGCGAAAATCACGGGTCATCGCATCAGCCGCTACGACTTTGAGTAGGCTTTCTTGCAAGGTAGTCATGTTGTCATAGTTGTTAGCGTTGCGGACAGCAAACCAACCTAACAACGCAATCCACAAACCAACTACTAACTCTCTGGTGACGAAATCTACAACAAATCCTAAAGCGATCGCACCATAACCCAATATTTGCCCCGCCTTTGCAGCCCAGTGTACGGCTTGAAAACGATTACCTGTGATTTGCCATAGTGCTGCTTTTAACACTTGCCCCCCATCTAGAGGCAAGCCTGGAATCAGGTTAAATAGAGCTACTACTAGGTTAATTCTCGCTAAATCTCCAACCATGACACTGAGGGGATTAGTCTCAGGAATCATAATAACGGCTAGACGGAGTAAGACAAATAGGATGATACTCACCAAAGGGCCAGCGATCGCTACTTGAAAGGCTTTGAAAGGAGTTTTAGATTCTTCTTCAATGGCAGCAATCCCGCCAAACATAAATAAGGTAATTGAATTAACTCTAATGCCTTGCGATCGGGCTACCAAGCTGTGACCCAACTCATGTAACAGCACCGAACCAAATAACAGCAGTGCCATGACAATTCCAGCACTCCAAGCGATAACATTCCCCCATTCTTGATAAGCTACCCCAAAATTGAGGGTTGCCAACCCTAAAATCACAAACCATAAAGGGTCTAAAAACAGGGGAATTCCAAATAATGACCCAATTCTCCAATTTGTTTGCATTATATTGTCCTATAACTAGATATCACCAGTACTTTTTATACTGAGACACTATGCATATTCGTACATACATTTATATTGAGCATCAATTCGGTAGTGCCGAGTGAGGTAATGCTCTTATTTCTAGAATAGACAATTAATGCATATCAAACAATTTTGGATTTTAGATTTTAGATTTTAGATTGACCTCAGAAATTAAGTCGGAGGCCGATCAATTAATTTTAGGTTTTGGATTTTAGATTGATTCTCGCGTTCAAATTTACTTGCTTTCAGACATTTTTTAATTTGGAATTTTGAATATTCAATTTCATTATCCAAAGTTTAAAATATAAAATTCGGTGAGCAAAACTCTAAAGTTAAGCATTGAGAATTGGGCATGGGGCATTGGAAAAGAAGCAGAGGGCGGAGTGCAGGGTGCGGAGGGGAAAACTCTTCTCCCTTGCTCCCTGCTCCCTTGCCTCTTCCCTGTTCCCCTTGCCCAGAATCGTTTTTAGGAGTTGTGTATTGTTCGCGGCGTTACAAGTAACACCTCTGTTATCACAAAACTACAGACGACCGATGTTAGTCAATCCTAAAACGATGCCAATGCCAATAATATGACCAAAAGCCATAGCAGCAGCGAATGTTGGAATACTAATTGGCAGAATAGGGAACTTGGGGCCAACTAGGGGTTTTTCAATCTTAGTACTTAGTAAAACTATTACTAAGCTGCTGACGCTGATGATGATGCCGACTGTGGGATTCCACACAGGTGTTGCAGGAACAGATGCAACTACTGCTAATAAAATAGAGGAAATCAAGCTTTTGTCTCCTGAATAGAAAAGTGAACGTAGACCTACAAGATTATAAAATTACAAGGCCCAAAAGTTTTTTAGATAGTTTAGACTTTTTTGATGATTATTTTAAATTTGTTAGATTTTCATGCGCGTTAAGATTTGCGGCATTACTCAACCACAACAGTCTATAGCGATCGCCTCTCTGGGCGCAACGGCACTAGGATTTATTTGTGTGCCCACTTCACCTCGTTACGTGATTACATCCCAAATTCGGGCAGCAGTGGCAGAACTCCCAGCAAATATTGACACAATTGGGGTTTTTGCCAACGCTAGTATCTCTGAAATTATTCAGATAGTTGCTGATTCTGGGTTGACTGGTGTGCAGTTACACGGAGATGAATCAGTAAGCTTTTGCGACCAAGTACGTCAAGCTTTGCCCAATGTCGAAATTATTAAAGCACTAAGAATTCGCAGTCTTGAGCATCTAGAGACAGCGGCTAATTACACACAATACGTGGATGCTTTATTACTTGATGCTTACCATCCGCAACAACTGGGTGGTACAGGCAAAACTTTAGATTGGACGATGCTAGAACAATTTAGCCCTAGTTGTCCTTGGTTTTTAGCAGGAGGACTAACAGCCGATAATATTGTGGAAGCCCTAATTCAGCTTAATCCTAGCGGCATTGATTTATCTAGTGGTGTGGAACGGACACCAGGAGATAAGGATTTAGATAAAGTAGCACTTCTATTTCAGAGTCTAAAGAACATTGAGTTACTTAGAAGTTAGGAGTGATAATTTGTGAATTACAGCAGTTTTTATGTATTTTAACCACATCTGTCGTCAGGGTACAGCAATGCTCATAGGTGTCAACTTGACGCGAAACGGGCGGTTAGAAACCGCGTCTATACAAGCAAAAGCTACCGATCCTGGGTTTCAAACCCTTAATTTGAATTTAGTCCGTGGAGGCGGACTCCGTCTGTGTAGCTGCGAATTCTATGATACTGTTGGCGAATTAATAGGGGGTCTAACCCATCATTCCTGATTACTCTGATTTGAGTCCGTTGAAACGGACTTGAGCTATTAGCCCGAAATTTATTTCAGGGCGGGAAAGCAGCGCCAAACCAATGTTTTAGGGGTGAGGGGTCAAACCCACCATGAATTGACCAACAGTATCATTCTATTCGCCAGGTCTTAAGTTGACACGTATGAGCAATGCTGTACCCCTACCTATGGTCTATTTACCTGAAAATAGCTGTATGTAACTCCTAACTCCTAACTCAGCACTCAAAAGAATGCCGCTTGGTGGCGAATTAAGTTAAAAAATTCTTCGCGCGTTTTGTGTTCCTCTTGGAACACGCCAACCATTGCGCTGGTGACAGTCCAAGAACCTGGTTTTTGGACGCCCCGCATCACCATACACATGTGGCTAGCTTCCATCACAACGGCTACGCCTTGAGGTTCTAGAATGGTCTGGATTGCTTCGGCAATTTGGCGGGTTAACCTCTCCTGCACTTGCAAGCGGCGAGAATACATCTCAACAATCCGGGCTAGCTTACTCAGTCCGACCACTTTTTGGTTGGGGATATAAGCAACGTGCGCTCTACCCATAAATGGCAGCATGTGATGTTCGCACAAACTAAAGAAATTAATATCTCTAACTAGTACCATCTCGCTATGCCCTTCATCAAAGATGGCATCGTTAACGAGTTCTTCAAGAGATTGGTTGTAGCCACTGGTAAGAAACCGCATTGCCTCGGCGACTCGTTTGGGTGTTTTCAGGAGTCCTTCGCGTTCAGGATCTTCGCCAACGCCCAATATTATTGCTCGCACGGCATCCTTCATTTCCTCAAGTTGTTCCTCTTTTGGCGGGAACACATCCGGTTGTCGCCCGTTATGAGTATTGCGATCGGGTCTAGGAGTTATGGCTTCTGCCAAGTCGGGAATCAGAGGCGATTGAGAGCAATTGGAACCGTTGGAACTAGCAATAGTCATGATTCAGTCTTGGTTATGGTTTGAATTTAGTTATGAGTTATGAGTTATGAGTTATGAGTTAAAAATTTTAATTCCTAACTCCTAACTTCTAACTTCGCAATTAGAGTGCGCCAGCGCTGGGCATCAAGGTCAATTCATCAATAACTGCCTGTTGTGGTAACAGAACAGTGTAAAGAATTGATTGAGCCACAATTTCCGGGGTTAACATTTTGGAACGATCTAAGTTGACGTGGACTGTTTCTGTATCCCATAGTTCAGTATTGACTGCGCCAGGACAGATAGCTGTGACACGAATGCCGTGGGTGCGTTCTTCTTGTGCCAGGGTTTGAGAGAGGGCTATCAAACCAGCTTTGCTGACGCTGTATGCTCCCCAACCAGGAAAGGGTTGCTTGGCGGCAATTGAGGCGACGTTAATAATTGTGCCTGTGCCGCGATCGCGCATTGAAGGTAAAATCCCCACAATGCACTGAAACACGCTGGTAAGATTCAAGTTAATTACCTGCTGCCAGTCTTCTAGGGGAGTTTCACTCAAAGTGCCTGTATAGGCGATGCCAGCATTGTTTACCAGAATGTCTATATCACCAAAGTCAAGGGCGATCGCGTGGATCTTGTCTTTGACTTCGGAGATCCGCGCTAAATCTACGGCGTAAGCTTTCGCTTCCACCCCAGTATGCTCTACGGCTTCTCTTACCGCCTCCAACTTATCCAAAGAACGGCTGACTAAGGCAATATCTATTCCCGCTTTTGCAAAGGCTAAAGCCGTTGCTTTCCCAATTCCACTACTTGCCCCAGTAATCAGGGCGCGTCGTTTTTGCTCAACACTCATGGTGTCTCCCAATTTTTTGGCAGTTCCCAAAGCCTATTACCATCCAATTATTTACACTTCTCGGTTTGGATAGATTAAAGGAATCTAAAAATCTGATGATTTTCATTAAGCAGATGCTATGATGCAGCACAATAGTACCCATATTTTGGGTTTTACCAGTGAATACAACAAACCATTGCCTGGAAAACCATGCCGTAAATTTAAATCAGATTATTTACACAATACAAAACCCACTCAATTAAATTGAGTAGATTTGCCAAAAATGCAAATGCCTATGGCCAGATTGTTAAAAATCTTTAAGCACATAGGCAATTATAGCATTGCTACTTTACTAATCAATCATTATGCAGTGTTGTTAGTGGGCAACTTCTGTAAAAACCCCGATTTTACGGAATTTTTCGTAGCGCAGTTGGCGGCGTTCTGGAGCGGTTAAACGATTGAGTTCGTCCAAATTTTCCATCAGCACTTGCTTGAGAGTGGTAGCGGCTTTTAAAGGATCGGAATGAGCGCCACCAGTAGGTTCAGGCAGTATTTGGTCGATAATTCCCAACTTTTTCAAGTCGTGGGAAATAATTTTTAGCGCGACGGCGGCTTGGGGAGCCTTACCAGCATCTTTCCACAAAATAGCGGCGCAGGCTTCGGGGGTGGCAACGGTGTAAACGGAGTGTTCAAACATGAGTAGGCGATCGCCTACACCAATACCGAGTGCCCCACCGGAACCACCTTCACCAATAACTGTGCAGATAATTGGCACATCCAGACAAAACATTTCCCGTAAGTTGTAAGCGATCGCTTCTCCTTGACCTTGGTGTTCTGCTTCTACCCCAGACCAAGCTCCCGGCGTGTCAATAAAAGTTAGTATCGGCATACTAAACTTATTGGCGTGTTCCATCAACCGCATGGCTTTGCGGTAGCCGCCAGGGTAAGGCATTCCAAAGTTACGGGCAATATTGTCTTTAGTATCGCGGCCCTTTTGATGACCCAACATCACCACAGGTTGTCCACTCAGACGGCCGACACCACCAACTAAAGCCGGATCGTCACCACCACAGCGATCGCCATGCAGTTCCATCCATTCATCACTAATAGCTTGAATGTAATCGAGAGTACTGGGGCGACGCGGATGACGAGCGACTTGCAATCGCTGAGATGGGGATAGAGTACTGAAAATCTCCTCACGCAGTTGCATAGCGCGTGCCTCTAGTTTGCGAATTTCACCAGAAACATCGACGCCATTTTCTTCTGCAAGTTGCCGAATCTGATCGATTCGGTTTGCGAGTTCTGCTAGGGGTTTTTCAAAATCTAACAGTAGCGGTTTACGCTCAGTAGTTGCCATCGTAGGGGTTATGAATTACGAGTTATGAGTATCTATCCTTTGTCTTTTGTCAGTTGTCCTTAGTCATTTGTTATTTGCAAATGACTAATGACCAATGACTAATGACTAAACCAAAAGTGGTCTAAATCCATGTTTTACTGACACCTTACCAATCTGCTCCATTTTGTCTACGGTAATCTGATTCCGTCCCCACGAAAAGTTCGTGTATAACTTCTCAAATTCCAGCAGCATTGATTCGGCAAAACAAGCAAACAACTGGCGCGCTGGAACATCCATATTGACGATTTTCATGATTTTCCAGTCAATATCTAGAGAATGCTCCACAATTCCACCATTTAACACGTGTACGCCAGGATGCTGAATTTTCGTCGCTAAGTTTTTAGGATAGCCACCATCAATCAACAAACAGGGTTGCTTCAAAGTGGTAGGGTCAATTTCCACGCCTCTAGGCATACTGGCAACCCAAACGACAACATCAGCTTGGGGCAGCGCTTCTGTTAAACCCATGATTTTCCCGCGTCCTAGTTCGTCTTGCAAGGCTTTGAGACGTTCTTGATCGCGGGCGATCAACAAAAGTTCTTTGACATCTGTTTTTGCATCTAGCCAACGTGTAACAGCACTGCCAATATCCCCAGTTGCGCCACAGATTGCAACAGTCGCATTTGACATTTCAATTCCCAGTTGTTTCGAGGCTTCTTCCACCTGCTTACAAATAATGTAGGCAGTATGCGTGTTTCCGGTGGTGAAGCGTTCAAACTCTAGTTTAATGTTGCGGACTTGGCTAAACTGTTCTAACTTAAAGTTTTCAAAAATAATTGAGGAAAATCCGCCTAAAGCTGTGATGTTAATGCCATGCTTCTGTGCATGGGCCATAGCGTTGAGGATTTTGCGTGTTGCGGCTTTGATGCGGCGACTAGCTAGCATTTCCGGCAAAAAGCAAGATTCTACATACCGTCCTTCAATTTGTTGCCCAGTTACACTGGTGACAATAATGGTATCAACAATTTGCGGCGGGGCGCTGCACCAAAAGTCTAGACCTTGATCGGCATATTCTGGGTATCCCAATTCTTGAGCTACCGCTTGAGCGTGTTCTAAACTAGTCAGATGTCCAATTAGACCAAACATGTAGTGATATTAGGCTTATGCTGTCTTGAGGCGTGGAATAAAAGTGAGTGCTGAGTCCTGAGTCCTGAGGCAGTATTAAGTAAAAAACAAGGAAAAAGTTCAGATAATTTCTTCACTCTTAACTCACAACTCAGTACTCATAACTCGGCACTCTTTAAGCGGCTATGAGTCCGTAGGCTGACAAGCGCATAATATCGCGAGTCGTAAAACCTATGTTACTCAATGCTTCACCGTATTGAATCATAAAGTCTTCTACTAAAGCATCTTTTTCCATTGCCATTGTGTGGGCATCACCTTCTACTTTGTTGAGCATTCTCCAGACGATGGGTAGGTTCTGGCGATTTGCGAGTTCAAGTTCAGCTTTGGATTCTGTGAAATGTTCTTTCAACCAAACTTCTCC
This sequence comes from Nostoc sp. C052, assembly GCF_013393905.1. GTDB lineage: Bacteria > Cyanobacteriota > Cyanobacteriia > Cyanobacteriales > Nostocaceae > Nostoc. Next base: position 2,536,545 of record NZ_CP040272.1, read on the forward strand.
AAAGTTGAGATGGCTGTATTCTTCTTTGACTACTCCCTCAGTGATTTTGCGGGCAAAAGCGTCGGCAACGGGGATGTAAATGTTATATGCTGCGATCGCAAAACATTCGATAATCAAAGACTGAATCAACAGACAAGTGACTACCTTCCCTTCCGCCGCTGCTGTTTGGAAATTCTGGTGGAGTCCAGAGAAAAATTCCTTGGCGAATTGCAAATCTGGGGTGACATCCAAATTGCGTCCACAAGCTTCAAATCCTTTCTTGTGGCGGCTTTCCATCTTCGAGAGGCGAATCAAATCATCATGAGATTCCGGCAGCAGTCCCGCTAATGTGATGTAATTTTCATGGGCTTCTTGTTCCCCTTCAATTACGATCGCATTAATCCGGCTATAAGCATCTTTGTATGTTTCGCTCTTGAAATCTAATTCTTTAGATTGGTCTGTAAGCTGCTGCATGGTTATGTTTACTCCTGTAAACCTGAATTATTTGACGCCAGGATTCAATTTACCCTATGAACTGAGGGTAACAATCACTGTGGTTTAATTTAACTTAACAAGTAACTATGTTTAATAGATTAACTGTTGCTGGGGGGCGATGCTGTAGTACTAGCGAAATAAATGCTTTGCAATTCAAGTTATGTCTAAACCAAACCCGAATCTGAAATCTGGCGATTTTTTGAGCCTAGTAGTCTTACTGCTAGGGGCATTTATCGTTCTACTACCGCTATTTGTGGTTTTTCTCACCTCCTTTGCACCAACCGCCGCCAGCCCCGAAAATTTATCCAAAAATAACTGGTCTTTAGCAAATTACCGCATTGCGTGGCAACAGGGAAAATTTTTACTGGCGTTTGCTAATTCTACCTTGGTAGCGATCGCGGTGACGGCGTTTCAGATTGTCACTTCTGCTTTGGCTGGTTATGCCCTAGCCCGATTGAAGTTTCGGGGACGCCAAGCACTGCTATTAGTCGTTTTAGCAACTTTAGTGATTCCCTTTCAGTTATTGGTGATTCCCATCTTTTTGGTTTTGAAGTGGGGACACTTGATAAATACTTATGGGGCACTCATTTTACCCACTGCGGTCAACGGATTTGGGATTTTCTTATTACGTCAGTATTTCCAGACAATTCCTGTAGAGTTAGAGGAAGCCGCAGCTATAGATGGGGCGAACCGACTGCAAATTTTGTGGCGGGTAATGTTACCTTTGGCCCGTCCGGCGTTAGTGACGTTGTTTTTGTTCACCTTCATTGGTGAGTGGAATGATTTGTTTAAGCCTTTAGTGTTTACAACACGACCAGAATTAAGGACTGTACAACTGGCGTTGGCTGAGTTTCAAGAGCAATTTACGAATAATTGGCCCTTGATGATGGCGGCGGTGACGATCGCCACAGTTCCAGTAATGGTACTATTTCTCATCGGTCAGCGTCAGTTTATTCAGGGTATTGCGGCAACAGGCATTAAAAATTAGTGGGGAAACTGGGCTTAACAATTCAAAATTCAAAATTAAAGAAATTTCAGACTATAGCGAAGTGCCCTGCGCGGGTTAAGAGCGTTGTGGCAACTGGCGCTCTTCCGTCGCTCATAGCGTTGCCATGCCGTTCGCGTTAGCGTCTCTGAAAGAGAAGGCTTTATGCTAGCGCTAACGGGGTATTTAGCAAGAAACGCGGTCTTGGGCTTTGCCCAAGTAGAGCGATTTCTCAAGACAAGCCCCGACTGAAGTGGGTGCTACATGTAGATTGCAGGTTCTTAAACCCTTTAATTTACGATAAAAAGAAATCCGGCAGGAAAACATGAATTTTTGTGACATTTAGCGTGATCCACACTAGCTAAACTGGAGCAATAACTGTACACCTCCTCACCAAAGAAAACAGTTATGAGTTCTCAACCAGTTATAGACCCTCAAATATTACAGCAGTTACAACAAGAGATTCAGCAGAAATTGAGTGAAAGCTTACAAAAGGCTGACTTACACTCAGTACTTGAGAAGTACGGCATATTCGAGGATAGAGTATTGAGAATTCATTGGCAGTGTGATTTCGACCAAAAGCAACTCGAATCGGATGATGCTAGTTGATAAACAGTGACCCAAGGCATTATTGGCAGTGACTCCAAGAGTTTGAGTACCAGAAATTGTGTTAATTGTGTATCCCTTGCTCATCATACCGATACCTGTGGCTAGCCTCTGGCGATCGCATTCCTTCACGCAGAAATTTACTGATAAATCAAAATTAAAATCGAACAAATATCACAATACAAAAATATTACTTTGGGGATCTAATAGGCAGAATAACCTATTAGAGTTTTAACCGATGTGTTTCCTGTAACGAAGTAAAAAAAGCATCATTAAAGCCTCGCAATCTCTCTTATAGAAAAAAAGCAGATGCATGTTAGTGTTTTAATCTCATTGACTTTCCCTCCGAGCCTTTCCCTATGCATCTGCACTATTTACACCCCCAACACCTTGAAGAATTAGTCAAGAGTAGTGGTATAGACTTACACTTAGTGCAACTCAATTTTAAGTCACTCCAAGGCGTAACAGCTTATGAGTACCTATTGATTTCTGAGCTACTCCCCCGCACCAACACCGGAATGTTGAAAGCTGGATGGTTGCAGCGTTATGCTCATATCACTGAAGGTGGTTGGTGGTGTTCGGGACTAGACCCTCTGAATAATTGGCAAATGATGGAATGGGGATGTTTTAAGCCAAACCAACCCCGACAAAATCACAATGGCAAGTCCATCAAATACGAGCATCCCCCCAGCACACCAACGCGGGTGTTTTGTTTGCGGGTAACGTTGCCAGTATGGCAGCAAGTGGCTGAACGTTACAATTTGGTGATGCCTGACAATATCTCCATTACCCCTGATGGTGAAGCTGGAGGCTTTTGGCAATGGGTGATGCAGCAGAATATTCCCCTGGTTATCTGCGAGGGTGTAAAGAAAGCAGCTACCTTGTTGACGCAGGGATATGTAGCTATTGCCATTCCCGGAATTACCAGTGGTTATCGGGTTGTTAAAGATGAGTTTGGCAAAGTTACCCGTCGTCAGCTAATTCCTGATTTAGCAGCCTTTGCAATTACAAAACGCAGCTTTTACATTTGCTTTGATTTTGAGACTCAACCCAAGACAATCGCTGCTGTAAATAATGCTATTTCTCAACTTGGCTGTTTATTTCAGCAAAAAAATTGCCCTGTTAAAGTCGTCGAACTTCCAGGAATGGAAAAAGGGGTTGATGAATTTATTATTGCTAAAGGTGCAAGTAGTTTCGATAAAATTTATCGCCAAAGTATTGATTTAGAAATTTATCTTGCTCAAACCAAACCACACACCGAGTTAAGCATTCCGGCTGCACTCACTTTCAACCGTCCTTATATAGGTGAAATCCCTTTCCCCACTTCTGGATTAGTCGGAGTCAAATCAGCCAAAGGAACGGGAAAAACTACCGCATTGCAAAGCGTTGTTCAACAGGCGAAAAATAGAAAACAACCAGTTTTATTAATTACTCATAGAATCCTACTTGGACGATTTTTGTGTGAAAAAATTGGTATCCAATGGGGAACAAATAAAGAAAATGGGGATAAAAAAATTGATCGAACACTTACCCCCGCTCCTCCTATTCTCCGCTCTCCTTTTCCTCAACAATCTCTCGGCTTGTGTGTAGATTCGATTTGGAAACTTAACCCAGAGAATTGGCGTGGGGCAATAGTCATTTTAGATGAAGTAGAGCAATCTCTATGGCATCTGTTAAATAGTAATACTTGTAAACACAAGCGGGTAAAAATATTAAAGTTATTCCAGCAACTAATTGCGACAGTTTTAACAACTGGAGGGTTAGTAATTGCCCAAGATGCTGATTTATCAGATGTTTCGCTGGAATATTTACAGGGATTGGCAGGAATTAAATTAACACCTTGGGTAGTTCTCAACCAGTGGAAGCCTCAGCATGGTTGGGATGTGACTTTTTATGATTCGCCGAATCCAACACCGTTAATTCACCAATTAGAATTAGATTTACTTGCTGGACGTAAATGTTATGTTACTACCGATAGTCGGGCTGGGCGTTATAGTTGTGAAACAATTGAACGTTATTTAAAAGAGCGACTACAAAAATTACGGCGACAATTTCCTAAAACTTTGGTAGTTAGTAGTCACACTACAAATACACCTGGTCATGCAGCAGTTGATTTTATTGCTGCGATTAATCAAAAAATATCTGAATATGACGGCGTTTTTGTTACACCTAGCCTTGGTACGGGAATTAGTATTGATGTTCAACATTTCGACCGAGTTTATGGCATTTTTCAAGGGGTAATTCCTGACTCGGAAGCAAGACAAGCTTTAGCAAGAGTCAGAGATGATGTGCCACGTGTTGTTTGGTGTGCTAAACGAGGTATTGGTCTAATTGGTAGTGGGAGTACAAATTATCGCTTACTATCCGATTGGTATCAGGAAAATCAGAAAGAAAACTTAGCTTTGCTGAGTCCGTTACATAAAATAGATGTGGATTTACCTTTAGTTTATGACCCCATTCATTTGCGAACTTGGGCTAAGTTATCTGCAAGAGTAAATGCTTCTATTCGTCTCTATCGGCAATCTATGCAAGATGGTTTAGTTGCTGATGGGCATCAAATTCAGATGCGGAGTAACGCAGTTCACAATAATATTATTCGAGATTTACGCCTGGCATTTTTGGCTACTGATGCCGATGATTTAGCTACTCGCAGAAGATTAGTTTTAGAAATTGTCAAAGTTCAAAAAGATTGGACACAAAGCCGTCAAAAAGCTAAAGAAATTAAACGTAAAATCAAAGATATTAAGCAGCAAAATCAATTATCAGTAGCAACTGCTGTAGCCAATGCTAAAGATATTGATTATGTAGAATATGAGCAATTGTTAGTGAAGCATTCTCTAACTGATGGAGAGCGTAATCAAATCAATAAATATATTCTCAGACAAAGGTATGGTGTAGAAGTTACTCCGTGGCTGAAATTGCAGGACGATCAAGGATATTATCGTCAACTGTTAATTCACTATTATTTAACTCACGAGAGCGAATATTTTCACGTTAGAGATGAGCAAGAATGGCATCAGCAATTGTCTTGGGGTGAAGGGAAAGTTTTTCTGCCAGATTTAAAAACTTACACGCTCAAAGTGGAAGCGATGAGAGCTTTAGGAATGCTTCAGTTTCTCGAAGCAAAACGAGAATTTATTGAGAATGAGCCAGATTTGATATTGCTAAAAAATGTTGCTTTTCAGCATAGTAAGCATATTAAAAGAGCGCTTGGGATTAATTTAATTGGGGAAAAAGAGCAGGTTTCAGCAATAAAAATACTCAGCCGACTGTTGAATTTATTGGGTTTGAAGTTGAAACGAGTAAATGAGATTTATCAAATTGACTTAGAAACACTATATGATAGCAGAGAGAAAATATTTGCTGTTTGGCATCAACGAGATGAATTGATGTTAGCCCATGTTAAAAGTTTTGGCTATGAGTTGCCTGATTATTCTTCAGACTGGAAGTTTGAAATTATGCAAACTCAGTCTGGAAAGGTAGACGATAGATTATCTGCGTCGGCTGTGCCGTTATTTTAAGATATAGCAGTTTTCATTAAGAAGCGGTAGAACGTAACTAAAATCCCTCCTGAAGAACTTTTCAAGAGGGGTTTTGTAATCGCCTACTCCATTGGATCGTCTCTGCCAATGCCAAGCGATCGCAACTGCACTCTCACACTATCCCAATCTTGCCCGCAGTAGTAGTATTTTTTTTGGCGTAAGTCTGCTAGATAGTAGCCGACTTTTCCGCCATTAATCCGAAATAACTCAACAACAACTTTCTTTTTAGTTGTGCCAAACATGAATTCAATATCGCCATCTGGTAAATTTAATGGGTTGTAAAAAGTTTTACCTTTTATAAAATACCAGTAAGACCTTTCCAGTGTGATTTTGCGTTCAATGACTCTAAAGCTAATGGGGTGAATTATGCTGTTCATAACTTTTAAGCTTTAATTAAACTTTCAAATAAATGAAACCCGTTCGCGCGATTGAAACAAAAAATCCTAGCCAATACTTGTCGTTTAAGGGGGAAAGGGGAAAGAAAAAACCTTTAACCTTTTCCCCAAATCAAATTCCGAGTTAAAAATGCAAAACCCCAGTAGTATTGAAATCCTAGCAACCTGCACAATAGTAGTTTGAATAATTTTGAAAACATATCGTTAACAATCCCGATGCTTTAGGCTAGAGAATGTCAAAATCCAAAAAAATTATATGAATGCTGAAGATTTTTTTAACCAAGGATTAAACCACAATCTGCAAGGGGACTATCAAGCCGCGATCGCAGCTTACACCCAAGCAATCAAGCTAAACCCTGACTATGCCGAAGCTTACCATAATCGCGGGCTGATTTTAACTGGTCAACTCAAAGATTATCGCAGTGCGATCGCTAACTTTAATCGCGCTATCGAAATCAATCCCAATTTTGCCATAGCCTATTACAACCGCGCTAATGCTCGTTACTTTTTAGTCGATTATCAAGGTGCGATCGCCGACCATAATCAAGCGCTACAATTAGATCCCAATCTGGCGCAATCTTACCACAGTCGGGGAAATGCCTACTTTGCTTTGGAAAACTACGATAAGGCGATCGCAGATTATATCCAAACAATCGAAATGAGTACCCAATTAGCTGATAACATCAATATTGATATTGCCAATGCTTATCATAATCGGGGCGTAACTCGTTTTGAACGTGGCGATCGTCAAGGAGCGATCGCAGATTTTCAGCAAGCTTTACAATGGCATCCCCATTTTGCCGCAGCTTACAGCAATCGCGGCAATATTCACCAGATTTTAGGCAATTATCAAGAAGCGATCGCTGACCATAACCAGGCATTAGAATTAGATCCTAACTTGGCAGAAGCTTATCATAACCGAGGTAATGCCCACTACGCTTTAGCAGATTATCAAAGTGCGATCGCAGATTACAACCACGCCCTAAAAATCAACCCCAGCTTTGCTGGAGCGTACTATAATCGAGGTCTTGTGCTTGCTCACCTCAAAAACTATCATGAAGCAATTGCAGACTTTAACCAAGCATTAAAGCTGAATCCTGATGATGTGCAAGCCTATTGTGAGCGCGGTCTAGTTCGTAGTACTCTTGAAGACTATCAGGGTGCGATCGCTGATTATGACCGAGCTTTACAAGAAAATCCCACACTAGCTTTAGTATACGGCTTTCGGGCTAATGCTCTTCGCCGCTTGGGAGATTATCAAGGTGCAATTGAAGATAGCAATCGCCTATTACAACTCAATCCTAATTTAGCAGAAGGATATTGCGATCGCGCGGCGGCTCGTCGTTCTTTAGGAGATCATAAAGGCGCAATTAAAGATTACGATCGAGCATTACAGATTAATGATAAATTAGCCGCAGCTTATTATGGTCGGAGCATTGCCCGTGAAGCCTTGCAAGATTTACAAGGAGCAATTGATGATAATACTCAAGCCATAGAACTTGTTCCTGATTTTTCTCAAGCTTATTGCAATCGGGGAAATGCTCGTCGTCTTTTAGGAGATGAACAAGGAGCGATCGCAGATTATAACCAAGCATTAAAAATTAATCCTAATTTAATTGAAGCGTATTACAACCGAGGTTCTACCCACTATGCTTTAGAAGCTTATGAAAATGCGATCGCAGATTACACTCAAGCCTTGCAAATAAATCCCCAATCTGCTGCATTTTACAGCGATCGCGCCAATGCTCACTATGCCCTAGAAGATTATCAAGGGGCAATAGAAGATTACAGTCGAGCGATCGCGATCGACCCCAGCTTTGCCGAAGATTGGTACAATCGGGGTCGTAGCCGTTCTCTGTTGGGAGATTTACCAGGAGCGCTTGCAGATTTAAACCAAGCCTTACAGCGTCAGCCTAATTGGGCTTCCGCTTACATTCTTCGGGCAGATGTCTACCGCAATTTGGGAGACTCTCAACGAGCAATTGCCGATTTCCAGAAATCCGCAGACTTGTATTATCAAGAAGGGAATATCCAGTATTACCAACAAATTATTGAGCTAATTGAACAGCTTTGAAAAACCCCACCCCGCCAAAATTGTGGCAGATGAAATGTCTGCCACACAAAAATACTAGGCTTAAGAAAGATTCTGGAAGTAAACTTCTAGCGCTTCAGTCACCAACTGAGTCATCGGTTTACCTTGGCTTTCTGCTACTTCCTTCAACTTGCTATAAACCTCTTCTTTCAAATTCACCCGATGGCGCGATTTGTTTGCACCATTGGCTGTTTGGGGTTCGTAGGTGGCAGCAAATTCGCGGATGGCATCAAAACCAACGCGATCGCAAAAATCACCAAAGCTTTCTTTTGATTTCCGAGATTTTTTAAAGTAAACAAAAATCGGCTCTAAGAAGCTTTCTAAGTCATTATGGTGCAGCTTTTCTGTGTAAGGTTGTGCCAGTCGAGTCTGATTTGGCGAACCCCCTAACCATAATTGGTAAGATTCTGGAGCGCTACCAACAAAGGCCAATTCTGCTAAGTAAGGACGAGCGCAACCGTTAGGGCATCCTGTCATCCTTACCACAAAATGTTCTTTTTGTAAACCTAGTTTATCTAATAGAGCGCGAACCCGCTCCAAAATGCCTGGTATTGCTCGTTCTGATTCTGTGATTGCCAAGCCACAAGTAGGCAAAGCCGGACAAGCCATTGCATACCGCACCAAAGGTTCGATTTTACTAGGGTCGTCTCCGACACCGTGACGGCTAAGAATGTCTTGAATAGCTTCTTTGCTAGCTGGTTCGATATCGTAAAAAATCACATTTTGGTTGGATGTGAGGCGGATGGGTAAGTTGAACTGCTCGACAATTTCCCGCAAGGCGGTTTTCAGTTGAAACGAACCTTCATCCTTGACTCGACCATTTTCAATGGAAATTCCTAAGAATAGCTTGCCATCACCTTGTTCATTCCAGCCGAGGAAGTCATGAAATTTAAACTCTGGCAGTGGCTTGAAAGCTTCAATTGCTTTACCAAAATATTCTTCAACTTGAGTGCGGAATTTATCTACACCCCAATCGTTGATTAGATATTTTAATCTGGCATGACGACGATCGGTGCGATCGCCATAATCTCTCTGAGTAGCAACAATCGCTTTCACTATGTCGTAAACGTCATCTTTCGTTACATAACCGATCGGGTCTGCTAACCTAGCGAAAGTTTCTTCTTTACCGTGGGTTCTACCTAAACCACCACCAGCAAAAATATTAAATCCTTCCAGCTGTTTCTTTTTATTAGTAATTACTACCAAAGTCAAGTCTTGGGAATACAAATCAACCGAATTATCCCCTGGCACTGTCACACTAACCTTAAACTTCCGGGGCATATAGTACGTGCCATAAATCGGTTCTTCGGTGTCATGGATAATTGTGCCATTCCCATTACGCTGTCGTGCTTCTTTTACCTCTGGGTTCTCCTCAGCACTAATTGCTTTTTCCCCATCTAACCAAATCTCGTAATAAGCGCCTGTTTGTGGTGACAGCAAGTCAGCAATATTCTGAGCATACTCCCAAGCATACTGATACTCTGGGCGATTCTTAAAAGGGGCTGGTGGTGCCATCACGTTGCGGTTGATGTCGCCGCAAGCTCCCAAAGTTGAACCCAGATTATTGACAATTGTAGCGATCGCTGTCTTCAGATTCTTCTTTAAAATTCCGTGCAGTTGGAAACCTTGACGGGTAGTTGCTCGTAAGGTGTGGTTGCCATACTCATCAGCTAGTTTATCTAAAGCCAGATATAGCTCTGGCGGTACTAAACCACCCGGATTTTTTGTCCGCAGCATAAACTGGTAATCTTTTTCCTGTCCCTTGGTGCGGTTGTCGCGGTTATCCTGCTGATAAGAGCCGTGAAACTTCAAAAGCTGCACCGCATTTTCGGTAAAATGAGTAGTGTCTTGAAGAATCTCAGTTGCTACAGGTTCGCGCAAAAAATTACTATTTTCCTTGATTCCTTCAACTTTGGAAGGCTTACGGCTAGCGATTGGGGAAGGAGCAGATTTAACCATTAGACTTGTATAGGATTCTCAATAAAGCATTAGTAGACGCCGAATCAGCACCCTTCGGCTACTTGATCCCCGGTAATCCGGCCGGAATAATGAGGAATATTTTAATTTTACCACGGCGAAAGCCGGCTTTATCAGTGATGTAACACTCAACAAAACCAGCTTTTAGGAGTAATGAGTTTTGTGTGCTGAGTCCTGAGTACTTAAGTAAAGTATAGAGCGAATAAGGACTCAATAATCTTTTATTTGAAGCGATAGCCAATACCACCATTGATGCTAACAGCAGAAGCATCGCTATTTTGGTAAGCACCAAGTCCGACTTTGGCATTAGTGTAGACGAGGAAATTGTTAGCAACTTCCGATTCAACGCCAGCACCTAGCACTACTGAATCTCTATTACCTATGGGAGTTGGTGAGCCATCTTTCTCTACAAAAGAATAACCACCAGTTAAATAGGCATTAGTTTTATTAGCGATGGGCACATCCACAGAAAGTTCAGGGATGATAGCACTTGTCTTATCACTCCAGAGGACATTACCGCGTGCAGAAAACGGCGTATTTCCTAACTTTGCACGACCTGTTACATTACCGCCAAATGTAGCATCGTCGTTGATACCTTGTCCGCCACTAGTAACGCCAGCTGCAACACCAGCGCCAACATAACTAGCATCAGTACCCTTTTTGGTTTCAGCAGAAGCTTGACCAGCTGATAGAACAAAAGGAGCAACTATTAAGGAAGACAATGCAGAAATTGTCAATAAAGACTTGAGTAAGCGCTTCATAATTTTCACCAAACTTTGTATTTTTTACTTATATATTCAAGGTCGAAAATCGTGTGAGAAGGTTCCAAATATTTCCCAGATTTTATTAAATGAATGTTTCTATTGATGCCTACAATTGAGAAATAACTAGCTCTGAAAATAATAAATTAGCTGTTATAATTACATTCAATGTCTTTTAGTCTGAGTTCTTTGTTCCCAAAATAGACGCTTTGAAAACTGGCACAATATTTGGAACTAGAACTTAGTAAGTATCTGGTAAATAAAATACCCGAATAACAATTTTTTGCCGAGATTTTCACAGATGATGAAAAAGTAGGCTGTAACATCTGTTGCAACAAGCTATAGAGGGAATCTATAAAGTTAATCTTGAGCAATTTTTGTGGAGATTGAATAATGCTAACCGCTGCAAAAACGTTGTCTGGTTTGATGGGTTTATGTGTCGGTGATGCGTTGGGTGTGCCAGTGGAGTTTACTAGCCGCGCTGAACGAGTAAAATCTCCAGTGACAACGATGTTGGGTTATGGCACATGGAATCAACCACCAGGAACTTGGTCAGATGATAGTTCCTTAAGCTTTTGTTTGGCAGAATGTCTTTGTAGAGGGTATTCGTTGGAGGCTATAGCCAATTCCTTCTGGCGCTGGTACAAGGAAGCTTACTGGACTCCCCGTGGTGATGTCTTTGATATTGGTCAAACTACCCACACAGCAATTATGCGCCTGAAACAGGGAGTTGTTCCCCATCAGGCAGGCGGTAAGGTTGAAAATAGTAATGGCAATGGTTCTTTAATGAGAATCTTGCCGATGGCTTATTGTCATAGAAACTTAACTTTAGGTGAATTGCTGGCGCGGGTGCATGATGTTTCGGCGATTACTCATGCTCATGCGCGATCGCAAATGGCCTGCGGCATTTATATTAGTATTGCAGTGGCGCTCTTAGAAGGTGCTGACCCCCAAACAGCTTATTTACAAGGATTACAAGACATTCAAACAATTTATTCTGTCCGAGAATTTTTGTTAGAAAAGCCGCATTTTGGCAGAATTTTCAGTGGTGAGATTGCCAAAGTACCAGTAGAAGAGATTAACTCTGGTGGCTACGTAATTGACACCTTAGAGTCATCCCTCTGGTGTTTGTTAAATAGCTCGTCTTATTCTGAAGCAGTATTGAAAGCTGTGAATTTAGGCGGAGATACTGATACTACCGCCGCCGTCACCGGTGGGTTAGCGGGAATTTACTACGGCGTGGAAAATATTCCCAAACAATGGATAAACCAAATTGCTCGTAGACAAGACATTATTTACTTAGCAGAGCGTTTTACAAGGGCTGTTTACAGCTAGTTTTGAATTAGAAATTATACCAAGTGTTTGATGAGCGCCTTTTCGCAAGTAAAATCAGTAGTAGAAAAGTTTCATACTGGTTGAACAATGCTAACCGATACAAAAACATTGTCTGGTTTGATGGGTTTATGTATTGGTGATGCATTGGGTGTGCCAGTGGAGTTCACCAGCCGCGCTGAACGAGTAAAATCTCCAGTCACATCAATGGTGGGTTATGGAACTTGGGATGTTCCTGCTGGTACGTGGTCAGATGATAGTTCGTTGACCTTTTGCTTGGCAGAATGTCTTTGTGAGGGATTTTCACTAGATGCGATTGCTAATTCCTTTTGGCGCTGGTATCACGAAAGTTACTGGACTGCTCAAGGTGAAGTATTTGATATCGGTAACACCACATTTTTAGCAATTGTGAACTGGAAACAAGGAACTCCACCTCTGAAAGCAGGTGGTAGTAGCGAGAATAGTAATGGCAATGGTTCTTTGATGAGAATCTTGCCGATGGCTTATTGTCACAAAAGTTTAACATTGGATGAATTGATTGCACGGGTACATCAAGTTTCTTCCATTACCCATGCTCATCTCCGTTCTCAAATGGCCTGTGGTATTTATATTAGTATTGCAGTGGCGCTCTTAGAAGGTGCTGACCCGCAAACAGCTTATTTACAAGGATTGCAAGACATCCAAACAATTTATTCTGTGCGGGAGTTTTTATTAGAAAAGCCGCATTTTGGCAGAATTTTCAGTGGTGAGATTGCCAAAGTACCAGTAGAAGAAATTAATTCTGGTGGCTATGTAATTGACACCTTAGAGTCATCCCTCTGGTGTTTGTTAAATAGCTCGTCTTATTCTGAAGCAGTATTGAAAGCTGTGAATTTAGGCGGAGATACTGATACTACCGCCGCCGTCACCGGTGGGTTAGCGGGAATTTACTACGGCGTGGAAAATATTCCCAAACAATGGATAAACCAAATTGCTCGTAGACAAGACATTATCTACTTAGCAGAACGTTTTGCAAGGGCTGTCTACGCTTAGAGTTAGGAGTTAAAAGTTAAGAGTTAAGAATTATGAAACTCCTAACTCCTAACTCCTAAACCGTAGACAAAGAATAGACCTGACCATCAATCAGCAGTCGTGTGATGCCCTTAGCTTCCAAATGAGTACGAGCCTTATGGAGCATTTTACTATCTGGAACCTTAATCACGCGATCGCGCTTGGTAGAAAAACGCTTGGCAACACGATGGTTATCAAACACCGGCAGAGTTCTTTGCTGAGTTTCAAGGCTGGGAATTTGCCCCAAGTCACCAAAGTCTTTCAGAGGCCGGGTAATTAATTCTGAGGAACGGTCAATTACCAAATAGCAAGTTTTCGGCAAATTGGCTACCGACAGAGGCAAAACTTGAACTGATGCTTCACCTGGTCTGCGTTTTGTGACTAAAGGTCTTTCCTCATCCAGGTCATCATCATCAAAGTCTTCTTCCTCAAAATCGTCATCCTCTAAATCATCATCATCTAAATCATCCAAATCCTCTGATTCGTCTAGTAAATCTTCGCCCAGCATGTGCGCGATGACGGCTGCTCCTGGATGTTCAACCTTTAGAGGCGGGATGGAGATGCTGACTATTTCCGGCGGCTTTGGCTCTGGAGTTTCTAATTTCTCAGATGTGACTCGGAGTTTCGGTTTTTCCGCCGCCGAGGGACGACGCCGCACCCGTCTACTAGCGGCGATTGACTCCGCCGTTTCCTCTGAGTAAAGTTCCTGCTCTACACGAATTATCTTACGTGGTAGTGGCTCAACCTTTGGTACTTCCAAAGGTGGGCTTTCAATGGGTGGAACTTCTATCTCCGGCTCAGGTTGAGTCAGCAGTGGTAACTGCTCGTAGCTAACCTGTGCCCTTCCCTCAGGAGTTCTCGCAGCCCGCTTTAAAGAGACTAAGTACTCATACTCATCCTCTGGCAAAGTACTTTTGAGCAGGCGACTAATTGTCGAGTTACTCACACCGTAGCGGTCTGCCAAAGTTGAGGTTGTTTCGGCAGTCTCTCGATATAACTTCAGAATTTCTTGCTTGTCAGAGTCAGTTAATTTTCTCACGGTAGATACCAAAAATCCTTACTAAGCTCGTTTTCTTGTGCTGGTACGCCGCGTTCGTCTTAGTGATGCGTCATATTCTAAGGCAGCGCCCATACCAAATAACACTCCACTAAACACCCAAAACACTTCTAAGATTTCCCCACTTTGATAATTGGGGCCTTGGGCGTATTTAAACCACATATCTGCAATGTAAAGCGAAAAGGCCGCCGCTGCAATCATTCGCCAAGACTGGGAAACTCTTCCTCCCCAAAAGGCTAACAGCAGAGTGGTAGCAATAATTAACAGAACCACATCGCTAACTACGTAAAACCAGTTCAAAATAGCGACTAGCAGTTCCGTGGATGTTTCCTGTTGCATAGAAATCCACCATGCCAACAAACTACCGAATACTGCAATTGCTAACACAATTAGCCACTGCCATTTTTCCAGATTGATTCGCCTGGAAGCCACAGCTAAAGTCATGCCTGCGCCAAGTAATAGATAAGTCAGTACAAAAAATATATCGCCTACAGACACATCCGGTTCATCTTTTAAAACTATCTCGGTATAGCCGAAAATTATCCCCCCAACGAAATAGGAAAGCATACCTAACCCAATTAAGAGCCAAACATTCCGGCCACTGACGATTTGTGGACTAAGCCAGTTCCTCAAGCATAAGATACTGGCAGCCAAATAAGCTAAAGCTTCAAAAATATTTGTGCCAATCACATACCACTCAGCCCGACTTTCTATGCCATCGGCTCCGGGAACTTTGGCACTAAACAACAAAAAGTATAGCAGTGCCAGTACGGCCCAGCCAATATTAGCTAAGACAATGTTCTGAGTGTTGAAAATAGATTTAGAAAGGAACGAATTCTCGTAAGAGTTATTCATAGGACAAGACTTATGTAGATGCACTCTGGCAGTATTTTGAGTTAAAGGACTGTATATATAGCAGTGTGTCTGCCAAGTAATACACAATCAGACACCAAAAGCAAGTGCCAGTGGCCGGAATTTTCTGAAAAAATTTCCATGCTACTGCCATAGTTTACCCAGTGGCGATTGATTTAGCCAATTGATAAACAGCGCTCGCTCGGCTTCTGGCATATCTTCTAGCTTATAAATCACTTGTTTGGTAAAATTACCATTGCCAAAATAGGCTTTTCCTAATCGATGCAGTTCTTGTAACAGAATAACTACATGATTTTCTTGCCAATCAGGTATTTTGGCTGTCGGCAAAGGATTAGTAGACACCAAATATTTAACCGCTTCTAGAGAAGACGCTTGGGGAAATTGCTTCTGCTTTAATACTTCGGCAATATCTTTTTCAAATAATGCAACTTGTCTAGCACCTAAAAACTCTTCAATATCGATAGAAACACCTTGTAACAGCAAAATACTGGCTTGGATTAAAATCGCCGTTTTGCCATGACCACCTGTGTCACTATCCAGCTGCTCTAAACGGATTTTGCCCCAAACACTAAAGCGTTCCGGTTCCTCCAGCAAAACACAGGCTTTACCTCGGTTATCCGTTAATTCTCTCCATAAGGCTCTAGCTTCTTCTTCTTGACTAGCTTTGAAAACACTAATCAAGCGAAAAGTCTGCCCTTGATAACTGAGAATCGGCACTTGCTGATCCTTTTTTGGGTGCTGAATGCTTGATATTTCAACATCCTGCCGTTTGAGAATAAACATGGCACTAGCAAATAACTCCTCACAGGGGCACTCTTAATATGGAATATATAATGGCATTTGGCAGTATCGCCAAGGCTGAAATTACCTAGCATACTGTGAAAATGAGCCTCGCGATCGCCAGATCCTTCCCGAAGGTAGCCGCCCAGAGGACGTTAGCGCTAACGGGCAAATAACCCCTTGACAACACAATATATCTAAACCAATACCCCATCTGTTTCGTTTTCGGTGTAGATTGCACTAACTAGCGACTAGCATCTTAGCCTTGCTAGTGGTAAATCTGCAATTTTTGATTGCTTCTTGGTAGGTGAAGACGATATAATAGTGTAGGTGACTCCTTCAGGAGCCATTATTTTGTTTTGGGCGCGTAGCTCAGTGGATAGAGCAATTGCCTTCTAAGCAATCGGTCGCAGGTTCGAACCCTGCCGCGCTCGTTTTAACTTAATATGAACCCTCAAGCACGGTGAAGTGATATAATCATTTTATTGGTTGAGGGTTCGTTATTGCTGCATCATACCAAGAACAAAGGCGATATCGCTACTACCAAAGCGATCGCTGACCTAACGCTTAAAGGATACTTGATTCTGACACCACTTGTTTGTGAGCATTTACCTTTTGATTTTGTTGCTTACAAAGACGATAAATTTTACAAAATCCAAGCTAAATACGCGGGAGATAATAGAGTAGTCAATAAAACTATTTGGGTAGATAGAAATGGGACTCATCAGAAGAAGTACAAAGTAAATGACTTTGACTTTTATGCTGTTTATCTGCCTGACATAGATAAAGTTGTTTATCCATCAGTTCACTTTAATGGTTGCTACATAACTACCCAGATACCTAATTCAGCTACACCGTTTTACTGGTGGGAGGATTTTACAGACTTTACTGAAGCAGCCTCCAAGCGAACCTACAAGGAGTTTGGCGTTGATTTAACAACTAGAAAGGTTAACCCAGACTCTAGAATTCACACTAGAAAAGTTGAAAGGCCATCAAAAGAAGAACTAGAAAAACTAGTTTGGGAAAAGCCAACAGCACAAATTGGCAGAGATTTTGGCGTGTCTGATAAGGCTGTAGAAAAGTGGTGTAAGGCTTATGGGGTAGAAAAGCCACCCAGAGGGTATTGGGTTAAGAAAGCTTATGGAAAAGTAGAAGGACAGTTAACATAATATACTCTAGAAAATCATAGCCAAAAAAAGATGATACCCAAAATTCTGTTCTGATAGCCAAATCATAGTCAGAATAGCCACTAATGCAACCAAGAGAATTAGCTTTTGAATATCAAAATCTCTTAAAAACGCTGAAACCCTTGAGTTTAGGTTGGTTGTTTGATAAATTTAAAAAGCCCGTGACGAGGATTGAACTCGTGACCTCACCCTTACCAAGGGTGTGCTCTACCACTGAGCCACACGGGCGAAATATGATTTTGCTTTCTCAAGCTAGAAGTTAAAATGCTGGGAGTTTTGATGCTTACCCAGTCATTATAACTTATAACTTCGTAAGTGGTGGGCCGGGCTGGATTTGAACCAGCGTAGGCGCAAGCCAACGGATTTACAGTCCGTCTCCATTAACCACTCGGACACCGACCCGATTTGTCTCACGATTTAAAATCTTAGCACCACCTTTTATAAATTGCAAGTGATTAGAAAAAATAACTTGCAGGTAGAGACGCAACAAAACTGCGTCTCTACCATCTGGATAAAAAATACTGGTTACACACTCATCTCCAGCATTCGTTGCATTGGTCGCAGTGCAGCAAGGCGGATATCCTCTGATATGGTAATTTCGGGAGTGCGATTTTTCATTGCCCAGTAAAGCTTTTCTAGGGTGTTTAACCGCATAAACGGACATTCGTTACAAGCACAGTTATTCATCGGCGGTGCAGGAATGAAGTGCTTGTCAGGAGCTAGTTTTTGCATTTGGTGAATGATTCCCGGCTCCGTAGCAACGATAAATTCTTTGGTGGGGCTGCTTTGACAATACTTGAGTAAGGCGGCTGTAGAGCCAATAAAGCTGGCGTGGCGCAATACACTACTTTCACATTCTGGATGTGCGATCGCCTCTGCTTCGGGATGGGCAATTTTTAACTGGACAATTTTCTTTTCCGAAAAGGTTTCATGGACAACACAGCTACCTTGCCATAGCACCAAATCTCGTCCAGTCTGTTCCATCACATACCGCCCCAAATTCCGATCTGGGGCAAAAATAATCGGCTGTTCTTTCGGTATCTGCTGCACAATTTTCACAGCGTTGGAGCTAGTACAAATAATATCGCTCATCGCCTTGATATCAGCAGAACAGTTGATGTAAGACACTACCAAATGATTCGGATGCGCTGCTTTAAAAGCTGCAAACGCCTCTGGTGGACAACTGTCTGCTAAAGAACAACCAGCATCCAAATCTGGTAAAAGTACTAATTTATCGGGATTAAGTATCTTTGCTGTTTCTGCCATGAAGTGAACGCCAGCAAAGACAATCACATCCGCATTTGTTTTTTCGGCGGCTCTTGCTAGTTGTAATGAATCCCCAATAAAGTCTGCAATATCCTGAATATCTGGCTCTTGATAATAATGCGCCAGGATAACGGCGTTGAGTTCTTTTTTGAGACTCTGAATCGCGGCAAACAAATCTAGTGGTAGTTCACCCAGTTGGGTGTTTTCTCGTTGAGCTAGTGCAGTGGTAAACACAGTTTAGGGGTGCTTTATGTTGCAAATGTATGTCCTGTGGATTCAATTATAGTAGTTTTTACCAAAAATAGTGGACGGTTGATATTTTGGGGTTGTGTCCAAATCGGGCTGAGTTTCATATCCTGGAGATAGACGGCAAGGAAAGTGGCATGACCAGTCAGAAAACTCAATCGATAAACCTCAAAATTGCTGTAGTTGGAGATATTCACGACCAATGGGAAGTGGAAGATGGCGTTGCACTCAAGCATCTGGGTGTTGACTTAGTGCTGTTTGTCGGGGATTTTGGCAATGAATCGGTGGAAGTGGTCAGAGCGATCGCATCTCTCGATATTCCCAAAGCAGCCGTGATGGGCAACCACGATGCCTGGTACACCGCCACCGAATGGGGACGCAAAAAGGCTCCTTATGACCGCTCTAAGGAAGACTGGGTACAGGAACAACTCGATTTATTAGGCGCGTCCCATGTCGGTTACGGTAAGTTGGATTTTCCCGCTTGGAATTTAACTGTAGTGGGGGGTCGTCCCTTTACCTGGGGTGGCCCAGAGTGGAAATTCGCGGAAATCTGTAAAGAACGTTACGGTGTGACGAGTTTGGAAGAATCCGCCGATCGCATCTTCAAAGCAGTTAAAAGCGCCGCTTACGAGACAATTATATTTTTGGGTCACAATGGGCCTAGTGGGTTAGGCGATCGCCCCGAAGACCCCTGCGGCAAAGACTGGCACCCAATTGGCGGCGATTTTGGCGATCCAGATTTTGGCGAGGCGATTTCTCATGCCTTGACTGCTGGTAAAACCATTCCTCTGGTAACATTTGGTCACATGCACCGAGATTTACGCCATACCAAGAAGGTGCAGCGCAAACCCATCTTTAGAAGTCCAGAGGGAACAATTTACTTAAATGCGGCTAGTGTCCCCAGGATTGTG
This sequence comes from Nostoc sp. C052, assembly GCF_013393905.1. Classification (GTDB taxonomy): domain Bacteria; phylum Cyanobacteriota; class Cyanobacteriia; order Cyanobacteriales; family Nostocaceae; genus Nostoc. Next base: position 2,556,079 of record NZ_CP040272.1, read on the forward strand.
GAAAATGACGGCGAGAAGCTGCGTAACTTTTCCATTGTCTCTCTAGAGGCGGGTGTGGTTTCGCAAGTTTCCCTAGTTTGGGTGGGGAATGACTTTCAGGTGGCTTCAGAGGAAATTTTGTATGAGCGATCGCGTATTGTGTCGTAGACATTCGCATCCAGTAGTGCAATCTGCGTAGATAATAGGGTATAGTATTATCTGTCAAGTTTAGTGCTAACCAACAAAAGCGCCTGAATAGCGTCTGAAACTAGGAGCAGCACAAGTTTGACAGATTTACTGGAGAGGTGGCAGAGTGGTCGATTGCGTCCGACTTGAAATCGGATGAGGCTAAAACCTCCGGGAGTTCGAATCTCCCCCTCTCCGTTTAGGAATTAAAAATTGAAAATTAAAAATTAAAAATTGAAGAGGTTAGGTGGGGCTTTTGGTGGAGATAATTATGGCACCAAGAATTTTTGTTAGTTCTTCGGCTTCGGTTTGGAGTTGACTAATTTTTGATTGAGGTACTATTTCGGTAGCAATGAGCAACCTTAACCAATACCGAGTTTCACGGGATTCTTTTAGTGCAATCATGAGCTTGCTGATAAAATCTGCTTTGCTTTGAGCAGCTTGTCCTTCTTCTACATTAGCTCCAATCGATGTTCCTGACCTTAATAACTGTTGAGCAAGGGTTCGTGCTACTCCTGGTTTGTCATCTAAAAACTGGCACAATTTGACTATGCGAACTGAAAAAGTAAAAGTGCGATCGCAAATATCTTTTTTCATTAGTCAAGATTAAAAATTAAAATAAGTTACTATACCGTTTTTCTTCTCTTAGTTTGGCATTGTCTCAGCTTTTACTAAATTTTTAACTTTTAATTGGTAAAAACAAGGTATCTTCAATTTCCTGCCTGACTTCTCGGCTAATATAACAATCACTATTCAGGCAATCCACTAAGAGCTTATTTGCATCATAATACTGTTTTAACAGATCCTTTTGTACGTCACTGAATTGCCAGTAATGCCCAATATTACGATTTTTTATCATTACAGAGCGAAGTTTTTCAACCCAAACATATCTATCGGTAACTACCCACTCCGAAAGAACTTTTTTATCTTGGCTGAAACTAGGTAGTTCATTCTGAATCTCTCTAATCTGTTGCCGAAAATCTAAATTTGATATATCTTCAAGAAGACGACGTAAATATTCATGATAGACATTAAAATCTAAAGAGTGGCTCATTAAGAAGGACATTAGGCTATCAGAACTAATTTCATTAGGTTGAAATTTTTTAATTAATCTTTGATCTATTTTTGTAGCTAAATAAGAGAAAAATCCATATTTATCCTTTAAAGGACGAATAATAAGATCATTCATATTTTCATGTGAAAACATAAAGTATGAAGCTCGAACTGCTGCTGGTTTATAAGTAGTTTCAACCGAAATTGACTTTTCATTTACCCATACTAAAAATTGTTGTATTTTCTCATCTTGTGCCAATAGGTTATCAATTTTTATCTTTATCATCCACACCAAATCATCTGCCTTTCGCATCATTCCTACTGTCAGCAAAAAAACTTCCTGCCAGCGTTTCTCCATAATATGATCTACCAACTTTTCCCAGGCAGAGTTGGCAACTATTTCTCTTGCTGCGAAAAATTCATGAAACGTTAAGTGAGAAAAAGAATAGATACCCTTTGCTCGTTCTACTAATAACCCATGCTGTGCTTCAATAGACTTTAAAACAGCTTCACTATCGAGTTTCAATACTTCTAGCTCTGTATCTGCATCACGTAAATTACTGATAAAATCAGCAATGTATACTTCAGTCGTTTTTTGCTTAAAAAAATAGTCTTTCTGCTCAAAAGTGGTTAAGGCAACTTGACTCAATAAATCTTCCTTGCGCTGCAAAGACAGGTTTTTATAGACCTGTTCTCTCTCAATGTTGCGCTTGGCATCCCATTTTTTCAGCAATACATCTAATCCTTCTTGATAAAGTTCAGAACGGTTTGCTGGGAAATCTCCACTATCTCCAAACACCAAACACAATAATGTTAGAAGTAAAGGACTACTTGCTAGTTCTTGGATTGGTTTATTCTCCTTTAGTTTTTGAATGAATCTTTGACTTTTAACTGGATCAGTTAACTGGAACCAATTTTGAGCAAAAATTGCTATTTGTTTTTCGTCAAAATCTGCCATCTCAACTTCTGTAAAACTTTGATAGGTGTATTCTTTGGCAGCAATACGACAGGTAATTACAAACTGATTGGTATGAAACCAGTCAGAAAATTCCCGAATTTGTCGTAAAACACGCTTGGTATCTTCCTCTCGTATCTCATCTAACCCATCCAGCAATACCAACGCCTTACCCTGTTTTAAAAGTTTCTCTACTGCCGCACTGGTATGAGTTACCCCACAGCTTGATAATAGTTGAACAATAAATTTCAAAATATCTGGTTTTTTAGGTGCTTCTGCAAAATCTTTTAATGTGATAAACAAGGGAACTCTGTTTGCTTGAAATCTCCCTTCAATACACTGCATTGCTAAATATTTTAAAAAAGTGGTTTTTCCTGCTCCTGGTTTACCTAAAACCATCAATTTACTATAATGCTGTACAACCTCTAATCCTGAAACTCGTTTTTGTTTTACTCCGCTAAGTCCAATTCGCTCAAAGTTATCATGGTCACAGCTTTGTATTAGTTCCGCAACTTTTAGCCGTCTTCGTCCTGTTATTGCCTCCAGAATATTGACATTTGTGTAAATACCTTGTTTTCCTGTTAACTCAATTGGCTTAGGCATATCTAATACCCGCATAGTTCCGCATTTTTCTTTGATGTAGGGTTTGATTTGTTTGCGGATTTCTTGCACTAAAGTATCAAGAGAATCATCTACGTCATCTGTAGTTAAATGACCAGAGGGTTTTTGTTGTGCATACTTTTTGCTCAGATACTCTCGTAAGCGGCTTTCTTTAACAGGGCCATTACCAGTGATGCAAAATTTTTTGTAAATACCTGTGAGGCAAGTGCTGAGGTTACTTTCAGAAATGTTTAATTCTTGAGCTACGTTGACTCGATTCTTACTACGACCGAATATTTCCAGAAAGACTTCTTTCTCTCGGTGCGACAATTCACTGTATTGCTCCAGTTGCTTAAGAAAGTCCTCTGGTATAGACATTGACCACTCCCACAATTACTTATAAGCCAGTGTAGCCAAAGTTTTTATCAAAATGTGGAGTTAAAGCAGTGTAAGTCAGGCTAAGTCAAGGTAAGTCAGATAAATAACTACAAAAGAAAATTGCGACATTGAACTCAGTCAAGCTACTGAGGCAATCGCAATGCTAGAAACACTAATTCCTCTGGTTGTAAATAAGTCTGTTGAAGTTGTTGTTGGAATACTGCTGGAAAAGTTTTGTAAATGGGTGCTGAGTGATGCAAATATCAAAAATGCTAACAACTTTCTGAAAATGCAGATTCTTGTACTTTATCTTGATTGGGTTTTACGAAAAACATCACTAAAATCTCTGTCAGAGGAATCAGAAGAGAAGGATTAACAAACAGGTGGGTAGTAGAGATAATAAAGCGATCGCACCCACAAACCAAAGGCGATCGCTCCTTAACCTCTCCCCCCTACTGCGATCATGCTACCATTACCAATAAATTCTTTTGGGAGGTCAATCGATGGCTACCATTCATGCGCTCAATATACCTGATGAGTTATACGAACAACTACAACACTTAGCTAAAGCTGAAAATAACTCAATTGATGCTCAAGTTATTACAATCTTGCAGAATGCTTTGCAGGCAAAAACACAGCCAACAGAAGAGGAAAGGCGAAAAAATGTCCCAAAACTCCTAGAGGAAATTAGTCGCCGTCGCCGTCACTTGAATCCAGCAGACTTTGGATTACCTGATAGTACTCAACTGATTCGAGAAGACCGGGACAGATGACAACCCCTCTAAGTTTCCTCGTTTAATGACTTTGAGGTTCTGCCGTTGAAGTCAATTTAATATTCAATTATCAAAAATGTCTTTTACTTATAACCGCACGGTTCGTTTTCAAGATACTGATGCTGCTGGGGTAGTTTATTTTGCTAATATTTTGGCTATTTGCCATGAAGCTTACGAAGAATCTTTAGAAGCATCAAGTATTAATCTCAAAGATTTTTTTACTAATCCGTCTGTGGGATTTCCGATTGTTCATGCTAGTGTTGATTTTTTGCGCCCTATGTTTGTTGGGGACAATTTGCTGATTAGTTTAATTTCCCAAAAAATAGGTGTTGAGAAGTTTGAAATTACTTACGAAATTACTGTGGCTGAGGTGATAGTTGCTAAGGCTATTACTCGCCATGTTTGTATTGATGTGAGTAGTAGAAGTAAGCGGGAATTACCTGATGAGATAGCTCAGTGGTTGGAGACGAACCGCAGAGACGCAGAGGACGCAGAGAGAAGAAGATCGAGAGAGATTATGTGATAGGGTTTTGCAGGAATTCTGTGGCTATTTGCTGTAGCTGTTGGCGGTTAATTTTACCTTGGGAGTTGCGGGGTAAGTTTTGCTGGGCAATCCAATATTTTGGAATTTTAAATTTGCTGAGTTTGTCTTTGAGTAGGGTTTGAATTTTTAAGGCAGAGGTATCTGATTTTTTGGGAATGTAAATTGCTGTTAAAGCTTGTCCCCAGTATTTATCGGGAATGCCGATAACACAAATATCAGCAACCATTTGAGTGGCTTGTATAGCTGATTCAATCTCTGCTGGGTAAATATTTTCGCCACCTGTAATAATTTTGTCGCTGTTACGTCCGACAATATTTAAATGTTCTTGTTCGTCTAGAAAGCCTAAATCATCTACTTGGAAATCAGTTTGATTTTCTTTAGTTATAGGATAGTAACCAAGGGCTAAAGATTGAGTATGAATGGTAATATTTCCGATTTGATTGGAATTTAAAATCTCGCCTTGCTGATTGCGAATAGTTACTTTGGCATGGGGAAGAATTTGACCACTGCTAATTTTACCACTGAGAAAATCATCTGGTTTGAGGGTAGCAATTTGAGAGGCGGTTTCTGTCATACCATAAGTAGGTGCTAATCGAATACGATGAAATCTGGCTTTTTCTAGTAGTTCGTTCCATGCTGGCGCACCTCCCAAAAGTACTGTATTAAATTGGGATAGCCATTCAGTTAATTCTGGATTTTGCAGGAGGCGTTGTAACTGTGTTGGTACTAAAGATATTAAAAATTCTGATTGTTTAATATTTAATATTTGACCGGATTCTACGGCTTTAAATGGTTGAATAGCTAGTTTACCTCCGGTGGTGAAACAACGCATAAATTGCATTAAACCGCTAACGTGATATAGCGGCAATACGCAAAACGAATTGACTTGTATTAGTTGAAAGTATTCTGTAAATCCTTGTACTGATGAGATGAGAGTTTCCCAAGTGTGAATGGCAAATTTAATTTCTCCTGATGAACCACCCGTAGGAATCATGATGCTATTGGGAATTGGGCATTGGATATTATTATTCCCATTCCCTATACCCCATACCCCATGCCCCATTCCCAAAATAATATCTGGCTGTACTAAATCAAAGACTTGTTGCCATTCTTGTGTTCCCCAATCGGGGTTACAAAGGAAAACGGGGCAATTAGCTGCACAAGCAGCAATAAAGCTTGCTAAAAATCGTAATGGTTCGCGTTCGGCTAGGATGATTTTTGGTGGGGTTCCGCACGCTGATAATTGTGTTAATTCTAAATATAATTGTTGAGCTATTTGATTAAATTGATGACTGCTGTAACCGATAAGCCAATCATTTTGAGCCAGGTTATTAAGATAGTCTAAAGGTCGTTCCATAAAGATTGAAACCACGTTTCTTCTTGTTCAAAAAAATGGTCGATGCCAAAACCAAGTGCCCTATTATTTCGGGATAATTCGGCTGCTAGTTGGAGTGCTGCAAGTCTAGCGATCGCAGTTTCAAATACTGATGAAAATACAGTATCAATTTGATGCTGGTGGCAAAACTTTCTCAGACGAGATGGCGATCCAACGATCCCAGGCTTTATGACAAAAATCCCTCGCCAACCTTGTTGATGACAAGCGGCGAGTTGCCCAAGTGTGGCGACAGATTCATCTAAAGCGATCGCAGTTTCATAACTCGTACTCAATTCCAACATCTGCTGAAATTGCTCAACGGGTAACGGTTGTTCGATAAATTCAATTTCTAGGGGTAGTTCTGGATTTGCCTTGAGATTGTCGCAAGCCCGCAGCCAGAAGTTAGCTTCTTCATAGGTGAGTCCACCGTTGGCATCTAATCGCAGTTTGGTAAAGGCTGGTAAGGTGTGTATTAGTGACTCAAAAATTTCTAGTTCATCAGCGATCGCATCCACACCAATTTTCCACTTAAACGTGCGATATCCCTTTTGCCATAGGGTTTCCCATTGATTCAAAGCCACTTCCCCAGATGGTAATAAGCCACTATAGCGCAAGGAGTGAAGCGCCGAGGATAAATTTAAATTCTTCTCCTCTGCTCCTTTGCTCCCCTGCTCCCACGCTGACTCAAAGCCAAATTGACAAGCAGGTAACTCATCTGGAATAGAGAAAATTATCTTGTCTGTGATTTCTTCTGGGAGTTGGCGACAAAAATCTAAGGCTTGTTCTAGGGTTTCGGAACCAAACCAGCTAATGGGGGCGATTTCTCCCCAGCCAACTTTACCTGATTCATCGGTGAGACGGAGGATAATACCTTCACGAATATCCCACTTACCATGATTGGTGGTAAGCGATCGCAAAAATCTTCGCTGATATGGACGAAATTTAAATTGATAACGCATCAATTAGTAATTGCTAAATCATAAATCCCAGTCCAAACAGCAAGCAAGCCCAGAAATGCACGGCTACAGCGATGAATTTACAGTTACTAACTTTGTCCGGCTGATTGTGATTTTCTTGCACGTGGCTGCATAATTTCACAGCAAAGGGTAAACTCACCCAACTCAGTAATGTCCAAGCTGGAGAAATTCCCAATAGTACAAATAGCAAGGTGAGGGCATAAATACTACCAGTAAACCAAACTAGGAGTTGGGCCCCTTTTTGGGTTCCGAGACGGACGATAGGCGATCGCTTACCTGCGGCTATGTCATCCTTAACTTGGTGAAAATGTGAGCAAAACAAAATTAAGGTTGTGGCAATCCCAACAATCACTGAAACTGCTAAACTTGTCATTGACCAAGTTTGAGTTTGGCTGTAATAGGCTGCCTCCACTGCTAAAGGGCCAAAGGCAAAAAAGCAAAGAATCTCGCCTAAACCCTGATATCCTAAGCGAAAGGGAGGCCCTTGGTACGTGTAGCCTAAACCGCAGCAAAGCAGTATTATACCGATAACAGTTAGGTCTTGTTGCCAAAATGCGATCGCTAGTATGCCCAGCAACCCCAAACCTAAACACAAATTTCCTATCCAAAATATTAATGGCTTATTGCCTGTTAAGTTCACCAGAGAATGGTGCTTATTTTGATCGATACCTGTTTCGGAATCAAAGACATCATTACTGATATTTTCCCAGGCAAGAATTAAGATTGCCGCAGCTACAAAAGTAGAAAATACTACACCATTGAAAATTTTAGTTTCGGCAAACGCCACTGCGGTTCCTACCCAAATGGGCATAATGGCAACGCTGTACATTGGCGGTTTAATCGCTGCCATCCATAACTTAGTGTTGGGATATGAAATTTGCTTGGTAGTCATCAGTCGTGATTAATTAAATTGCCAGAATATTACTCACACTTGAGATTTTATAATTTAAAGAGACGTTAGATATTCATCAGTTCAAAATAACTGCCGCTTTTACTGTGGCTTCTTAAACTTGCGTTGTTAACACCCCACCCTCACATTGCAGCCCAAGGCTGGAACTAGCTTGTCAGGGTCTAGGAACACCATGAACAAGGCAAATCCTACGCTGGTGAAATGACAACTTAATATGTTACCTGTAAAAATACGACCACGATTAATTACACTCTAGAAAGTTAACTTAAAAAAAATTTACTATCGTTAAATCCATGACAGTTTCACCATGTCGTAACAACTTATTTGTAGAACACAAAGATTTATATCAATTTCTGGTAGGGGTGCAAGAAAAGTGCGTCAACAACAATTGTCGGCAAATTGTCAGTATCTCTCAAGAGATCGATTTAGTTGATCCTTTACTTGTATTGGATAAACTTACACAAGCAAATGAAATAAATTTTTACTTTGAGGACAGAGGTAAAGGAGAAGCGATCGCAGCAATTGATGCTGTAGCAAAATTACAGATTGATGGCGCAGACCGTTTTAGTCAAGCTGAATATTTTATCAAATCTTGTCTAAAAAGTATAATTAATTTTGGTAACGCAAACCAACCTTTTTCTGGGCCTCACTTTTTTTGTTATTTCAGTTTTTTTGATAAAAATGCCCAAGTAGATTATCCATTTCCATCTGCTACCATTTTTCTTCCACGTTGGCAAGTAGCTGTAAAAAATCAGCGCTGCATATTAGTAACAAATATAATTATTAATGCAAATGTAAATATTGAAATATTGTTAAATAATGTGCAAAATAAAATCGCATTTATCCAATCTTTAGAAGATTATTCTGCTAATATAGATTGTTTCTCAGCAAAATCATACAAAAAATCTGTCACGAATGCTGCTCAATTTAAAAGTTCAGTAGTATCTGTTTTGGAAAAAATTCGTTCTAGTCATTTAAGTAAAATTGTATTAGCAGATATATTAGATGTAAAGTCAAGCAACCACTTTGACTTAGTTAAATCATTAAGTAATCTTAGGCAAATACATCCTAATTGTTATATTTTCTCTACGAGCAATGGCAAGGGACAAAACTTTATTGGTGCTAGTCCAGAAAGATTAATTAGTATTAATAATCAACAGTTAATTACTGACGCTTTAGCTGGTTCAGCACCACGAGGCAAAACCCCTGCTGAAGATGCAGCTAATGCCAATCGCTTACTCAATAGTGAAAAAGAAAAACATGAACATTCGCTAGTACTTGATTTCATAACTCAACGTCTATTTCAGTTAGGTTTATCACCTCAAATATTAGCACCCCGCCTACGACAATTATCGAACATCCAGCATTTATGGACACCAATCAGTGCGACAGTTCCGATTAACATACACCCATTAAAAATTGTCGGACAACTGCATCCTACACCAGCCGTTGCTGGTGCAGCACGAGATGTTGCTTGTGCCGAAATTCGTCGTTATGAAAGCTTTGAGAGAGGTTTGTATGCTGCGCCTCTGGGTTGGATAGATTCTCAGGGAAACTGCGAGTTTATTGTGGGAATTCGTTCAGCATTAATTGATGGCGATCGCGCGAGGTTGTATGCTGGTGCTGGTATCGTGGCTGGATCTGATCCTGACAAAGAATTTGCAGAGGTACAACTTAAGCTTCAGGCATTACTTAAGGCGTTAGTTTAAAGTTAATTTTCCAGTAGTTGATATGGAAAACGCTATGAGTAACGCCATGCTAGAAAGCAACTTAGTTGAGTTGAAGGAGTTATTTTCGCACTCTCGTATAGTTAAAAGGTAATCTCAAAATCCTGATGAGTAAAAGCCTTAGCATTCTCCCCTGTGTAAGTAGCGACAATATGTCCATCGCCAGTCATTTGATATTTATATGTCACTAATCCTTCTAAACCAACGGGGCCGCGGGGAGGCATTTGTTGCGTACTAATTCCTACTTCTGCACCGAAACCATAGCGGAAGCCATCAGCAAATCGGGTAGAACAATTGTGGAATATATTCGCTGAATTTACCAATCCAAAGAAAGTTTCAACAGCTGCTAAATCTTCAGAAATAATGGCATCGGTATGACGAGAACCATATTCGTTAATATGTGCGATCGCATCTTCTATAGAGTCTACAATCTTAATCGACAAAATAAAATCGCTATATTCTGTTTCCCAATCTATTTCTGTTGCAGTTTCAATGTTAGGCAAAATTTCCAAGGTGCGTTTATCACCTCTTAATTCTACATAGCGTTCTTGCAAAGCCTCAGCAACTTTTGGTAAAAATTCTATAGCAATTGACTGGTGAATCAGCAAAGTTTCAATTGCATTACAAACAGCCGGATATTGTGCTTTAGCATCTACTGTAATCGGAACTGCTTTAGAAATATCAGCGGCTTTATCTATATAAAGATGACAAATACCATCGGCGTGACCTAGTACCGGAATGCGTGTATTTTCCTGTACAAATCTAACAAAAGAATTAGAACCTCTAGGAATAATTAAATCTACATATTTATCTAATTTCAACAGTTCTAAGGTTTCTTCTCTAGTTGTGAGTAGCTGTACTGCATCTGGGTTAACAGCAGTTTGAGATAATCCCTGTTTAATTGCTTTAACTATCGCTTCACAAGAACGTACAGCTTCCTTTCCACCTTTGAGGATGACACCATTTCCGGATTTTATCGCCAAGGAAGCAATTTGAATTGCCGCCTCTGGACGTGCTTCAAAAATAATCCCCAAAACACCTAAAGGACAAGTAATCCGCTTGAGAGTCAAACCAGTGTCAAGTTCGCGGTGAATCTGTACTTTCCCGACTGGATCGGCTAGCTTACCAACATCTCGTACCCCAACGATCGCATCTCTTAATTTATGTTCATCCAACTGCAAGCGCTTATAAAGCGGTTTGGAAATCCCTTCGGCGGTAGCCGCTTTACAATCAGCAATATTTGCTTGTAAAATTTCATCTCTAGCTGATTCTAAAGCTTGAGCGATCGCAACAAGCGCCTGATTTTTTGCCTCAGTGGAGAGAATCGCTAGCTTACTTGCGGCTTGGCGGGTTTGCGCTGCGATCGTAATTAGGGGAGAAGCAATATCAAAAATAGTCATAGTAGAAATCTTTACATTTTCCTCATTTTATCAATCTCAGGTTATATTCATCATTCGTCTTCCTCCAATCGGGTGAACCATCTGGGTAATAAATAGTTACTCTGATTGGGTGAAGAAGACTTGATTTAAAACATTTATTCTCTAAATATGAAACACGGACAAAAAGGTAGTAAGTTTACAGCAGCAAATATATTGTAAGTATTATTACAGGTTTATTTGAAAATTTTAAATATGATTTATGCGTTCCTCAGGCTAGATAGACATAGTAATGTATGTTTCTCTAGTCTTTTACTTAAGTAGATATTTTATACCGTCATTATTTAAATTTTTACGAAATTGCAGTGACGATCGCTGGATCTATTGAGTATTGATAGATTAAATACCACTCCTTTGCTAGGGAGATCCTATGTCATTGCAATCTGGATTAGATGCCTTAAAAGAAAAGCGTTATCAAGAAGCGGTTGAATTACTCGAACAATTCTGCCGCAATTGCGCTGAACACGATTCCTCAGATTATCTTTCAGCACAGATGTGGCTGATGAAAGCCTATCAAGCCACAGGCGAAACCGAAAAAGCTAAGGCCCTGTGTCAAAAGTTAATCATGAGTGAAAACCCACAAGCTAGAAGTTGGGCAGAACAAGCTAGTCAATCCTTCCGCCAAACGCCATCTAACGGCAGTCAAAAAGCTGGTCGCGCCGCTACCACTGGGATGAAATTAGCGATGGGGGGTGTGGGCGGTAGTTTGGCATTAGCTTCTGGTGTCACCATGACCTTGCTCTTTGGCATGGTTTTGGCTTTAGGTTTGAGCTTAGTATTTATTTTGGGTAGCGACAATCCACTCCAAGGATTAGCGATCGCTATTGGTATTACCCTAGTCTTTAATATCGCCGCCTTTTTCCTGTCTCCATTTCTCATGGACTTAACTCAAAGCTGGCTTTACCAAACTCGCTGGGTAGAGTTGGCAGAAGTTGAAACCCTCAGTCCAGAGACAGCTAAAGTTATTCGCCAAGTCTGTGAGCAGAAAAAGCTGAAAACGCCTCGTTTGGGAATCATTAATGACCAAAACCCCACGGCTTTTACTTATGGTTCATTACCGAACAGCGCCCGTTTAGTCGTCAGTCAGGGACTTTTCACATACCTCGATGACGATGAAATTGCTACCGTCTACGCTCACGAACTAGGGCACATCGTCCACTGGGACTTTGCAGTGATGACAGTAGCTTCTACCCTAGTGCAAATTTGTTACTTGATTTACAGCACAGCCAGAAGATTTGGGCGTGGCAGTGGCGATAGCAAAATTAAAGATGCTATGCAAACTGCTGCCTTAGTTGCCTATGTGTTTTATGTCATCGGTACTTATTTACTGCTGTACCTTTCCCGCACACGAGAATACTTTGCTGACCACTTTGCAGCCGAAAGTACAGGCAATCCCAATGGACTATCTCGCGCTTTGGTGAAGATTGCCTACGGAATTTTGGAAGAAGGTTCGCGCACACAAGAACCCAGCCGTTTAATTGAAGGAACTCGTGCCTTGGGTATCTATGACCATAAAGCCGCCGCTTCCACAGGAACCGCCTACCGGATTGCATCCGATACCCAAAAAATTGGTCGCGTCTTTCTGTGGGATATGTTTAACCCTTGGGGTTGGTGGATGGAGTTAAACTCTACTCACCCATTGACAGGTAAACGAGTTCGTGCATTAAGTACATACGCCGAACAGTTGGGTTTACCGACTGAGTTTGATATGGGGCGAGTTATTGGAGAAGGTAAAACTCTGAATAAAAGTAGACTTTACAGCAATTTCTTTTTAGATGTTGTACTCTACGGCGCTGAAACAATTGGTTTCTTCGCTGGCTTGGTAACAGGTGTGATTTTGTTGTCAAGTTCGCAAAACACAGGTTTAGTATTGGGTGCGCCACTAATTGGCTTAGGGATTGGAATTTTGGTCAAAGCCTTGGTGATGTTCCCCGACTACAAGCAAGCACCAGGAACCGATATTCTCACCCTGATGTCAGACCCTTATGCCAGTCCGTTACGCGGACAACCAGCAAAACTTGAAGGTCAGCTTATTGGTCGTGGCGACGCTGGTTATAAATTTGGTTCCGATTTAAAAATTCAAGATCGTAGTGGAATGCTTTATCTGCATTACGCCTCACGCTTTGGCCCCATCGGCAATTTCCTGTTTGGGATGAAGCGAGTCCAAAGCTTGATTGGCGAACAAGTTGGGGCTGTGGGTTGGTTCCGTCGAGGTGTTGCGCCTTGGATGGATTTAATTCAACTCCAGAGTGAAAATGGCACTATTGTCAACAGTTATCATCGCTTCTGGTCATTCATCCTTGGCGGTGGATCGATTATCCTGGGAGTGGTCTTGACTATGTTTTTGAGCCGCAGCTAGCAAAGTTTCTAAGCTGCTGTCGAAGCATTTCTCAGTCCATCCAAGCTTTAATTTGTCAAGAGGTAGTTAGTAACTGCCTCTTTTTTTATGGAAGGGGGCAGGATAATACGGCGATCGCATTTGTTGATTCGGGGTTCGCATTTGCTACTAAAAGCTTAATTGGGCATTAAACTTATTTACTACCTTTGGCAAGATTCGCTACCACTTTCACCAACTTTTCTGGCTCGATTGGCTTGGATAGATGCACTTGGAATCCAGCTTGCAGAGCTAGCCTGCGTTCTTCGTCTCTCGCAAATGGCGTTAGTGCTACAGCTATAAATAGTTGCTTCGTCCCATTTGCGATTACGTATTACTTGAACCCAACCCAGTATAGAATTGAGAGGTGTACGAAGTTCGTGGGAAACGATCGCTAAAAACTCTTCCTTAATCCGGTTAGCTTCTTGGGCTTGCTGATAAAGCTGTGAATTTTCAATGGCAAACGCTGCTCGTTGAGCAAGTTCTTCAGCCATTTCTAAGTCTGCAATAGTGTAATGTCGTCCTGGTTGTGCAGATGCAAATAGAATTGTCCCCAGCTTGCGTTTATGCACCAACAGTGGTACTACCATCTGAGACTTAATCTGGAGTTGGCACAGCAGATTTAGGTGTTCCTTGTTCGAGGCCTTTTTCTGTAATGAAGACTCAAGAATATTTATAAGTAGTTCTGGCTTACCAGTGCGTAAAACTTTCGGTGGGCCATAATCCGCATCAACAGGAATTGGATAGTGTTGTTGCAGTTCTCGGAGCAGTGCTTCCTTCGTCGGTTCAGATGCAGCAATGACTGGGTTACTGAAAACTGCCAAATTATTTTCGACGACATCCACAATACACCAATCGGCGAGGGTAGGCAATGCTAATTGGGCAACGCTGGTTAGGGTAGTACGGTAATCCAAAGAAGATACCAATATACCCCCCTAAATCTGAAAAAATTGGGCGATCATAAATATGATATTTGATATAGGGTGGGCATGATAAATGAACATTGCACATAACCCTAAGAAAATTCTGATGATAAATGCGATCGCTAGTCAATTTCACCAACTTATGACAGGGAGAAACAGCCTGATTGGCAGATATGACCGTAAAAACAAAACCAAGCGTTTCTTAGCACTGTATACCTGCATAGGATTAGTGGGCATAATTCTGGCATTGTTTTTAATGGCCTCTCCAGGACTGACTCAAAAACCTCAACCTCAACCCCAAGAACCGTTATTAGTTGCTACACGAGTTATACCGCCTTTTGTGATATCAAACAAAGGTGAGCTATCAGGATTTAGTATTGATCTCTGGCACAGCATTGCTAACCAAATAGGTGTAGAGTCTAAATTTATTCAGTATCCCACTGTGCCGGAACTGCTTTCTGCTATTAAGGACAGCAAAGCCAACTTGGGAATTGCAGCTATCTCGATTACAGCCGAACGCGAGCAGAATTTTGATTTTTCATTACCCATTTTGGCTGGGGGACTGCAAATTATGGTGAGAAAAGCCGAAAGCAATAACAGTGCCTTTCCAAATATTTTGCAATTGTTTTTCTCTGCTAGCCTCTTGCAGGTAATAGCCATCGCCCTGGTGCTAATTATCGTAGCAGCTCATATTATTTGGTTATCTGAGCGCCATCACAAAGATGGGATGATTTCTCAATCATACTTTCCGGGAATTTTTAAAGCCTGTTGGTGGGCAGCTGCCACATTAGCAACCCAAGCTGATGAAATGCCCAAGGGAGTAATAGGACGTATAATAGCTGTACTCTGGATGTTCATTGGAGTACTTTTCGTTGCCTACTTTACAGCCAGCGCAACTACCTCATTGACAGTACAGCAGCTTCAAGGCGATATCAGGAGTATAGACGATTTACCTGGAAAGGTCGTAGTCACAACTGCCGGTAGCACAGCAGCTACATACCTGCGAGAACATCGTATTTCAGTTCGAGAAGTCCCCAAGATTGAGCAAGCTTACGACGCTCTACAAACAAAAAAAGCTGATGCTGTAGTGTTTGATGCGCCTGTACTCCTCTTCTATGCTGCTAATGAAGGCAAAGGAAAGGTAGAAGTTGTTGGCAGCATCTTGCGTGAAGAAAGCTACGGCATCATTTTGCCTAACAATAGTCCCTACCGCAAACCAATTAATAAAGCCCTGCTGAATCTCAAAGAAAATGGCACTTATCAATCGTTATATGATAAGTGGTTCGATGCTCAAAAATCTTGAAGGAGGAAGCAGGAAGCAGGGAGTAGGGAGCAGGGGAGAAGTTGCAGTAAGTCTTTCCCCTCCGCCCCTCTGCCTCTTTTCAGCTCCCTTCTTGAGCAAGTTCAGCTTTTGCCTGCTGCCACAATTTTTCTAACTCATTCAAACTGTAATCAGAAAGGGGACGGTCAACAACCGCCTCCATTTTTTCTAATCGTTGGACAAAGCGCTGATTTGTGCCTTGTAAAGCGGTGCTGGGGTCAAGATTATGCCAACGCGCTAGCTGAATCACGGCAAATAGTAAATCACCTAATTCTGCTTCTTGCCGTTCGGGTGTTTCCTCAGCTAAAGCCTGTTGGAACTCTCCCAACTCCTCATGAAACTTATCCCAGACACCTTGAATATTTTCCCATTCAAATCCGATCGCCGCAGCTTTTTCAGAAATCTTCATCGCCGCCGTCAATGGGGGAAGAGTACGCCCATAACGAGCGAGTTTAGCACTAAATTTTTGCGCCTCTGGAGATGCTTCGCCCTTTTCCGCAGCTTTAATTTGTTCCCAATTTTGCCGCACCTCATCCACACTGGCCACCGACACATCACCAAACACATGAGGATGACGGCGAATCAACTTTTGGGAAATTCCCTGAGCGATTTCCTTAAGAGAAAATTGCCCAGATTCGCTAGCGATTTGGGCTTGTAATACCACCTGTAATAATAAATCGCCTAACTCCTCAGCGATCGCACCTTTATCCCCACTCTTAATCGCATCCACCACCTCATAAGCCTCCTCAATCACAAAAGGCGTCAACGTTTCGGCAGTTTGCGCCAAATCCCAAGGACAACCACCATCAGGCTCACGCAACTTCGCCACTACCTCAATCAACTCCTGCAACGCCGCCAAACTCTCATCTTGCTTTTCCATACCTCTGTGTACCTCTGCGCTTCCCTCAGCGTTCCTTTGCGTTTAAATTATTTCTTCACTCTCGCCCGACGACTACCACCCCTCACTTTCCGCCTCTTAATTTTGCCACTAGGAAGTAACCCCCGAACCCCCTGTTTTCTTACCCGCTTATAAGCCGATCCCCCCCAATCGCTAAGAGAATGACTCATCGCACCAAGTTCCAACCCCAAAAACAGGGCGATATATTCAGTATCGTATTGCACGAGCGATCGCCCCGCAGTTTGTCCCAAATCCTGCCAAGTAAAACTCAGATTCCATAACCTTTGAGCGATCGCCAAAACGAAAATTGCCAAAATAGCAAGCAAACACCCCAGATAAAGTATCCGCAGAATCGTGCCAATAATCGGCCCGTGGGATAAAAAAGAACGATGCCGCAGACTTTTTTGATAAGGTAGCCAAATCCAGCGCAAGAAACCCCAGCGTTGGAATTGCACAGAGTAAATATCCAAATCGGGGCCAAACATCAGCCCACCAAAGAGAAACCCGCCTGCAACCAACAAAGTCGCACTGCTACTGCGAGTCTGCCAGAAAGTAACGCCCGCCACCAATGGCAGAGCATACATAGTAATGCGATCGTGCGTCCGACCAGAGGGCATCCTAAATCCTGTTAGTGATAGCGGAGCATTGAGCCAGTGCTGAGTAACTGAATACTGAGTCAGTATAAGAGAAAAAAAGATTTTCTTGAAACTACTAGCGCAACGCGAAATGTTTTGCTATATTAATTAAGAATGAGTCAAACGGGCGGTTAGCTCAGTTGGTAGAGCGCCTGCCTTACAAGCAGGATGTCATCAGTTCGAGTCTGGTACTGCCCATAGTTAGAAAGCCGTCAGCTTGGCGGCTTTTTAATTGGAATCATAATTTTGCCGTCACGATTTACGGTAATATTAATACCCTAAATCACCTGAAATTACCTGCAATCACAGAGTAATTTTAGCTCAGGTTTAGCGCATGAAATGGACAGTTGAGGCGGTAAACGAAAGACTTGAAGCAGGCAAGATTGAAGTGAAGTTAGAGGCTTAGTCTCAAAAGCCTACTTTTCTAGTGGCTTTCATGACGCGATCGCAGCTTCTATCTAATCTGTCAAAACCTTTCCTCATAAGCATTTAGGATTTGTGGACAAGTCTATTAGTATAAAAAGATTTGTGTCGATAGCGTAGCGTTAGCGAGTCATCGAGCGTCGCGGAAAGTGCCACGAGATACAAGGCGTCCTTGCTTCAATCCCACGTTTAAAAACGTGGGTTCCCTCCCAATATTTCTCGGTTAAGGGGAAAAGGGGAAAGGGAAAAGGGAAAGAAAAAACCTTTAACCCAAACCCAGTACCCTTTACCCCAAACCCGATTCCGAGTTAAAAATGCAAAAACCGAGAAGTATTGGGTTCCCTCCTACCTTCTGCCTTCTGAATTTTTTTTTGCCAACAAGTGTGTGCTGTTTAACCTAGCCTTTCTTCTAGTAGTCTGTCAGCTTTGAATTGAGGGGTGACTATGGTAATAATTTCAGTAATCCCCTTCTACCCAGTTGTGTCATGGTGAAAAAGAAATACATTGTTTCTCTGACAAGTGTTGAGCGAGAGACTACTAGGTTCTCAATCTTTAAACTTTGTGAGAGGATTGACCCAGTATTTAAACTTAGCTTAAACATTGTGTTCTGAAATGTGATCTAAATTCATCACTACACAGGAGTGCTTAATCATGGTGCAGGACGAACTAAAGAACAAAGTAGCTTTGATTACTGGTGCAAATAAAGGTCTGGGGCTGGAAATGAGTCGCCAACTCGGACAACATGGATTGACAATTCTGATAGCGGCCCGAAACTTAGATGCAGCTAAAACAGCAGCAAGTAACTTAGAGAATGAAGGAGTAATAGCTCACCCAGTTGCCCTGGATGTCACTGATAGTAATCAAATTGAATCTGCCGTTCAACAAATTAGTAACTCTTTTGGTAGGCTTGATGTATTGATCAATAACGCGGGTGTGTTTTTAGATGGTGACTGGTTAACCAGTAATGCTAGTTCTATCTCTCTAGACATTATTCGACAGACATTTAGCACCAACTTTTTTGGCTTAGTGGAATTAACTCAACGAGCATTGCCGTTAATATTGAATAGCCCTAGCGGTCGAATTGTGAATATGTCGAGTATTGAAGGCTCGTTAACACTTCATGCTGACCCCAATTCATTCATCTATGATTCCAAGCCATTTGCTTACAATGCTTCTAAGGCAGCAGTGAACTCATTCACGATTCATTTGGCTCATGAGTTACGCAATACTCCGGTGAAGATTAATAGCGCTCATCCGGGTTGGGTAAAAACGGAATTAGGTGGTGAAGGTGCAATGATGGACATTGCATTAGGTGCGAAAACTGGTGTTGAATTAGCGATATTGCCAAATGATGGCCCCAGTGGTGGGTTTTTCCATCTTGGTGAACCAGTAGCTTGGTAACTTATGCTACAGCTTGAAGCTGTAGCATAAGTTATTAGTAACTACGCGAATTTCTCACGATTTTTGTATACTCCGTATTGAGTTCAAGCTAGAGATTTTGTGAGAAGATGACCATCCAAAACTAGGCTAAGTTGGCCATTGGCAAGAATGCTAGTTCCTTGGATATAAGCAGCAACTGGAATTGCTTCCCCCAGAGGATGGATTGCAGCGGATTGTTTGCCAATGATGCAATCTACTTCTATAGCACATCGTTTGTCTAAGTAACTAAATACTAATAAAGGCTTATCCTGCTTGAAAGCATTTAGTGTATCTGTGCTGTAAGTAGTAACTGAGGTGGGAAGCTGGTTAGGACAAATCAGCACATCAGTCAATAAGTGGATAGGGATGAGCATTTCTGTTGTTAGATCCTCACGATCGCAACCAAGGAAGCCACTGGATCTGCCAGAAGACTGCAAAAATAACATGCGTCCGGCTTGAGTTTGGATAATTTGTTCGGACTGGGATAGACAAATCTGCTCTACAGAATCGGCAATAAATCCATAGACTCTGGAGTTAGCTTGACAGACAATAAGTTGAGCAATTTTTTGATCGAGGGGAATTTGGAGCGAGAAGGCTGTACCATGTCCAGCTTTAGACTTCAATACTATTCTTCCCTGAATAGCTGTTAATTGCTTGCAAACTTCAGTTAATTCTACTCCTAACTCTAAGGCAGCACGATCGCATAAAACAGATGAAACCTCTGGTTCAATTACCAGTTCTTGTAAGATATCCCCTGGTTTTGTCAGGGTGAGTCCTTGGGCTAAAGCTTGTTGATAAATTTGAGATAAGTTAAGTCCTGCGCCATCATCACAGCCATCAATAATCAGTTGATTTCCCTGCTGGTAAACTTGAATTTCAATAATACCGGTGCTATTTTTACCTAGCTGTTGGCGTGTTTGGCCAGACTCAATACTTTGCTCTAGTAAATAGCAACTTATATGCAACAGGAGAGCATGAAGGCGATCGCTAAATGCCCGATCGACTTGGATATCGCTAATTTGTAAATGTAGTCTAGCAGACTTATCTTGTAGAGCTTGTAACTGAGACCAAAGCCGATGCAACGGTTCTAAGGCTACTTTTAAAGGAATAGTTGTAACTGTTTTGACTAAATTGGAAGAATGGTTAAGCAACTTTTCCTGCTGTATAAGTTCTTGTTTGAGTTGATGATGATTGTTATTCAGCGAATCAACAGTTGATCCCACCTGAGACGCTTGGGCCAAAACAGATTGCACAGTACTGTATAATTGCTGAGAGCGAGAAGCAGCTAGAGGAGAAAGGGTATCTGAAATTGCTGCTAAACGTCCTGACCATTCCTGTAGATTATCTAGCAGGTGTTGTAATCGTTTAACTTGTCGGAGCAACCGCCCGATTGTATGTTGTTGTTCTTCTTCTTGACAGGCTTGCTGATTATATGTAGTTAATAATGTTGCAACTAGCGCGTTTAGTTGTTCGAGATGTTGAATATTGATGGGTGTGGCGGTTGGAATAGTTGTTGCAACAATGGTAGAAATGGATTTTTGCAAAGAGAGTGGATGGCGATCGGGAAAAGATTTAACTAGGGATGCAACAGAAGTTTCAGTAGGCTGGGAAAAATCCCCCAACCAAGGATGAAAATCTTCTTCCCCATACTCCTTCGGGTTTGCTAGTTCCCCTATATTGATGGGAAGTTCCTGGGTCTCTACCTGAAGAAGGCTGCCTGACTGGGGGCTAGTTTCATCTATTAGTTCCCTGTCAAGACTTTCCTTGTCTTTAACCATAACTTGTTCCGCAGAAGCTTCTACCTTGACCAAGCGATCGCCAAACTGAATAACTGGTTGATATTCTTGCGGTTGCTCTATGGATGTCTCAAGGTTTGTTTCCTGGGGGATAACGCCTTGTTGGCGATCGCCAAACTCTGCTTGTAGATGAGCAACAATGGCAGACATCCGCTCTAGAATTTCTACTTCGTCAATTTGCGAGGCTGTTAAAAATGCCATCAATAGCATCTGTAGGCAATCTAATCCTTCCGACAACAGGGAGGCGATTGGGGCATTGACAGTTGCTCGATACTGATGTAAAAGCTGAAAAATCTCTTCTAGTGCAGCCGCAACTATGGCAATGGCATCTAACTCAGCTGCTATGGCAATCGAATACAGAGAGCGAGCAGCTTCCATGAGAGCCAAAGCTGTACCAGGGTTACTGTCTTTTGTATAGTTAGGCAACTCCTGCTCCAAGAACAGCAACAGATCGATGGCTTCTTCTAGAAAGCGATCTTCGTTCTGCGGTTGGGGGACAAAATCGGTACTCATCGAAACTCCTGGTTTGTGACAATTCTATGGCTTCGACATTAGACTTCTTACAGAAGTGGGGAAAAGGGTAAGGGGTAAAGGGGAAAGGGCTAATAAAAACCCTTTTCCCTTTAACCTTTTCCCTTTACCCCCTCTTGCAAAAGTTACTTTTGCAAGAGGTCTATTGATTTGAGGGTACAAGCAGCGATGTCGGCGATCGCTCTGAATTGCTCCTGGATTTGCGCGATTGACTCCAACCCCGCACTAATTTGGCGATCGCACGGTTCGATAGCAGAAGCAACGTCTGCTGCTGCCACCTGTAGTTCTTGGAACCATTCCTCTATATTTAGGGTGCTGTCGCGGGCTTGACGGGCGAGAATTTCCACCTGTTCGGCAGCAGCTAGCAAACCTCGTTCCTGCTCACTAGCTTTTGTGGCTTCGATGGCTGTATTCAAAGACAAAACCTGTATTTTGGTACTTAAGCCTTCCACAAGGCGAACAAAGCCAGAAGCTTGCTGGCAAAATTCACCAAGGTATTGCAGCTGTTTATTAGTAATAGCA
Organism: Nostoc sp. C052; assembly: GCF_013393905.1. Lineage (GTDB taxonomy): Bacteria > Cyanobacteriota > Cyanobacteriia > Cyanobacteriales > Nostocaceae > Nostoc. The sequence continues at coordinate 2,577,814 of NZ_CP040272.1, forward strand.
ACAGTATCTTGAATAGACATTAAATGCTCGCCGGCAAGCTCGGCGATTCTTGCTCCTGCTTGTACGGACTGGCTCACCTGCTGAAATGGCACTAGTAACTCAGAGCGATCAGCCTTTTGGGGAGGCGATGACAGTTGTTGAGCAGGTGGAGCTACTATTTCAGCCCAGCGCAAGTTAATTGTCAACATCATTCCTACTTGTTGCAGCAAACTGCGCTCTGCTTCCTGCCATTGTCGGGGTTGAAGGCAATGATGAATAACTAACAAACCCCAAGGCTGTTGTTTGACAATCAAAGGCAAACACAGGCTAGCTTGCACCTGAAAGCGTTGCCAAAATTGCTGTTGGCGGGGAGTTAGTTCTAAGACTTCAGTTAGGTTGTTGAGCAAGTGTTGTCCGTCGCCAACATTGGGTTTAGTAACAAATACATTTATCGGTAGGGATTGGTTGAGCAAGGATGTCCAACCTGCTTGTATTGCTTCAGCGATCGCTCGACTGCGATTATCTTCCTCAAAACGATAAATCAGGACGCGATCGGCGTTGAGAACATCTCGAAGGGCGGTGACTATAACCTCCAAAAGTTCAGCTTGACCTTTTGCCTGTTGCATTTGCCGATCGATGGCCGCAAGTTGTTCTCGCTGGAGTTGAAAAGCCCCTCGAACATTTTGATCGTTGTCACTGGGTGAATCCTTAGCCAAAGCTTGGATAAAAGCTTCGATTTGACTCACCTTGTGCTGCAATTGAGCGACTTTTGGCCCCTTAGCAGATTGAAAGACTGCTTTGATTACAGCCACATTAGCCAAAATTTCTTCTATCTGGATTTCATTTTCAACAGGCTGGGTTTCAGAATTAGGGTCTAAGGTTGCGATCGTCACAGAAAACTCCTTGGCAGCATCAAGTAAAATCAGTGGGTTTGCCATTGCAATGTTTGGGCGATCGCTCTGGTGTCTAAAATCCAGCGATCGCCTGGCAGAATACCTCGAACAAAATTTAGCAGTTTGTTTGGGGAAAAGTCAGTTGGTGCTGATTGTGCTTGCTGTAAATCCTGCCACTCTACATCGTAGACATGAGCCACCAAAAACCCGACTACCTGATTTTGCAATTCGAGAACTAGAATTATAGGCTTTTCTGGTCGTGACTGCCGCTTCAAAAGTGGCGCATAACCAAGCAAATGTTCCAAGTCAACCAGCCGCAGCATTTGTCCTTGCCAATTATAGAAACCTAAAATCCAACTTGGTAAGGCCGGGGCTGGAGAAATTTCTTGGCTAGCGAGATCAATAATGTCCACTATTGAGTCAAATGGTAGCAATCCACTTCCTTGATTCCCCAAGGGAAAACGGAGAAATCTTTGCCGTTGTTCGCCTGATGTCAATCCAGAAGCCAAGGTTGGGGTTGTTCCGGGCAACCCCAACTTATCAGCCAATATCTGGCTCATGCCAAAAAGAAGTACTTTGAGTGGTTCCTCGTTTGGTGCTACAGGCAAAACAGCCATGTGGCTCACACAGCTTAACTCTGCCACTTGCCGATAAGACCACGGCACCGGACGCACTGCTGACAAAGGAATATCGATTAAAGCAGGGGGCTTGTCCACAGGAATGCCACAAATTTCCCCAGTCCGCGTTTGAGTCAGAAGTAAGAAGCGCCTTGAAGTGTCAACCGCAGAGGTAACTTGATGCGCCTGTTGGCCTTGTATTTGCTGAATGAACTTCTGGCGCAAGTCTACAATTGTGATCGTTTGCGCTCCCAAATCAACCATCCCGATACCACTTTCAACCGTACTGCTAATCGGGGGACAAGCCATCACCTTGAGAACTGCACCAACTGGCAGGGCAAATAAATAGTCTGCGATCGCAAAAACAACGACTCGTAATGAATCGCGCTCGCTCACAGCACCAGATAATCGCTTAAACGGAAAGGGAGTGTTAAGCATAAATAATAGAAAGGGTAAAGGGGAAAGGGTAAAGGGGAAGGGGGAAAGGGTAAAGGGGAAAGATTTGATTATTTTAATAACTGATTTATAGATTGAATTTGATTAGATAGCATACGGCTCAACTCTATAGCTTGATTAGAAAGTTGTGTATAAGTTGGTTGGTCTAGATAGCCCACTTCTAACGCTACTCTTAAAAGACTGCGAACTTCACCAGCAGACCCTTTAGCAATATTTAGAAAGTTTAAGTATTCTTTGCGAGAATATCGTTCAAATCCTTCTGCAATATTTGTAGGTATTGATACGGATGCACGTCTTAACTGATCTCTTAAACCAAAGTCTTTACTCAGTTCACCTTCCTTAGTCCTTAAATATATTTGCTTAACTAAGTCAATACCTTTGTGCCATACTTTTAAATCCTCAAAAGTTTCAATTTTTTCCTTTCCATTCCTTCCCTTCCCCCTTACCCTTTAACCAATTCAGCGATCGCGGACAGGAAGTTCTGTTCGGAATAGGGTTTGGTCAGGTAAGCTTTCGCCCCTAGAGCTAAAGCTAATTGGCGGTGCTTCTGTCCGCTACGAGTAGTCAGCATCACCACAGGAATCCCGGACAAACGCTCGTCTTGGCGATGGTGTTCTAAAAACTCAAATCCATTCATACGCGGCATTTCAATGTCACAAATCACTAGATCGACATCACTGTGTTGCACCAATTGAGCGATCGCCTCTCGACCATCGCCTGCTTGCAACACTTGATAATCGGCTTTCTGGAGCGTCTGCACCAAACTTTGTCTTTGTACAACCGAATCTTCCACGACTAACACCGTCAGTCGGTTAGGTTGAGCAACGGCTGTATTGACTTCTATTGGCTGTTGCTGCGGTTGCGTAGTTAGCTGGGATTGCTGCCCTTCTAGAGCAAGAACAGGCTCAGGCGCAGGCAATAGTTTAGTTGTAAGACTTGATGCCGGGGAAGTCGGCATCATATCTGTCTCCCAGGTTTGCCGAACTAACTCCAACGGATCAACGATTAGGGTAAGACTACCATTTCCCAACACGCTGTAGCCTTGGATGTAACTAGGTAAAGTCAGGACTCTGCCGAGGGATTTAATTACTAATTCCTGTTCGACTAAAATCTGATCGACTTGCAAACACAGGTATTGATGCTCTGTTTCCAATAGCAGCAGAGGTTCAACGGTGTTCCGTTGTTTGACTGGAAAAGGACTTAGGTTTAAATTGTGGTCTTGGGTGAATAAAGGATATTTGTAATCCAGCAAATTGGCAAGCGATCGGATGGGAACTAGTTGCAGACTCTGCCCTTCTCCCCACTGCCAGAATTTTTGGCTGCCTTGACCGTGTAAAGATTGCTGGACTTGAATCTGCTCTGGCTGCGGTAATAAAACCTGGCTAACTCCTTCAGACAGCAAGCCATAAGTAATCCCTTGAGATTGACAAACGAGCAGGCGTGCTGTTGTCAAGCTCAGGGGCAATTGCAGCATGAAGGTGGTTCCTTGCCCTGAAAGCGATCGCACCACAATCGAACCTTGTAAAGCTTGCAATTGAGTGCGAACAACATCTAAGCCGATACCACGACCAGATAACTCACCAATCTGCTTGGCGGTAGAAAAGCCTGGTTCAAATAATAACTCTGCCAGTTGGTCTTCTGAGGCGTAGGCGGCTTGTTCGGAAGTCAGCAGGTGTTTTTCTATAGCTCGCTGACGAATGGATTCCCAGTTAAAGCCTCGACCATCATCCCGTACCTCAATAGTAGTGCGGTTGCCTTGATGATAGGCTTTAATTGTAATTGTTCCGGTTTCTGGTTTACCCTGCTGGCGGCGGGTTTCTACCGGTTCAATGCCGTGATCGAAAGCATTACGAATCATGTGCAGCAAGGGATCGTACAACTGCTCAGAAATGGCTTTATCCACCAGTACCTTCGTACCGCCAAGCTTGAGTTCAACAGGCTTATGATAAGTTGCTACCATCTGTTGCAGCAGCCGGGGTAATCGATTCAATACTGTTCCCAGTGGAACCATTCTGGCTTGCAGCAAATCTTCCTGCGCTCCTGAAAGCAGTTGCTTGCGCTTTCCGAGGCTGAAGCGAGATTGCTGAACTAAGCCATTAACAGCCTCAATCCGTTCTCCTAATTGCACCATGTCTTCTGTAAGATTTTGCAGGAGAATGTGCAACTCGCTATAGTTATCCATTTCTAAGGCATCAAAATTGGATTGTGCCTCGGTAGTAGGAACTGAGCGTGGAGAGCCATGTATATGTCGTTGCTTGCGTTCAGGAAGCAGCAGATGTCGATCCGACCAAGTAAAAACTTTACTAAGTTGTTGTTGACAGTACAAAAACTGTAGTAGAGTGTCTTGAGCTGCTTTGTGGATGTGGTTAGATTGCAGGTTTTGTTGATTTTCGCTGATTAGCAATTCCCCAATTGTATGGCTGAGGCGATCGAGTTGTTCTATCGCGACTCGGATACTGGGAAGTGATGCCGATGATTGAGCCTGGAGGCTTGGAGGTGGTGGAGAGGCTGGCCGATCTGAGTCTGAGTATCGGCAGGATGTCTCTGGATCTCCAATCCAGATTGACTGTAAAATCCGATCTATGGCAGAGGGGACTACTACCGAATCCTGAGAAATAGGTGCAAGTACCTCCGGTGCTTTCGCTACGGAGTTATCAGTCCGCTTCGGGAAAAATGACCAAATTGATTCCGCTTCGCTGGCACTGAGGAGGGGGGATGGCTGATTCTCAGTTGTAGTCGTTTGTGTTGGTTGGGTAGCGATCGCAACTGGCTGCCCTTGCAGTTCTTGGACAGGAGTAGTTATTTCTGCCCATTCTCGCAATTGTGGAGATATCTCTCCTCCTTGAATGCGATCGCCTGCAAGTACTGCTGTTTGAGCTGCTTTAAAATTTTCTAAAGCCGCCTGAGCGATTTGCAATACTTTGTCTGGATGCGCTTTGAGCGCGTTTAGGGTCGCCTGGGCAATTTCTTCCAATCCAGATAAGCCATAAGATGCTGCTAGTTCGACAAAAAATTCGGCTTGAGAGTTGAGTGTTGTTTGAATTTGTTGCGGATTTTGGCTTTGGATGTCAGTTTCCAATTGTTGCAAATCCTGGAGTACACTCCCGGAAAAGATTGACTCTACGACATCAAAGCCAAGTTCTTCCGAACTGGGAAGCGGAGCCTCACGACCAAAAAAGTCGCCTAGTTTATGCTGAAGTTGGGCAAAGATTGAGGCAGTGCGATCGAGTATTTCTGCCTCATTGCAGGATAAGCCCATCAAGGCAGCACTCAATGGAGTTCGCAGGCACTCATAAGCATCTAGAAGCAAAGCACCTAATTCTGGATCGATTTCCAGTTCTGGAGCGTATAACGCTTGGAATACATCTTCCAAATGATGGGCAATTGTCTGAATAGTTTCTTGCCCAACACTGGCAGCACTCCCTTTGATAGTATGGGCGCTTCGCATCAAAGCATGAACTTTTTCTATTGTTTTTTCATCAAGTAGACCGATCAGATTCTGCTCAATGGTTTGCAATAACTCTGCCGCTTCCGCAAGAAAAGCCTGCTCTTGATTACTGGGATCGGGGTTCATAATACACGGTTCAGTTAAGGAGATTTATCTGTTAAGGCAGGGGAGGCAGGGGGAGAGAAAAAAGCTTAAGTGAACGGTATTGGTTCATAACAGTTTTTCGAGATTAGTCAACTTTGAACTGGCTAACGCTGGTTTCCAGTTGTTGTGAAGTCATCCGTAGTTCCTCAAAAGACTCGGAAATGTGGATGGCACTTTCTGAAGTCTTGCGGGCGATCGCCGAAACATCCATCATTGCCTCTGTCAACATCTGAGATTGCTGACTTTGATGGGAAACTGCTTGAGTAATTCCTTGTACTAGTCCACCAATTTCGTTGGTAGCTACCACAATCGCACTCAGGGAATGACGAGTCTCATCGATCAAGTTCGAGCCTTGGACAACTTGACTAATCCCTATTTCCATTGCTTCGGTAACTTCGTTAGTGCCAGCTTGAATTTCTTGCACGAGTCGCTCAATTTCTGTGGTAGCACTAGCCGACTGATAAGCCAGGGAACGTACTTCATCTGCAACCACCGCAAAGCCTTTGCCATACTCTCCAGCACGGGTAGCCTCGATCGCAGCATTGAGTGCCAGCAAATTAGTTTGAGTGGCAAAGTTTTCAATCAGACTTACTACTTTCGAGATTTTCTGAGAAGCTTCACCGAGGCGTTTAATCTTCTTCGCTGTTTCCGACACGGTTTCCCGAATCTCCAAAATGCCATCTACGGTTCTTTCCATTAGCGAATCACCAGCTTGGACGGTGTTATTAGCTCTTTGCACCGCCTGTCCGACTTTTTGAGCATCAGCAGCGACTATCTGGGTGGAAGTTACCATCATTTGTAATTGTTCCAGAGCGTTTTCCAGCCGTTCTGCTTGCTGTTGAGCTTGGTCAGATAGTTTTACTACTGAGGTAGTGTTATTGCTGGAATTTTCACTCACCTTGCCAGCAGCAATCTGCACTTGTCGCACTAAATCTCGCAAACTTTGAATCGTAGTGTTGTAACCATCGGCGATCGTCCCAATTTCATCTTCAGATAGGGGCGCTCGAACGGTCAGATCGCCTCTGAAGGATGGTTCCAAAGCCATGAGAACGCGGATAGCTCCTTGTTGGAGTTTTTCGCGGGCGGTGCGTTCGCGCTCTGCTGCTTCTGCTAGTTGCTGCTCTTGAGTACGCACCTGTGTTAGGTAATCTGAAAGATTGAGAGCAAGACCAATCTGGACGCTGGCTTGGTTGAGAACATCCTCCTCGGATTGCTCCCACTGGCGCGATGCGCTATTTTGATAAACTCCCATCAACCCCCAGAGCCGATTTTCTTGAAAAATCGGAGAAATCATATAGGCTTTAGTTCCCCACATCTCTAACAGTTGGATGTGACATTCGTCATGACCGACACTATATATATCGTCAACCCGCAAACTTTCTTTGCGGACATAACGCCCTCCTTGGTTGTACTGGAGATAAGTATCTCTAACTCTGGCAAGGCTAGTTCCTACCAACTTAGGCCAATCCCCAGTCACAGACTCAACTACAAATTCTCCAGACCAATCAGGCTCAAAACGGTAAACTCCAACTCGATCTACTTTCAGCAGTTGACGAAGTTCGTGGGTGGCAAACTGGACAAATTCCAGAACATTACTATGACTTTGAGCCATCTCTGTTAACCGACTTGGCAGGCGATAGGAAAATCGGGCGTTTGCTACTTCCCGTTCTGCCAGTTTGATCAGTTCCTCATTCTTGCTTAAGGTTTGTTGTAAGTATTGCGATTGCTGGACGGCAACCCCAAACTGTGTGCCGATTTTCGTTACCAAGTTGACTTCATTATCTTGCCATTGCCGCGGCCCGGTATTTTGGTAAGCTCCTAACAAACCCCACAGCTTGTTTCCGGCAATAATCGGGGTGATGATATAGGCTCTAATCTGGAATTGCTCGAGAATTTTCAAGTGGCACTGGGCATGACCAGCAGTGTGAATGTCGTTAATTACAAAGGTCTCGTTGTTGCGATAGCGTCCACCTTGGGTTTGTTGTAGGTGTTCGTCTTCCCATACAGTCCTGATATCTGGGCCAACTAAAGCCACCCATTCACGACTTACGGATTCGGCAATAAACTCCCCACCCCAATCTGGATTGAAGCGATACACTGCTAGACGATCGCATTCCAAATGCGATCGCAATTCTGGTAGGGCATTGCGGAAAATCGTATCTAGCTCTTGAACTTGGCGAATTTTTTCTGACAGCCGTGTCAATGCTCGTTGCCCTTCTGCGGCTCTGGCTAACTCTGCATTCTTCTTCTTGAGCTGTTCGATATACTTAACCTGTTGCAAGCCTATACCCATTTGCACTGCTACTTTTCGCAACAGTTGCACATCCTTGGATTTCCACTGCCGAGGGCCAGTATTTTGGTATGCTCCTAAAAAGCCCCAGAGTTTGTTTCCAATAAAGATCGGAGCGAGCGCGTAAGCCTTGGCCTGGATTTTTTCTAACATCTCTACGTAGCACTGAACGTGACCAGCAGTAGAGATATCATCGACAACAAAGGTTTCATGATTGCGATAGCGTCCGCCCTGAGTTTCTTGTAAGTGATCGTCCATCCAAATCGTTTTGATGTCGAAACCCCCTAAAGATAGCCATTGATCTTTTACGGATTCGGCAACAAATTCCACACTCCAGTCGGGATGAAAGCGAAATACTGCTAGGCGATCGCACTGTAATTGTTTGCGTAAACTTGGCAGCACATTCAGGAAAATTGTATCTGCCTCTTGAGCTTGGCGAATTTTTTCCACCATCCCTGTCAGTACCTGTTCCTCTTCTGCTGCCCGCGCCAACTCTGCATTCTTCGTTTTCAGTTCTTCAATGTACTCAACTTGCTGCACGCTTAACCCCAACTGAATGCCCAATTTGGCCAGCAATCGCACCTCGTCGGAATTCCACTGGCGCGGGCCGCTATTTTGGTAAGCTCCTAATAAACCCCAAAGTTTGTTTCCAGCAAAAATAGGGGCAATCGTGTAGGCTTTAGCCTGGAACTGCTCTAACAGGTCGATGTGGCACTGGGCATGACCAACAGTATAGATGTCATTGACGACAAAGGTTTCATTGTTGCGATAGCGCCCGCCTTGGGTTTGCTGTAGGTATTCGTCTTCCCACACAGTCTTGATATCGGGGCCAACCAAAGGCACCCAGTCACTTCCTACAGATTCAGCCATAAATTCACCACCCCAGTCAGAGTTGAAGCGATATATTGCCAGGCGATCGCATTTGAACATCTGCCGCAATTCTGCCAAGGTAGTGCGGTAGATGGTTTCTAGCTGTTGGGACTGACGCATTCTATCCGCCATTCGGGCGATCGCGTTTTCTACTTCAGCTACTTGTGTCATTTCTAGATTTTTTAACCGTAGCTGTTCGATATATTCAGCTTGCTGGAGGGCAATACTCAACGGTTCGCTAATCTGCAACAAAGCACCAATCTCTTCCTCAGCCCATTTCCGAACCTCAGAATTTTGATAGGCTGCTAACAAACCCCAAAGATTACCAGCGCGGAAGATGGGGACATTAATGTATGCTTTGGCTTGGAACTTCTCCAATGATTCTAAATAACAAGGTGAAAAACCAGCAGCAGAAATATCGTTGACTTTACGAAAGCGGGTTCCTTTGGCGTACATTCCACCCTGGGTTTCCTTCAGATAGGTATCGGCATCAGGTTTAACAGGGGAGCCATAGTCCTTAACATTGCAACGTTCTGAAGATATCAGACCTGTTTTTAAAATGCTGTCTTGTTCCTGCATCTCCAACAGTGACGACCAACCAGCAGCCACAGATTCAGCGATAACTTCTCCACTCCAGTCTGGATAAATTTGATAAATGACAACGCGATCGCATTTTAAAAATCGCCGCAACTCTTGGGTTGCAGTGCGGAAAAGGGTGCGAAGATCCGTTGCTTGCCCAATCTTTTCAATGATGCCGAAAACAGTACGTTCTCGTTCAACAAGTTTGGCTGACTCCTCAGAGCGGTGATAAAGCTGTTGCTGATATTGCACCTGTTGAATCGCAATACTAGAAAGAGTTGCAACCTGCACCATTAGGCGAACTTCACTATCTTTCCACTGACGAGGCTGAGAATTTTGATAGGCAGCCAGCAAGCCCCACAACTTTTCTCCCTGGAAGATGGCAACAATAATGTATCCTTTGGCTTGATAGGTTTCTAAAATTTTGATATAGCAGTCGGAAAAACCAGCGCTGTATATATCATTAGTGACTCGATAAATCTGTCCGCGATGGAAATTTTTGCCTTGGGTGTGCTGAATGTAGCTATCTACATTGGGCAATCGCCCTGTTGTCCCAACCAATCCGCCTTCGTCTGCAAGGTTCCTCACACTGCAATAGTTAACGTTATTGACAATTGCTGGATTGTTTCGCTGTTCTTCTAATAGAGAAACCCACTCAGCTCCAGCAGATTCGGCGATAAATTCCCCACTCCAATCTGGCTGGAAACGATAAATTGCGACGCGATCGCATTTTAGTGACTGTCTTACTTCTTGGGTGGCAACGCGAAAGATGGTATCCAAATCTTTGGACTGGAGAATTTTATTCGCTACACCGACCAGGATTTGGTCTTTTTCCACTTCTTGTTGCAACGTAGCCTGAATCACGGCAACTTGCAGTTGCGCTTCTAATTCCTGCTCGATCAATTTTAGTAACCGAATTTCAGCATTTTGCCACTGGCGAGCAGCAGCGCATTGCTGCACTACCAACAAACCCCAAACCTCATCTTTTACTAAGATCGGCAAACTCACACAAGCTCTTACCTGAAACCGATCCACGAGCTGCTTTTGGTAAGGGGACAAGCCAGCAGTGTAGGTATCCGCGATCGCGACTAATTTTTCTTGTTGATAAAGCTTGGCAGAACCTAACCCAAAAGTGACGGCGGGCAGTTTTTCCTTCAGCATTGGGGTAAAGCCATCCCTCATCGCCTCCGCAACAACTATCCCCAGCGTCGGATTCGTAAACTCATACAGCACCACGCGATCGGCTTGCAGGGCGCTTTGTACCTCCATGACAGCAGTAGCGAGCAAAGTATCTAGATCGGAAAATTGGCGGATTTTGCTAGCGATCGCCTGTACTTGCTCTACCTCTAATCCATCTCCTCCGTCTTGATATGGCAACACACTTAGCAGTTCTTTTAACTTGCGGATTCTCTCTCGCAATGGCCCTGTTTCCACCCAATCAGCTTGATCCAGTTCAGTTCGCAATTCTTCTAGAGCGGAGGTGATTTGCTGTTTTGCTGGTGCATCAACGGTATGCCCGTTATCGGTTTCCTTATAACCGTTGCTGGGATTTGAGTGAGGTTGGCTCGGTCTAAGATTGTGTTGCGCTACCATGATCTTTCTTGCTATGAAGGTTGTCGGAGTTAAGAAGTAGAATGCAGAGTAGACTTCTTGCAGAAGTCGGGAAAAGGGTAAGGGGGAAAGGGTAAAGGGATAAGAAAAACCCTTGCCCTTTTACCTTTACCCTTTCCCCCAAGAGTGCAAAACTATTTTTGCAAGAGGTCTAGTGTTAAAGAGGCTGAAGGGCTTGAATCACAACCTGGGTGTCAAGTAACATCAAAGGGCTACCTTGAGAATCCACAAAGTAACCTTGTAAGAATGAGCCTAGTCGGCTAGGTAACATCGATGTCGAAATTGCTAACCGCTCTTGAGGATCGTGAACTTCAATGGTATTGACTTGCTCCACCAACAGCCCGATGGTTTGATTCTGGACTTGAACAAGCATCGCCATGCCAGAATTACGCACACCTTCTCGCCGACACCAGTGTGTTGCTCCCAACAAAGCTGCTAAATCAAGAATCCAGATCGCTTCTCCCCGCCAATTCATTATGCCTAACAAGAATTCTGCTACCTGCGGTACTGGCAAAATCTCGGTGAGTGCAACCTGAATTACTCCCCGCAAATCAGCTAATGGGAGTAACCCATTTACCTTTCCATTCAACGGAAATCTTAAAAACCTCTGGTTGTTTCCTTGAGAAGAGTTTTCAAGTCGAAATTGACTATTAATGGGTAGCGAAGAAAAGCTATCATTGCCCTGTAACATTGCCCCAGTTTCCTTTAGCGAATAAATTTATTAACAGTCTGGAGCAAGGTATTTTCATCTACAGGTTTGACCAAATAGCCATCGGCACCACTCATATTGCCCCAAGTTCTATCAACATCTGTGTTTTTAGTTGAGCAAATCACTACCGGGATTCCTTTTGTTGTCGGATCGGCTTTCAACTTGCGGCAGAACTCAAATCCACTTTGGCCTGGCAAAATCAAATCTAGTAAGATCAAGTCAGGTTTTTGTTGTTTCAACCGCAGTTGAGCCTCTTCACCACTACGAACTTCATAAACTGAATATCCTCCTTGCTCTAGGTAACGTGTCATCTTTTCGGATTCTGTGAGGCTATCTTCAACTAAAAGAACTTTTTTCATTTTTTTCCTAACTATTTAATTCAGAATTTGAAAAATAATGGCGACAAATAAATTAACACCAAGCTAGATTTAGAAAGCAATTTCCCATCCACAATCGGTTTTGAAAATGGGTATAGGGGAGCCACTGGCATGACTGTCGCTTCAACCTAAACGGTTAAATACTTGTGAAGCATATTGAGTACTTTGTCTTGTTCTACAGGTTTACCTAAAAAGTCAGTTGCTCCTACTAATTTTGCTCGCATCCGATCTACTATTCCATCTTTCCCCGTTAAAATGACAACTGGCACATTTTTGAGACTTGGAGTTTTACGGATTTGAGAACAAATTTCATAGCCATTCACTTTTGGCATCAAAAGATCCAAAAAAATGAAGTCTGGCTTGCTTTTAATTAGGTTTAAAACTGCCGTCAAGGAATCTTGAATGCCAACAAAGCGATAACCTTGATGGGTGAGAATTTCCTCCAAACTGCGACAGATCATCGGACTATCATCCACACAGGCTACTAAAGGTCTTGAGACATCAATAATTGCTTTGCTAGCTGCTGGGGGGGCAACTTGTAAAATAGTCTTCTCTTCTGTCTTCAGTGAAGAATTGGAATTATTAACTGTACTAGACGGACTGACAATTTCTTTGCTAGTCGCTGGGAGAGCAACTTTGTTGAAATTGGGGGCAACTTGTATAACAGTGTCCTCTTCTGTCTTTAGTGAAGAATTGGAATTATTAACTGCACTGGACGGGTTGCCAGTTTCCTTACTAATCCCAACCTGCCTGAGTTTTGGGGTAGGTGAAAAAGCGATCGCTCCTGTTTTTACCAATGTCATCAATAACCGAGTCAAAGCTAAGACATCCCGACCGCTTTTTTGCCCTAGACCTCGTAAAGTTTTTGTGCCATCAACTAGAGCAATAATCTGTTTAGAGGATGCTTGTCCTTGGAGTAGCTCAATTTGTTGAATTATCGGAAATAAATTGGGCGAGTAGGTTGCCAGTCCTGCATCTCGCCATTCTTGCCAGGCTTGTGTAGCCCGTTTCAAAACTTCCTCTGTTGGTATTACAGCAAGGAGAACCCCAGGAACTTCACCAACAACGGTAGTATGTGACAACTGCCCTGCTGGATTGTTGCCATTTCTTTTGGTTTCAATGTACTGCATTATATCAAACAGGACTTCAGTGATTGAGCTTGCAATCAGGCTAACAAGTTGTTGTTGTTCGATTAATTTTTGTTCTCGCAACTTAGCAAGAATGGAATACTCGCGATAATTTTCTTGGGGAGAAACAAGCTGCTCCAACTGTGTCACATCCAGATTAGAACAGTACCGCAACAAGTGTCGTCGCCATCGCTCATCGGCATTAGAACCGCCAGCCTGCCAAATTAATCGTCCTAAACGAAAATATAGCGTCCAAGTCGGCCCATCTCTTGTTTCAAGATTTAGCCTGCCTGTAAATAATTTAGTTTGAAGTTGCTCGATCAATTGATTCACAATGGATCGCACCTCCTTATATATCTTGAGTTTTGCATTTACATTAGAATTGCTCAAACAATCCAGCTTACTAACTTTATCGTGCAATTGCCAATAGCACAGTTCAAAACCTTGATTGAGCTATCCCAGCTTTTTATATCCCTTTCCAATCTAGATATTTTTAAAGTTCAAAGCCGGAAATTTGAAGAAAGATTTAAGCTCTTTTTCTAATTATTAATAGGTTAACTAATTATTAATAGGTTAACTTTTTGCCATGTTACATTTATTGAGCAAATTGCTTGTATAAATGTGGTTGCAGTACAGACCTGAAAAAGATGGAAATGTTGAATACTACAAAGTATAGACTAGCTTTAATGCTTATCGATTTTGTACTCTGCTGCTTAAGGCGATAGACATAAGCGATCGCCCAACCGCTAGTCTGCAAATACAAAAAATGAGCTTGAATTAAGTTTGTCCAGAAATTGCTTGTTGCCGAATAAAGTATTGGCGATCGCGTTGTTCTAGTATGCCTTGCTTAATTAAGGAGCGCAGAATATCTATCGTTTGCACCCGGCTTAAGCCTATCACTTCTTCAATTTCTATCAGAGTAGCCCCTTCAGCTTGCTGAATGTATTGCTGCACTTGAGATTTAGCAGTATCCGCATTCAAGGCAGGCACTTTCTTAGTCATGGTATTGGCGGAAGGACGAAAACCAGCGGCTTTAATTGCAGAACGGGAGATTGAGCGTTTTGGAACTGTTACAACTAATTTCTCTTCTTTAGCAGGAGTTGGGGAAACTGCTTGTTCGTGACTGTAATTGTCCCAAACGCTGTTATGTAATATTGCCCGGAAATTTTGCAAGTTTTGGAATAATGCCTGAGCCTTTGCTGCCCGCTGTTGGCGGTATTCTTGCTGGCGTTGCCAGACATCTGTTTTTATTTGCAATATTTCCAATTGCCGCTCGACAATTTCTTGCTGAAATTGCTGCTGTTGTAACTTTCTGTTGTTGTGAAGGCTGGTAACAAAACTGCTCAATTCTTGATGAAGCACATCTGCAAGCAGATGAAGTTCTTGTTGAGTTAGCTGTTTCCACTGGTTAACTTTTTGACGGCGTTCAGCAGTTATTTGCAATCGCTGCGATCGCTCTTGTTCCCATAAATTCTTGAGAGCCATCAGATGATATCTCCTATTTTGTTAACTAGAAATATTAAAACAGAATTCAGAATTCAGAATCAATTTGGTGGGGGACTTAAACCCACTTATTCAGGCGATTGAGGACTCGCTCTAAGCGTTGGCGCTGCCTCTCTAAGAGTTGCTATGCCGTTGGCAAAGCCTCTCGTAGAGAAGGCTTTACGCTGCACTATCCACAAGTCATACAGAATACCCAACTGAATTCTGACTCCTGAATTCTTTCTTTTTAAATAGGAGCCACAAAGACTCCCTTTTTCTAAACTGGTGTTAAGCAGCAGATGGAACAGCAGCCTGAGATGTTAAACCAACTGCCTCGGCATATCTTAAGTAAGTTTCAACTGAAGCAATCACAATCCGAGCTTCTATTGATAGCAGTTCAATACCAACTAAAGAAACACGTACCCAAGCATCAACTACAATTCCTTTGTCCAAAATGCGGTCAATAACTTCAGCCAGACTTGAAGATGAGTTAACTTTTTCAACAGCCATTTTCTTTTACTCTCACAACTCTAATTCTTGATTTCATCCTGCTCTGATTAAGCAGTAGGTAAAACTTACACAATGTGTTTTATTCTTCCTGAGTTTAGTGTTCCCAAAAATATAAGATAAATATAAGAAAATCAAAAAATATTAAAAAGTTAACAATAATTTCTTTTAGACAAAAATTCAAGAAAAAATCATCTCATCTTGATTTTTTCTGGGAAAGTTATAAATATTATTTTTTATGAATTTATATGAGAGTGTTTCTGAGAAAATGATATGGTGGCAGGGGTTCGCTTAGTGCCAATTGCCAATGCGAGTATTGTACCTGCCAGAGGGAAAACAGCTGCGTACTGAGCGTTGAATCGTTACGCTGTGCCAAAAAGTGGATTTGCCGCACATCTGACTGTCGAGTTTCACAGATAACATTTGTATATGTTTTGAGAATTAACTGGCTCAAGAGTTCCCACTGTTCGCATTGTTGTGCTTGAAATGCTTGCTGTGTTTGGTAGCGTTGTTTTTTAGCTAATAAGTAGGCTTTTCCCCTGGCATCAATAGTGTCAGAATCGTCAAGTAAAGAACAGGGTGTCATTTTTAAAGTGTACTCAGCTTTGTCTGCTAGCTGAGTTAGGGCTTCTAGATATTGCTCTTGGTGCTTTTCTAGATGATTCAGCAGTTTTTCTTGCGAGGTAAAACCCCTTCCAAAGCGTAGCGGAAGAAGGGGAGTTTGTTGAAAAAGTTCTCGAATCACGCGATCGTGGTTTAATACAGCTTGAAGTAAACGCTCATCCGTTGCCTGTATTGCCTCCAGTGAGATTTCCGGCTCTATGATCGCGCCTAAACCAGAAGAGTAAACTAGTTCAATATTCCTTTCCATCCCTAAAGGTAGAACAAGCGGTGATGCGGTCGGGACTAGAAGAGCATAAACGTATATTGACATAAGTAAAACGGCGTAAATATTTGTAGCTGGGATGAGGCAGGAGGTCCTCTGCCCTCTATTGAGATTGATGCTGATTAGCAAGCATTTGATATGTAACTTGGAAATCATCATTTGTAATCTGAATCAAGCTGGAGTCAGTCAATCCTTGGGCGCGGTATCGACGAATTGCGCTTAAAGCAGCTTGATTGCTCAATAAAGCCAAGTCTGCTCCATTCCAACCCTCGGTAACTGTCGCCCAGGTTTCTAAATCGACATCAACCAGGGGACGATCTAGATTGTGAACTCCTAAAATCGCTAATCGGCTGGCTCGATCTGGTAGATCGATTTTTATTTGTAAGTCCAATCTTCCGGCTCTGAGCAAGGCAGGATCGATCGCTTCTGGACGATTGGTTGCTCCTACTAACAGTACTTTCGGGCATTCATGCAACCCATCTAATTCGGTGAGTAGTTGACCGACAACGCGATCGCTAACTCCAGAATCACCAGTGAATCTTCCCCGTGCTGGTGCTAGGGTATCAATTTCATCTATAAACACAACGCAAGGAGCTGCTTGCCGAGCTTTGCGAAAGAGTTCTCTGACTGCCTGTTCTGCGGCACCTACCCATCGACTGAGTAATTCCGGGCCATTCACAGCAATAAAGTTGGCTCTAGCTTGGGAAGCGATCGCTTTTGCAAGTAATGTTTTTCCGGTTCCCGGCGGCCCCCACAACAAAATCCCACGCGGAGGCTTGGCTTTGGTTTGCTCGTATAGTTCGGGATAAAGGAGTGCGCCTTCAACAGATTCTTGAAGTTTTTGTTTCACATCATCCAAACCACCAATGTCATCCCAACTTAGACTAGGTAATTCAATTGCTACATCCCTGAGAACTGAGGGTTTTATCTCCTTAATTGCTTCGAGAAAATCCTGCTGCATGATAGTCATGTTCTCAGGAATGGGACTGTTGAGCGAGGGAACTTGACGACGAAGGGCAATGTAGGCTGCTTTTTGGCAAAGAGCTTTGATATCCGCACCAACAAAACCGACAGCCAAATCGGCGATCGCTCCTAGATTAATTGAAGTCTCCAAGGGCATGGCACTTGTCAAAATCGTCAGAATTTCCAATCGTCCATTGCGATCGGGAACTCGAAACTGAACTTCGCGATCGAAGCGCCCCGGACGACGCAGCGCCGGATCGAGATAATCGGGACGATTTGTTGCCGCTAATACAATTACGCCCTCGGTTTTGGCAAACCCATCCATTAACCCAAGCAACTGCGCCACTAGTCTTTTTTCTACTTCACCTTCTACTTGGCTGCGATCTGGGGCAAGGCTATCAATTTCGTCAATAAATATCAGGCAGGGAGCAGAACGAGTTGCTTTCTCAAAAATACTTCGCAAACGAGCTTCTGCTTCCCCGTAATACTTGCTCATCACCTCTGGGCCATTGATGGCAATGTAGTTTAACTCTAACTCTTCTGCCAAAACACGGGCTGTTAAAGTTTTTCCCGTACCGGGCGGGCCAACGAGCAAAACCCCACGCGGAGGCTCTAACCCTAATTTCACCAATAAATCTGGACGTTTAAGTGGAATTTCAACTAACTCTCTGATTTCTTGGAGAACATCAGCCAAGCCGCCGACATCTTGCCAAGAAGTTTTTGAGTTCGTTCGAGCTGATGGGGGGGTGACATCAGCATCATCCATTGGTGTAGCTGCATCGGTGGAATTGGATCTGACTCGGCTGGAACTCCTTGTTCTTGGAATATTGCCTTGCCGGGGAATACTACTGAGATTATGAGAGCGAATTTGAATAGAAGTTTTTAACTCGCCTTTTTCTACTTTTTCTTCTAAAGCTTTGGCAATTTCTAATAGGTGTTCAAATCCTTTAAATATATCAGCCATTGATTTTACTTAAATAAAAGGTAGAGAAAAATTTAATTTATAAAAAATTCAGCAGTTTCAATTTTTATTGCTATTCATACCAACTCTCTATGAAATGCCCCTAAATATTTTTGAACATAGCGAATTAACTTGAGAAAATCTCTGCGTACCTTTGCGCTTACCTCCGCGTACCTTTGCGTTAAAAAAAAAACTATGATTTGGCACAGCATCAAAAAGAAACGGTATCAATAGGGAGAGGAATTCATTTAATTGGAACTGAACAAGTAAGTCGGTGAAAAAACCTAACCATGATTAAGAAGATAAACTAGAATAAAATCCTCTTCCCTCCTGCATCATCCCAACTACAAATATTTACGCCATTGTACTTAATCGAAGACGAGCAAAGTTATACGGGGCAGTGAAATTGTTGTAACGAATTCGCAAACGGTTTTCAAATTGACGATCGAGTGCTTCAACGTGTTCGCTAAATTGTGATTCTGTTTCCCAAGGAATTAGGTAGGCTGAATTGTAGATCATTGTGTCCATTTGGGGAGTATTTTCTACCACCTCGATCGCAATGGAGTTGAGCGTGCTTTGAAATATATCTATGATGCCTTGCTTGCGATCGCTCATTCCCTGTTCGATGGTTTGCCCTATTTGGATTACCCGCTCCATACTCAGGGGTTGACCTACTAGTTTATCCCTTTCGATTTTGAGATTTGGGTGTTCTTCTAAAAGTCCCTGAATTTCTGCTTCGGTATCCCAAAAAACTTTGACACTAACTTCTCGGCAACCCGATAACTTCGCAAGCAATTGCGTCAATTCTTCTTGATGAGGACGAATTAATTGCTGTGAAACCGTTTCCCAGCTGGAAACCAAAAGTCCAAATTGCACGGGCAGTAAATAGCGATCGCCTCCTTGCATGATCTCCTCAAGGACTTTCTCATGACTTAGCAGGTTACGACGGCTGGCCAAATAACGCTCTTGCTGTGCTTCCGAGTAGATGACTGCAAAATCATCCAAAATTTTAATTTGTACAGGTTGCCGATCTAAGCCCTCTAAATTTAAATTTTGTGGAGCAGGCAAGGTCAAAATTCCATAAATGTAAAAGCCATAACTCATAAGAATGTCTTACCAAAAAGAATTTAGATAAAAAAGTTACACCAAAATAGGATAGTAAGTATTGTTTGAAATTTTTGGAACACCTTCCTAGCAAAGGCTTTTAATCCAAAATCCAAAATCTAAAATCCAAAATTGGTATTACAGGGGTTTAGAGGTGAGTACTAATCTTAATTTGGCATGAACTAAGCTTAACTGAGCCAGTCCTAAGTCCAAATCACCTTCAACCACAACACCCGTATTTAATAGGCGATCAAGAAGTTCTAAAATAGAAGGTTGACTAGAGGTTTCACCGGGGTAATATCCTCCAGATTGGGGAAGTAAATTTCCCATTTCACCCAAGTTAATATTTAGATCGGCTGGGTCAACATCAAATATCTCGCAAAGCTTAACAACCTGTTGTTCAAGCTGTTGTAGGCTTTCGGAAGCTCGATCTAGCTCATGGTCGTTGAGAGTGCCAGCATCCATTCGCCGAATCACCTGAGCTTCCATGAGTTGGCGTATCAGCTCAACAACCGTCAGTAATAACGGTGCTAAACCGGAATCGGAACCTTTTGATTTGCTAATCGCCTGCATTCTGATGATTAATAGGATTGAGTGCTTTGAGCGATTGCAGTTCTGTTTCTAGACTGGCAAGACGCTCTTGAAGTTGTTGATTAGTTGCTAATAAGGTGCGAGTTTGACTATTAAGATAGGGGTCGCTCTCCCACCAGTTAATTCCAATCTCTTTGGCTTTATCAACAGAAGAAATCAACAAACGAATTCGGATGTTGAGCAGTTCTGTGGAGCCTACGGAAATAGAAATATCTCCTGCGATAACAATGCCTTTATCCAGAACCCGTTCTAGAATATCTGCCAAGGTAGAACCTTGAGTTGATGTGGTGATAGCTCCCCGATTAGTATTAGTACTCATTTGTTTATTAAATGGCCAGAATCAATAAGCAAGTGTCTGTGATATCTTCGGTGGCTCGGCATTGCTCTGCATTTGCACTAATACTCCCTGCTCTCTGAGAGACTTGAGTGCAGCGACAATTTGACTGCGATCGATCCCTAATTCTACTGCCAATTCAGAGAAACGCTTTCCTGGAGAATTACACAGGTAGTTGTAGACTTCATGTTCGTAAGGTACTCGTTGTTCCAATACAATCTGATTTGGACTGTTTGGTATTATCTCTGCTGGCTGAGATTGAGTATTTGTACTATAATGCAATTCACTTAAAACCTCTTCCAGTAGCCGAGTTGCTTCCATTAAAGGTTGATTAGTGCGAGAAAGCAGGATATCGGCACAAATATTTTGGAAGTAAGAATCTCCAAGATTGATGGAAATTTCGTGTTGGTGGCAGATTTTGGCAATCATCAGACAGGAACGCAATCCACCGCCATGTCCAGAGCTAGATCGACTCCAAAACGTCCGTACTAAGCGCACGATTTTTTCTGCTTTCTCAGAATCTATGCCTGTTTTATGAACTACAATTTCCTGCTGACTCAGTTCATCAGGTGTAGGCATATCGATGGTAATAACACGATCCATCAAAGCATCCTGAGTTGCATGAACTCCACAATACTCTTGAGGATTTGATGTTAAGATTGCCCGAAACTGAGGATGAACCCGGATATACTCGGCTCGATGTTGGTTTATTGGCAATACTAACAACCTCTCCTCAAGTACGGAGAGTAAAACGTTATTTACCTCCGGGTGCGATCGATTGAATTCGTCGTAAACCAGCGTAAATCCTTCTTTACAAGCTAAGGTTAATCGTGCGTCAACCCAATGTTGTCGGAGTTCATCCTCAACTTTGACAACACTGTGGATGAAGTTATCAACAACCTTTTTACGGGTATAACCTAATTGATTACCAATCAAGTCTGAGGTTTTAAACTCATCATCTCCAAATAAGAGGATGATCGGCTGGTTAAGCAAATCAGCTAGATGCATTGCCAGAGTAGTTTTTCCGACTCCGGCTGCACCACGTAAATGTATTGAAAAACCTGACTGTAGATAGGTCAAAGCACGTTGAGCGATGCGTTCAATAGCAGGTGTATTGACAAATCGCTGGGGAGATGCCTTTAATACTGTTGTCAAACTCTAAGTACCTCCTCAATAGTAATGTGTCATGCAAAAGTATTTTTTTTTACATTGCAAATATAAAATACAGATGTCAATCAGCCTTAACTGGACTCAAATCCAACGCATTTTGGCATCAACACAAGACTAGTAATGTTTAATATCTATGTCATCAGCATGATTACGGTCTTGAAAGGATACCTTTAATAAATCCACACAAGTGTAAAGCAATATGGTTCTGCGCTTCTTACTATTACCGATTACTGGCCCATTAATGGGGGTAACGTGGCTTGGGGAAAAAATTTTAGAACAAGCGAGTACTGAAATTGATGATAAAGAAAATCTCAGCAAGCAACTTCTTGCACTCCAACTTGCTTTTGATATGGGGGAAATTCCTGAAAAGGAGTTTGAAATTCAGGAAGAAGCTCTTTTATTAGCGATTCTGGAAGCAGAAGAGCAGGAACGCGATCGGACACAAGAGTATTGAAATTCTTTCCTAGCTTGTGTGATTTATTGCTGTTAACGTGCGCCTCCGTTGGAGACTCACGTTAATTTTAAAAATGCTGTTAGCTATTATACTTAAATAAATTATGCTTCTACTATACAAGTATTAATTTAATTGAAGCTTTACCCGATAATTGGGCAGATATTCAACCTGATACTGTATATCTTTCAATCAGTGGTCTGCTAGTTTCATTTGGCAGTGAACACATAAAGCTGGGATTAAAATATGATCGGAAGGGGAAACATTTAAAAGCCATTGAGAAAGGGCTTGTACCTAGTGTGTTGACTCTGTGCCTTTTTAGAGGGTAAAAATTCATTGATGGTATATTGCACTTCCCTGGTTTGGTAACAGAACATTAAACCCACATAACTATGACAAGGCTCGAATTAAAAAATCATCAAGTTTGGCAAGATTTAACTGAAATATTACAAAGTTTAGATGCTAATGTTCTTGTTCAAGAACATCTTGACCAGTGTGATTATAAAGTATGTGGCTATTGGGATGAACAAGATGAATATTATGAGAAAATTACGTTACCTCGTACCCTAGAAGCCGAATTAGTTAGCAGTTCAATAGGCGTTACTCACAAAGAACGTTTTTTACAACTAAAGTTTTTGCTCATAGCTGATGCTGTTGATAATACGAAAATTGCAAGTAGCAATGCTCAAAAACTTGGTGAATTGGTTCTTGTTTATGATGAAAATCTAGAATTTACTGATGAGAATTGGCTTTTAGATGTGGATTCTTCATTCCTTGTGAAGCGATCTGGCTAATTACGTTTTAGAAGGGGACTTTCGCCAAAAATATTCTTATTACGTGATGTACCTTCCTTAGTTTGTACTTAACTTTCATAAATAACAGTTGACTGTCCTGTGATGGTTGCTAAACGATTACTGATTGATGTAACAATTGCAAAAGCTATTTCTTCTGTTATGATACCCGACTCGAAAACAACATGAATGCCGTGCATTTCATAGGAAAATGAGACTTCACAGCCACAAACTTCAATATGGCAAACATCACGCCCCTCAATTATTTTTGATGGATAGTCAAGCGGTTGATATATTTCGCAACCAACATTTTCCGGGAAGATAAACCATCCATCAGGGTGTGGCTGGATATTAAATTCAAGCATATACTTACTATCTTTATTAATTATTGTAAATTTTTATATACTGATTCTTGATTTTCGACCTTTTAGCTTAATGTTGTCTTCCTCAATATTCCCGACATTAAAGAACGCAATAGCTGCATTAATGTTTTATATTAGTGTCGAAACAGGATAAACCGAACTACTCACAAGATAAGGCTGGAAAGCCACGTCCTTCTAGCCAACTATAATTATTAACTAAATTTGTAATAGCTTTCCGAATTGAGTCAGAGTTAAAATTGCGTACTACAATATCTGGCAAGATAGCTACTTGTTTATCTATGCAATCAAGATTGTTAATCTGCTTGTGGAGGTAATTTTCACTCCAGATATTAAGAGTAATCCGTGAACCATCAGGATAGCATATTATTGCATTACAGAACTCGTCATCTAAACTCTGCTTTTCCTTTGCATCATATTCATCAAGCCCAACCCATATCTCAAATTCCTTAATTGAAGCACTCATTTTACTTTTAAGTATCATTACAAAATCTGATTTAAGTCACGAATGAGCAAGGAAGTTGCGAAGAATAGGCAAGCTGAAATCTTAGTACTTAGTATTCCAATGTTAAGGTTTTGAACTTTGGTGTATTGTCCTCCAAACCAGTATTTGCTTTCTGATGTATCGTGTCCCCTTCAGGAATTGTTTGACTATTTAAAATAGCAAGACGTTGCTGAATCTGATGTCGGCGTGCTTCGAGTTTCTCTAGTTCCTCCTCTAAACGCTCTTTCTATAACATCATTTTGTAAGCATTTAAGTAAGCTGTTGCTTGAGAACGTTGAGGAGGCATGGTGCTAAGTTTGGCTTGAATTTATCTGCGGTTTGGAGTGCGATGCATAATAAATTTCTCTTTGGGTATGTCTAATTAGCCGTTAAAATAAACAGGCTGCGGCTGCTTGGATGCGTTCTAAAGGCTGAACTGAGCGAGGAAGTATTGGTAAGCGAACTATTGTCAAACCTGGAAAATTTGTCTCGCAGTCATTGCAATTAATGGTTGCTGTAGAATTAAAGCGGTTGAGAACAAGGTAATTCTGGCTCACACCTATTTCTTGCATAGATTTGAACAGGCGTTGTTGTTCGGCAAGTACACTAGTCTGGTTAAGTGTAACCCCAATGAACTCTGCTTGTTGTGGGTCTTTTAGCACTTTTTGGGCTTTGACTACGCGCTGTCGCAAAGTTCGTAAACGCCCCATAAACTCTGTACGACCAAGGACATTCTGATACTTGATCCAGAGTTTGAAAATCCAAGCTAGCCAGTCTGCTAATGCAGTTGGCATTTCTAGAAAACGTAGAAGATGACCTGTAGGAGCAGTGTCTAAAATAATTAAGTCTTCTTCTTGTTGCTCTAGCAATTCCATTACTGTTAACAGGGAAAGTATTTCATCAATCCCTGGTAAAGCTTGATCGACAATTTTGCGCCAAGCAACAGGAGCATAGGCCATTTCAATAACTTCGCTTGTTTGGGTTTCGCCACTCATCATTTGAGCTAGTTCCCATAGGTAATCGGCTCTGAATTGATCGAGAATGCGATCGCCATTCACTTCCTGACCTCGAAGATTGGCAGTTATTTGATATGGTTCGTGTCCTAAACTCAGACCAAAGGCATCACCCAAGGAGTGGGCTGGATCGATAGAAACCATGCGAATTTTGCGATCAGGATGTTGTTGAGCCATAGCCCAACCAATGGCAGCTGCTACTGTGGTCTTGCCTACTCCACCTTTACCGCCAATTAGTAACAGGCGGCGACCTTTGGTGAGAAAATCTCCAAAGCTAGGAGGAATTGTTTCAGGCCATTGAACTGGGAGTAGATCAATAGGAGATAACGGTTCCATCTGAGGAACATGGATTTGGTCGATCAGATGGCTGAGGGCTACAATCCCCAGAGGCTCTTCATCTTGCTGTGGCACAATAAACATCGGCTTTCCGTTAGCAAGAGCCGTATACTGGCTGATGAGCGGTTGTTGTTCTTGGTAACGATCTGGGTCAGTCGCACTGGCAAGGATTTGGTTAACAAACAATCCTCCGCAAGGAACCTGCATGGCTTGTAAGGCTTCTAGGAATCGTTTTGACTCCAACCAACTCATTGGTTCGGCGATCGCAACTAACAAACAAGCAGTATGGGTAGGATCTTGAAGCAGACGACGACCTTGCGATAGTTCAGCTTTCAGGGTATGCAAAAAGTCGTCAGCGCGATCGGGTGTATAACTTCCAGCAAAGGTCTTGCTAATATACCGATGCTTTTCTTGAAACAGTTCAAGAGAGTGGAGGAAAGTGTCTAAAAAGTCCATCAATCCAAACAAGTTGAGAGTATGACCGCTAGGAGCCATATCAACTACTACTCGATCTACTTGTTGCTCCTGAAAAAGGCGTTGGATTTCTAACAAGCCCATCAACTCGTCCAGTCCAGGCCAATTTAAATCCCAAACTGGCAGCAAGTCTGCTCCTTCAACAAAACTACCGCGCTCCACTAAAAGTTCTAACACCTGACCATAACGTTCTTTAAACTCTTGTAGCAAACGCTTTGCATCCAACGCCCTTACTAGTAGATTGGGTAGTTCCGCTATGGGGTGAGGAATGTCATCAACGCTAACTTGTAAGACATCTCCAAGAGAGTGAGCCGGATCGGTTGAGATTAAAAGAATTTGCTCATTGGCAAATTTCTGCGCCCAACGACATGCAAAGGTGCAGGAGATTGTCGTTTTTCCGACTCCACCTTTGCCGCTAAACATAGCAAGGTGTAGGTTATCAAAAAGTTCCATCCCATTTGTCATTTCTGGCGTTTTAGGATAAAGTTACTACATATTTTTGAAATTTACTTAAGTAATTCTGCTGAATAAAGCTATTTAAAACCTTAATCTTTCACGGATGGGATGAGATTTACAAAATTTATATCCTATAGGACGGCGACAGGGAAAGCTTTACAAGAGAATGTGTAATTAACTTTGTTGAGTTACTTACAAAGATTAGCCGAGGAACTATAACTGAGGTAAAGATTTAGCCAGAGATGTCCAAAGGTAAGGAGATAAGATGGTTAACAGTTCTGAAGGCGATATAAATATTGGGTGTAATGTCCAATGTATTTCTGAATACGACTTTTTTTCTGACAGTAATTTTGAGGAAATTCATTGTCCTCCACTCAAAACATACTCTCCCTACTTAGGATTAAAAACTTTTGAAATTAAAGATAAAGACAAATTTTTTGGTCGGGATAAGTGGATTGCTAATCTGGGCGATCGCTTAAAAAAAGATAATGTCCTCTTGCTTTTAGGAGCATCAGACAGTGGCAAATCATCATTGATTCGGGCAGGTTTAATTCCTTATTTGGGAAATAATAACAATTCATTAATTAATATAAGTTTTCACCCAAATGAAAATCCTTTTAAATCTCTTTATCAGTGTCTTGCTTCTACTTATGGGAAAAAGTCAAAAATAGCGGATATTGCTAGAGAAATAAGAGAAAATACTCTAATTGAAATTGTCAGATTTATCAAACAAGATTATCATTACATTCTAATTTTTATTGACCAACTTGAAGAACTGTTTACCAAAACTCAAAAGCCAGAACGCGATAAATTTGTTGCTAGTCTTTTTCAACTGTTCCAGCAGCAGGATAGCTCTGTCAAAATTGTTTTAACAATGCGATCTGATTTTTTGGATAGATTTAGTGAGTATCCCCAACTTGCGAAGATTCACGATCGCTATAGTCGTGTACTCACTAGAATGAGTGATGGAGAATTAAAGTTAGCGATCGCTGAACCTGCTGCTAGAAATGGCGTTACCTTTGAACAAGGTCTAGTTGAGCAAATTATTCATGATTTTCATCAACAAAATGATTATTTACCACTTCTGGCATACATCTTAGATGTGCTGTGGGAAAGAGAAGATATTGCAAACGGGGTTTTGAAGACAAAGACTTATAAAGAAGTCAAAGAGCAAACGTTTGGTTATTTAAGCGAAGAAGCTAATGGATTTGTGAATGCTAGTGTTGCATGGCACGATCGCCATTCAAGAGAAAAGGAACAAGAGATTCAAAAGTTAAACCTTGCACTGACTGAATTAAAACTGCGCGAGCAATCCGCCAGGGTTTTGAATTTACTTCCTGTCAAACCGCTAGAGGGTTTGGTGCTGGCAATTCAAACAATGGGTGAGAATCTAGAGAAATACCCAAACCAGCTTCTAGCTCCTGTTTTGGGAAGCTTAAAGGAAGCAATGAACACACCCACAGAGACAAATAGCTTGCGCGGACACGAGCAAGAGGTTAATTGTCTAGCCTTTAGTCCTGATGGCAAGTTTATTGCCAGTGGCAGTAGTGATTCTACGGTGTGCTTGTGGAATATCATTGGCAATCCTACTGCTCAATTTTTGTTGGGGCATGAGCAAGAGGTTAATTGTCTAGCTTTTAGTCCTGATGGCAAGTTTCTTGTTAGTGGCAGTATTGACGGAATTTTGTGTTTATGGGATCTACAAGGTAATCTCATTACTCAACCGTGGCAGGGACATGAGGAAGGTGTTATTTCCGTCGCCTTTAGCCCAAATGGCGATGGCTGCGCCAACCCCTCCGGGATATCCATTGTCAGTGTTGGTTTTGACGGAACTGTGTGTTTGTGGGATTTACAAGGTAACGCCATTACTCAACCTTGGCGCGGACATAAGGAAGGAGTTATTTCCATCGCTTTTAGCCCAAATAGCGATGGCATTATCAGTGTTGGTTTTGACGGAACTGTGTGTTTGTGGGATTTACAAGGTAACACCATCACTCAACCCTGGTACAAACATGAGGCAAAAATTATTTGCGTAGCCTTTAGCCCCGATCGCAAGTTTATTGTGAGTGGTAGTAGTGATTCTACAGTGCGGTTATGGGACATCCAAGGTAATCCCATCGGTCAACCTTGGCACGGACATGAAGGACATGTAAATTCTGTAGCGTTTAGCCCTGATGGCAAGTTTATTATTAGTGGTGGCTGCGATCGCACAATACGCTTATGGAATATCAATGGCAACCCCATCACTCAACCTTGGCGTGGACATGAAGGAGAGGTTAATTCCCTAGCCTTTAGCCCCGATGGTAAGCTGATTATCAGTGGTGGCGATCGCACTGTGCGTTTGTGGGAGCTAGATCAAATACTACAAGATCGGGTCATCGGGCGATCGCAGCGCAAATATGAGAATTGGGTCAATTCTGTTGCCTTTAGCCCTGATGGTCAGCGGATTGTCAGTGCCAGCAATGATTCGACAGTGCGCTTGTGGGATATTCACGGCAACCCCATTGGTCAACCTTGGCGGGGACATGAAAAAGAAGTTAATGCTGTTGCCTTTAGCCCTGATGGTCAGTGGATTGTCAGTGCCAGCAATGATTCGACAGTGCGCTTGTGGGATATTCACGGCAACCCCATTGGTCAACCTTGGCGGGGACATGAAAAAGAAGTTAATTCTGTTGCCTTTAGCCCTGATGGTCAGTGGATTGTCAGTGCCAGCAATGATTCGACAGTGCGCTTGTGGGATATTCACGGCAACCCCATTGGTCAACCTTGGCGGGGACATGAAAAAGAAGTTAATTCTGTCGCCTTTAGCCCTGATGGTCAGTGGATTGTCAGTGCCAGCAATGATTCAACAGTGCGCTTGTGGGATATTCACGGCAACCCCATTGGTCAACCTTGGCGGGGACATGAAAAAGAAGTTAATTCTGTCGCCTTTAGCCCTGATTGTCAGTGGATTGTCAGTGCCAGCAATGATTCGACAGTGCGCTTGTGGGATATTCACGGCAACCCCATTGGTCAACCTTGGCGGGGACATGAAAAAGAAGTTAATTCTGTTGCCTTTAGCCCTGATGGTCAGTGGATTATCAGTGCCAGCAATGATTCGACAGTGCGCTTGTGGGATATTCACGGCAACCCCATTGGTCAACCTTGGCGCGGGCATGAGTATTGGGTAAATTCAGCAGCTTTTAGCCCTGATGGTCAACTGATTGCCAGTGGTAGTCTTGATGGAACAGTCCGCTTGTGGCAATGTGGGTGGCAAGAATGGTTGCAAGTTTGCTGTAACAGGTTACATTATCATCCCGTCTTTCAAAATCCTGAAAATGGCAGTGATGTAGAAATTGCCCACCAAACTTGTCAAAAATATGTGTGGAATCCACAATGCACTAAACATTTGAACAACCAAGGTGCAGCAAAGCTAAAAGAGAGAACTTTTTCAGCAGCTTTGGAGGATTTTAACCAAGCAGTTCAAGTTAATTTCACATCGCACTGGAAAGATCGCCTTGCTTGGCAATCAGTACCTACAGAGAACCAATAATATCATGTTTGGATAATCACTTATGAGAAAAGCAGGTAGCGAAATGAAGTAATATACCGAAACCGTTATTATTAGAAGTAACTAATATCCTAAATATACATACCAATTGATGGGATTGTTAGTGATGGACAACAATCAATACGCACAAGCTGTTGGGGTAGCATTAGCAAAAATAGCTTATGGTTTGTGTCGTTATCATTACCTGAAGGAAGCAATTAAACCTATATATGAGACGGAACGACATGCAAAAAAGGAATTAAAAAAAGTTATCTGACTTTTATCGTCGAGATTATCTTAGCTTCAACAATTTCTAATTCTTCAATGATTATTATCACACCCTTTACTTGAAGAATTCATCTATCCTTAGAAATATTTGCAGTGAAACTTTTCTATACATATTTGACATATTAATGACACAGTATTGACATAGATATAAATAAAATCTTTAAAAAAGAAGAAGTGCTGGTTAATGAATTAATCTACTTACATTCATCACAATTAAGTCAAAAAATTAAGACTTCAATCTCAAAATTCTCTCAGTAGTACACGAGAGTAAACTTGGCTATTTGGGAAATTGTTTTAATCTCTAATATGCACCCCAATATGAAAAGCGCATTTTGGGGTTGGCAGACCAGTAGGGCGATCGCAGTTTTTAAAATTAACTTTGATCTCTTACTTCAGGTGAACAGCAGGAAAATGGTTGCAGACTCAATAGTAGTATCAATCTCAGTTTTAGTGTCAAATTTTATACAATTTTAAAGAGTTGGAGTAATCTGAATGTCTACATTTACCGTCACTAATACGAACAACAGTGGTGCAGGCTCACTGCGGCAGGCAGTTCTAAATGCCAATGCTCTTTCAGGAAAAGATATCATCAATTTTGGGGGACTGTTTACAGATGGGCTGGCTCATACCATCAGTTTGACTCATAGTGGTCTGAGTATCACAGACAACCTGACTATTGAAGGTACAAATCCGAGCAAACTAACAATTAAGGATGATAGTGCCGATCGTGTTTTTGATATTGCCAGTGGTGTAACATCTGCAATCAACGGGCTGACTATTACCAATAGCTACAATACTGTTGGAGGTGGAGGTGCGATCTCCAATGAAGGCGTTCTTACCTTGAGCAACAGCATCATCACTGGCAATACAGTAGGGCCAAACGATGATACAGTGAGCGCAGAGGATAACAGAGTTAACGGCGGCGGCATTTACAACTCTGGCACCCTCACAGTCAACCACAGTAGTATCACTAATAACAAAAGCTTTGATTCGTCGAATTTTGAAGGTAACGGCGGCGGCATTTATAACACTGGCACCCTCACAGTCAACTACAGTAACATCACTGGTAACTCGGCGACAGGTGATAGTTACCGCGACTTAGGTGCATTAGGTGGTGGCATTTATAATAGTGGTATCCTCACAGTGAAGGGGAGTAACATTAGCAGCAACAACTCGATATTGTTTGGTGGTGGCATTTACAACTCTGGTAGTCTCACGGTGAGCAACAGCACCATCAATAACAACACATCACCATATCAGTTGGGGGGTGGGATCTACAATCGGGCCACTGCGACTGTGAATCACAGTACTATTAGCGGTAACACGGCAAGCGAAGGCGCTGGGATCGAGTCCTCCGGTACTCTCTCGGTAAATAACAGTACCATCAGTGCCAATTCAGCACCGACAGATTTCGGCTTCGGTGGTGGGATCGAAAACTCCGGCACTCTCTCGGTGAACAACAGCACCATCAGTGGTAATCAGGCATTTTTTGGCGGTGGGATCAGCACCGGAGGAAGCCTCTCGGTGAATCACAGCATCATCAGTGGCAACACAGCAACCCAAGGTGGTGGCATCGGTTACTTAGGTGACTTACAAGATATCCTATCGGTGAGTTACAGCACCATCAGTGGCAACACAGCAACCGAAGGTGGTGGAATCTACAACTTTGGTTACTCTCCCAACTATGGCAGCCTAACGATAACCATTAGCACTATCAAAGACAATCATGCATCCACTGGAGGCGGGATCTACAATAATGGTGCCCTATTGTTAAGTCACAGCACTATCAGTCATAATTATGCCAGCGCTTATGGCGGCGGCATCTATAACTCTAGCTCTAACGGGAATGGCAGCAACAATAAATTAGGCGTTGTTACCGTGAGTTATAGCAGTATAACTGGCAATACAGCAGGTACAGCCGGCGGTGGGATCTACAATAATGCCGATGATGGTGGCGACTATTCTCACACTGTTACATACGAGCAATTAGGCGTTGTTACCGTGAGCCATAGCAGTATAACTGGCAATCAGGCACACTTTGGGGCTGGGATATACAACAATGCCACCTTAAAAGTAGGCAACAGCATTATCAGACACAATAAAGCTTTCGGGATCGAACTCAGTTCTGGTAGATTGGAGTCTGGCAAGGGTGGCGGAATTTACAACTCTAACTCTAGCTATGCCGAGGCCACAATAGACTACAGCACCGTAGCTTGTAACTTTGACACACCCGAAGAGGATTCAAATAAGTTTATCAAGCTTGATAATCTCGTAGGTAAATTCATCACCAAAGGTTCAGTCGTGAGAGTTTAAGTATTTACCTTAAGATTTTTTACAAAGTGATTAAAAATTATCACCAAGCTATCGATTGGCTTGGTGATAATTCATTCATAAATGTCGCCAGAAACTCTTACTGAGTGCGATCGCTTCGGCTGTTTTCAAAGCACGACGGACATTGCCCTCAGACTCATCAACCAGAGAACCAAGGAGAGACGCAATATCAGGCTGGAGTAGTGGTAAGTTGAGAATGCTAGCAATGTTTTTGGCGCAAATCGACTTACCAACTCCGGGCGGCCAGGCAACAATACGCCTTTGGGTTGCGGCAGATGGAGCGATCGCGCCTCTTGGGTGAACAGTCACCGCGCGCTCTTGCTGATACAAAAGCGCTAAATACCGTTCGCTATTTTTACAATTGAGCTATCTGTGTGAAACAAATCTTGCTAACAACTCTTCACGAGATAACTCAAGACATAGGGGAGTAAATTCTTCTGGAGTTAACTGCAACAAACTATCGACTACTCTTGAGAGTTCCTCGTCCACAAAACCAAACCGGAAGCCGTATTTAATACAGCGATTCTGCCCAACAATCCAAGATTTTGAGCTTGGGCAGTTGGTGCGCTTGTAAACAAAACGTCAACAAATCTGGCTTCATCAGGAACGTAGTCAAAGTCACGTATTACTTAGTGTAATACGGTATGATTAGGTTTGACTAAATATGGAGTTTCCTGAGCATTTGTAATTTCTTCCTGGTTGCTAGATTGTAGCTTTTCACGGGTTACTAAAAACTGTTTGCCCAAATCTGTAATATGAATGTATTTAGTCAAATCGATTGATTCTTTCCCAAAATTACTCGCCCTTTCTACATCACTGATATAACCAGAGTTTGTCTGAATTAATTTAAAATCGCGTAAACGCCTTAGCTCATCACCTACTTTATTTGATACATAAAAGTCATACCTCGTCTTTGCTTTAGAATTCTCATTGGGTTGATAAATTTTCTCATAATCCTTCTCTGATAGCAAAAACCAAACATAAAAGCTTGTGTTTCTTCTAAATTGTTCTGCTGTTTTACTAGTTGTTCTAGCTGTTGTGCTTGAAGCTCATCAATTTGTTTTTTCTGTTCATTGACTTCTTGCTTTAGTTCTTTAAACTTAGCTGTAAAACCTCCATCCTTAGAAAAGCCAAAATCCTCTAGCCTATTGAGCAGACCAGAGTTAAACAATAAAACAATGGCAATGACTATAATATCAAAAGTTTCTATCTTTCTTGGTTGTTGCTCTTGTTTAAGAAGTGTTGGGCTAATTAGGCTAAAGACCAGATAACTTAGGACAAATGCTGAAACAACTTCAATCCACCAATTTCTCGGATTTTTTTCTCTTCTTGGCTAGAATTGCTTTCTAGTGATTTCTGATCTATTTGATTTTGATTATTCTTTTCATTCATTAAGTAGCAAACTTTAATTTAATTAAGTCTTACTCAGGACTACAAGATATTACCATCACGGAAGTCTATGTTAGATGATACTCAATACGGTTCGGTTAAAGGGGAAAGGGGAAAGGGGAATAAAAAACCTTTAACCCTTACCCTTTTCCCTTTTCCCCAAACCCTATTCTGAGTTCAAAATGCTTATCCGAACCGTATTGAGATGATACTTCTTAATTAGCGCAGTTTTAATGAGCGGACAACGACTCATCCCCAGCACCGCCACTTTGTTTCACAAATCCATAACTGTGCGGTAATGCGCTTCAATCTGCGCGACGGTTTCAGACTTACGCTTTGTCTGCCATTGACTACGGTTAAATAATTCTTGCCGCAATTCATCAACATTAATTGTTGTCACTTGATGATTTTTAACAATTTGTTTACCATTCACCCAAGAACTCTCAACAACATTACTAGGTCGTCCTAAAACTAGCAATCCAATGGGATCTGTGCGCGGTAGTAATGATAAATTGGTGAGGTCATAAAGTACTAAATCTGCTTGTTTGCCGATGGTTAAAGAACCAAGTTGATCTGCAAGATTTAATCCTTTTGCACCTCCCAAAGATGCCATTTCTACTGCCTGTCGGGGTGTAATCCAGTGTTGATAATCTGAGTCTGTAACGTTGTGCAAGATAGAACCAATTTTGATTGCTTCTAGTAAGTCTTGGGAGTCATTACTAGATGCCCCATCACAACCAAAAGTTACATTTACTCCAGCTTGGCGATATTTTAAAATTGGGGCGATGCCACTGCCTAAACGCAGGTTACTTAAGGGATTATGAACAACTGTAGATTGAGTTTCGGCAAGGATGGCGATATCAGTATCATTTAACCAGACGCAATGGGCTAGAGTTGTGCTGTTGCTCAAAAATCCGATTCTTTTCAAATGTTCCACAGCAGTACAACCGTACTTTTCTTGGGCGAGTTTTGCCTGTGCTTTGGTTTCGAGTAAATGGGAGTGACGACAAAGATTGTAGCGATCGCTTAACTCGATACATCCCGCAAATAAAGCATCAGTACACAATTGTATCCCTGTTGGTGCAACTAAAATACTCACACCCTCATCTGGGCGATGAAACTGTCTTACTGCCTCTTCGATGATTTCCAAGGTTGCCGCAGTTGAGCGAAAATAAGGTTCATGACTTTGGGTTGACTCCCCAGATGGGATACCTGCGCTAAGGGATTCATCTTGAATTAAGGGGGCGATAAAGGCGCGAATTCCCACTTCTCTGTAAGCGCGAGTTGCAATGGCGATGGTTTCTAACTCAAGTCCGGGAATTAACACTAGATGATCTACCACACTCGTACCGCCAGAAAGTAAGGTTTCCACCGCAGTACCTAAAGCACTCAGATAAACCTGTTCGGGATCGAGGGGGGCAAAATCATACAGTTCCGCCAACCATAATTCTAAAGGGAACGTTGACATAATTCCTCGTTGCCACATCTCTGATGAATGAGTGTGGGCGTTGAAAAACCCAGGTAGCAGTAGTTTATTTTTGCCATTGATGACAGTGCCAATTGCCTCTAGATTGGGGGAAATGGCTGCAATTTTACCATCTACAACTTGTACATCTACCGTTGCATAATCATCACTGATAGCAATCAGAACATTCTGGATGGTGAAATTTAACATATTTAACCTTGATTAAGCAATTGTATTCTTGATTGAATTTCAAGTTAAAAATAGAAAATGGTGTAGGGTATTGCAATTTTATGAATCTGCCTTTTCGGACATTGGGAGTATCACCAAATACATGGACAGTGAATCATGCGATCGCAGATATCACTCGTCCTCAAAAGACCCCACAGCCTGTTATTTTATCAACAGAAACAAAAACCCTGCATCTAGACTTGGCAAAAGCTGCTATCCTCGTCATTGATATGCAAAACGACTTCTGTCACCCTGATGGCTGGTTAGCGCATATCGGCGTAGATGTAACTCCGGCGCGTCAGCCCATTGAACCTTTGAATAACTTACTTCCCGAACTGCGTGAGGTTGGTGTTCCAGTCATTTGGGTAAATTGGGGGAATCGTCCCGACTTGCTCAATATTAGTGCTAGTTCGCGTCACGTCTATAATCCCACAGGGGAGGGTGTGGGATTAGGCGATCCACTGCCGAGCAATGGTGCTAGAGTACTCATGGCAGGTAGTTGGGCTGCGGCGGTAGTAGACGAATTAGAACAGCTTCCCGAAGATATTCGTGTGGATAAATACCGCATGAGTGGGTTTTGGGATACGCCATTAGATAGTATCTTGCGGAATCTGGGAAGGACAACATTATTTTTTGCTGGTGTTAATGCTGATCAATGTGTGCTAACCACGTTATGTGATGCCAACTTCTTAGGATATGATTGCGTTTTAGTTAAAGACTGTACTGCTACTACTTCTCCTGAATATTGTTGGCAGGCGACACTGTATAACGTCAAACAATGCTTTGGTTTTGTTGCTGAATCGCAAGCAATTTTAACAGCGCTGCAAAAGAGTGAGGAGTGAATCGATTTTGGATTTGGGATTTTAGATTGATCCCATGTATAAATACTCTTTTTTAGATCAAGGATTTTAGATTTTTTATCGCTATCGCGTTTAAATTCGCTTGCCATCAGAAATTTTTAAGTTTTGGATTCTGGATTGAATAATTTAAAATCCAAAATTTAAAATCTAAAATTTTGTGATTCAGAATTTGGATTTTAGGAATTTTCATACCCATCGATAACTTCAGAGGGGATAAATAAATGTACGCTACTCGTTGTGTAATTCCGGTGATCAAATCTCCCAAAGATTACCAAGTATATCGCATCAATCCCAACGACACTAATCGATTAGCAATCATCTTTGATTCCACAAATGCTAATACTTCCTTGACTTGCTGTATAGAAATTTTTGATGTTGGTGGACAAACACCGCCAAATCGCCATCAGTGGGCGGTGGAAATGTTTTTTGTTCTCAAAGGAGAAGCGATCGCTATGTGTGACGGCAAGAGTGCCACAATCAAAGCTGGGGATAGTTTATTAGTACCTCCTACTGGAACTCATTTGATTAAAAACACTGGTTCTACTCGCTTGTACACTTTGACTGTTATGGTTCCCAATGAAGACTTTTCAGAATTGATTCGCAGTGGTATTCCGTCAGAGTTAGATGCAGAAGATATGGCAGTATTAGGAAGATTTAATGCTTTGATGCCCTGTTAAAAATATTTGAAACCTCTATCTAAATCTCTCTCCACAAGCTACGGTGTAGGGAACATTCCAAATGTGTAAAAACATAATTTGTCATTGCGAGCGTAACGTAGTGAAGAGAAGCAATCGCAACATCTATACTTTCCGATTGCTACCCTGCGGGAACGCCAAGGGCAAACAAAGCCCTTCGGGCATGGCTTCGTTTCGCGCAATGACGATTCATTATTGCACTCAACCCAGAAGCGCTATAAATTTCCTTAGAGGATGTTTGAAAAGTCCTCTTGTCGGTATCAAAAATTTTAGATCCCCCTAAATCCCCGTTCAAAACGGGGATTTTGATTCCGGTTCCCCCTTTTTTAACCCTTACAAGCATAATTACAAATTACTATTATTTATTCTCAACAACATCTAGACCTGTCCTAGCTACTGATTTAATATCAACATTCTGATTGTTTAGCAGCACTATTATGGTGGTATTTTGATGGGGTAAATATGCAAGCAATGTTACGAAGCCATAAGCTGTACCACTATGCCCAATTGCTGTTTCCAAAGGAGATGAGAACCGTTC
This sequence comes from Nostoc sp. C052, assembly GCF_013393905.1. Lineage (GTDB taxonomy): Bacteria > Cyanobacteriota > Cyanobacteriia > Cyanobacteriales > Nostocaceae > Nostoc. The sequence continues at coordinate 2,614,620 of NZ_CP040272.1, forward strand.
TACACCCAACCCATAGCTATAGCCTTCGCCATTATCTCGAAATTTCAGCATTTCTTTCATCATCTTCGAGGAGAGTAAGGTTTTTTTGACAAATAATGCTTTAGCGAATTTGGCTAAATCCTCTGCTGTTGAAACTAATCCCCCATCTCCTAAACCATTGCCATCATTGACTTGGGCGTAGCTATCTAGCTTACCATCCTTATTGCGATCGCCATAACCTGTAGCTACTTCGCCAATTGCCGGTTCGCGCAGTTCTGTGAAGGTATGTTTTAATCCTAATGGTTTTAAAATCTGACTGCGGATTGCTTGGGCGAGAGTTCCTTTTGTGATATTTTCAACAATCAGTTCCAAAAGAATATAGTTGCAATCAGTATAAATAAATTTTTCTCCAGGATTTGCCTGCGGTTCTTCCTGGTACATATACTGAATAGCTTCTCTGGCTGTCCAAGGCTGTGAGCGACTTCTTTTTGCAGTAGCTTGAATAAACTCTTTTGTTTCTAGGTATTCAGCAACACCACTAGTATGGCTGAGCAGTTGACGAACTGTAATTTTGTCGCTGTTGACAATATGAGGACTGATGTCTGCTGGTAGGTAGGTTGCGATCGCCCGATCTAATTCTATCTTTCCTTGCTCCACTAATTTCAGCACAACCACCGCCATAAAAGTTTTACTCATGCTGGCAATAGAAAAGCCATCTGTGGGTTTCATCCGAGTTTTACTTGACAAGTCATCCACACCAGATGCTCCTAGCCAAGAACCTTTAGGTGTAATAATATACATGACTGCACCAGGAATTCGCTGTTCTGCAACTATCTCATTTAAAAGGGTCTGTAGTTGAGAACTTTTTCCGACGGTGGAGGTAGGCATAACTTGTTTAGCAAGAGATTTTCCAATTACTCTCTGACTAATGTTATCACCCACTAAGTATCCTGCAAAACCAAGAGAAATTACAAAGACTGTTGCAAATAAAATTTTACTGAAAGCCAAAAATCTTAGGTTCATTTTACTTCCTAAACAGCAACCTAGCCGATCTAACTCAATAGCACAAAGTAGTTGGTGAGCATCAAACTGACACCTGATATACAAATAGCATTACTCTGTTTCCAAATTAGTATCAAAATTTAAATTCACCAACTCCCAAAAATATGACAATGCCAACTAAAAGCAAAACCAAAGCCACTGTTTGGGTAATGGAAAAAGGTCAAGTACATCCTCGTTTAGATCATCTCACTACAGAAGAACCTTTGGAAATCCGTCTTGTTCCTTTGCAGAAGACGGTAGCTGTTACTATGCGGACACCAGGAGCAGATTTTGAACTAGCTGCTGGTTTCCTCTACAGTGAAGGAGTCGTTAGCCGCAGGGAAGATATTCGACGTATTAGCTACTGTGTAGATGAATCGGTAGATGGTGAGCAACGCCATAATATCGTAAATGTAGAACTGCGGGATGGGTTAATTCTAGATTTACAGCCTTTGGAGCGTCATTTTTATACTAGTAGCGCCTGTGGGGTGTGTGGTAAAGCTAGCCTTGAGGCTTTGCGTCTGCGGGGATTTCCGGTGATTCCTTCTGGCCCAACGGTAACACCTGAAATTATATATAGCTTACCAGACAAGCTCCGGGCTGCTCAAAGTATCTTCACTGCTACAGGGGGTTTACACGCTGCGGCTCTCTTCGATGCTCAAGGACAACTGTTAAACCTATGGGAGGATGTTGGGCGACACAATGCTTTAGATAAATTGATTGGTACAGCTTTGCTCAGTGACGAGTTGCCTTTAAATAATTGTATTGTCCTGGTTAGCGGACGCTCTAGTTTTGAGATTTTGCAAAAGTCTACAACTGCTGGAATTCCCATTGTCTGTTCTGTTTCCGCTCCTAGTAGTTTGGCGGTATCTGTCGCCAAAGAATTCGGGATTACCTTAATTGGATTTCTGCGCGGAGAACGGTTCAATATTTATACTGGTTTACAAAGAATAAACGCTACTTAAGAACACGGTTTTTTAATGAAGAGTAACTTTTGTAGAGTGTGTTAAGCTCTTCCATATTTAAATTGCATCAGATGGCAGGCAAGATGCCTACCCCACAAGAGTTATAAAACCTCGTTTCCAGCCTCCGGCTGGAAATGCAACTCAAAAGCGGCTCTGCCGCAAGTTCGAGAGGCGGAGCCTCAAAGACGAGCATTCCCAGTCTCCGACTGGGAACGAGGCAATCTAAAAGCTAGTTATAGACTTGCTTTCACGTTAAGTTGACACCAATGGCAAGATGTCCATCCCACAAGAGTTATGTTTAATTCGATTATGCAAATTAGATATTTTTTAGCTTATCGTTGAGAGTACGACACCGTACTGACGAAGCAAAAGTTTTGTATTTTGTTTCATCGGAATTATTTTACACCTCGAATGCTATGGATCTTCAGGAAAAACCCATTTTGGCGGTTCCGTGATTTTTTTCCGCAGACGTTCTTGTGCCAACTCTAGCATTTTGTCTAAAGGAGTCTCTTCAATAAATTTTGCGGCTGCCTCTCTAAACTCGACATTGGGGCATTTATCTCCTAAAACACATCCGTTAACACAGGCTTGGGCGCAGTTAATCTTTTGCTCCACAGTAAATTCCTCTCTCTAAAAGTTATGAGTTATAATTTACGTCTCTAACTCTTCACTATCAGGTATAACCCTCCAGGTAAATTTTACCTTGTCAAGTTGCCATCTCATTAGTCTAAATACCTCTCGTTCAGAAAGTTATGAGTTATTAAGTTATGATTTTTACTCCTAACTATTATTAAGGGCACTCATGTCAGAACTCTTTGCTACTACTGGAACTATAGCCGCGATCGCTACTGCTGTTGTCCCCCAACAGGGTAGTGTTGGTATTGTGCGGGTGTCCGGTTCTCAAGCAATGGCTCTAGCCCAAAGTCTCTTTCATGCACCAGGGCGACAAGTTTGGGAAAGTCACCGGATTCTCTACGGTTACATTCGCCATCCCCAGACGCAACAATTAGTGGATGAAGCCCTGTTGCTGATTATGAAAGCACCTCGTTCTTACACCCGTGAAGATGTTGTGGAATTCCATTGCCACGGGGGAATTATGGCAGTGCAGCAGGTATTACAATTGTGTTTGGAAAATGGGGCTAGACTCGCTCAACCTGGGGAATTTACTCTCCGCGCCTTTTTGAATGGAAGATTGGATTTAACTCAAGCTGAAGGTATTGCTGATTTGGTGGGAGCTAAATCGCCCCAAGCTGCTCAAAGTGCCTTAGCTGGTTTACAAGGAAAATTAGCTCATCCGATTCGGCAGTTACGCGCTAACTGTTTGGATATTTTGGCAGAAATTGAAGCTCGGATTGATTTTGAGGAAGACTTGCCTCCGTTGGATCATAAGTTCATCATATCAGAAATCGATAAAATTGCCGCAGAAATAACTAGATTATTGGAAACCAAAGACAAAGGTGAGTTGCTACGCACTGGTTTAAAAGTGGCAATTGTTGGGCGTCCGAATGTGGGTAAGTCGAGCTTATTGAACGCTTGGAGTCGTAGCGATCGCGCCATTGTGACTGATTTACCTGGTACAACCCGCGATGTGGTTGAATCTCAGCTAGTTGTCGGGGGAATTCCTGTACAAGTGCTAGATACTGCGGGGATTCGGGAAACAACAGACCAAGTGGAAAAAATTGGCGTCGAGCGATCGCATCGTGCCGCTAATGCAGCTGATTTAGTCTTGCTGACTATCGATGCTTCCGCAGGTTGGACAGAAGGCGATCGAGAAATTTACGAAAAGGTGCAACACCGTCCGTTGATTCTTGTAATTAACAAAATCGATTTATTACAAGAAGAGGATAGAAAAAATATTGAATCTAAAATTCAAGTTGCGAAATCCAAAATTGTTACAGCCGCAGCCCAAAATCAAGGTATTGATGCTTTAGAAATAGCAATTTTAGAGATAGCTCAATCTGGAAAAGTACAAGCGGCTGATATGGATTTAGCCATTAACCAAAGGCAGGCAGCAGCTTTAACTAAAGCAAAAATTTCTTTGGAACAGGTACAAGCAACAATTGCCCAGCAGTTCCCTCTTGACTTCTGGACAATTGACTTAAGAGGTGCAATTCAAGCTTTAGGAGAAATTACCGGAGAAGAAGTAACGGAGTCAGTTTTAGAGAGAATTTTCAGCAAATTTTGTATTGGAAAGTAGTCTAGTTAAATTCTCAAGGAATCCCATTCAACGGCTGTTTTATTGGTTTCAATCGCTAATAAGGATTTTGTTGAATTGCAATTTGGCACAACTAGCTACACTGTGGCAACTTTACCCGATGCGTTTCAATCCCTAATAGGGATTTTGGTTAATTGCAATTACCTTCAATGGCGGTGATGATATCGGTGATGTGTTTCAATCCCTAATAGGGATTTTGGTTAATTGCAATATTTCACTAATTAGTAGTGAGGCCTCAGTTATGAGTTCGGTTTCAATCCCTAATAGGGATTTTGGTTAATTGCAATCAAGAGCGATCACATTTCAAAAACTAAGCTGCGTTTCAATCCCTAATAGGGATTTTGGTTAATTGCAATTTGGCAAGCATTTGTATAGCTATTCCCATAGCTAAACTGTTTAAGTTTCAATCCCTAATAGGGATTTTGGTTAATTGCAATTATACCTCACCTTCGTTAATATACTGCCACCAAAAATTACGTTTCAATCCCTAATAGGGATTTTGGTTAATTGCAATCCGAACCTACTACGATGGATGTCAATACTCAGAAAATATTGGTTTCAATCCCTAATAGGGATTTTGGTTAATTGCAATTACTAAATTGGTTAGGGTTCCGGTGTCTATTGCTGTTTCAATCCCTAATAGGGATTTTGGTTAATTGCAATGAGAAGGCACAAATGTATAGTCAATATCATGAACGTTTCAATCCCTAATAGGGATTTTGGTTAATTGCAATTTAAGGAAATGTTATAAATACGTATAGATTGCTTGTTTCAATCCCTAATAGGGATTTTGGTTAATTGCAATGGAATTATTTGATGGATTGTATGGATTGTTCAGAAGTTTCAATCCCTAATAGGGATTTTGGTTAATTGCAATCTAGCGAGTTCTCATACTTGCAAGATGGATATGAGGTTTCAATCCCTAATAGGGATTTTGGTTAATTGCAATATGAGGAGAAAGATTGCGAGTTAGCCGATCCCAACCGTTTCAATCCCTAATAGGGATTTTGGTTAATTGCAATTTCTTGTTTGAAACTGAAAAGATTGTGTATTTATGTTTCAATCCCTAATAGGGATTTTGGTTAATTGCAATTTAGGTTCCTTGTCCTTGTGTGTTCTAAGTTTAGGGTTTCAATCCCTAATAGGGATTTTGGTTAATTGCAATAAATTTACTGCACACCCTCCTTAAATGAATATTGAGTTTCAATCCCTAATAGGGATTTTGGTTAATTGCAATGATGTCCAAGTATTCTGCAATCCCTAATGTATGTGTTTCAATCCCTAATAGGGATTTTGGTTAATTGCAATGATAGCCGCATTGCTCTTAAAATGAAAATGCAAAGTTTCAATCCCTAATAGGGATTTTGGTTAATTGCAATGTTAAGCTATTTGATGGCATGCAGGGAAGGGATGTTTCAATCCCTAATAGGGATTTTGGTTAATTGCAATCGCGGCAGGCTGAAAGCCAAGCTATATTTAGTTTTCAAGGTGCGGTTGCGCGAATCTAGGGTAATCATAGCATTAGAAAATTCCTTTGGGAAGAGTTCGGGAAAGATTGAAGACTGAAACCCACTTTTTGTAAGCGTTTCAGACATTGCGCGGATGATGTTTGGGCAATTAATGGGGTGAAATGCTTGCTGGGGTTGGGATAGAAGCGCTTTTTTCGGACTGTGGAATTTGTACACCTACCCTTCCGCGCATTGGATGTACAGAAATAGCTTCAAATCCTATAATAGCGATCGCTGCAATTCTGGAAAAACTTTAGACACCTTACTCAAAACGTAATCACCATAGGTTCCGCGAAAATCATGAATGTTTGCTTGATCCCAGCGATCGGTATGATCATTTACCACGATATGATCTAATTTAATTGGCTTCACTTCGACATCAAAATTGGGATCGAAAAAGAAGGGGAACGAAAGGCGATGATTTCCCGACTGGTTTTGTACGCGATGAGGTGTAGAACGATATAAACCTGCTGTCATTTTCTCTAGCATATCGCCGATGTTGCACACAAAGGAACCGGGAACGGGAGGCGCAGCAACCCAATGTGACTTGGATTTAACTTGTAATCCGCCTGAGTTGTCTTGCTTGAGAATGGTCAGAACGCCATAATCAGTATGTTCGCCAACGCCCCATATCGGCTCACCATCTGACGGTGACAAGTTTGGAGGATAATTGAAGATGCGAAACAACACTAAGGGATCTGAGGTGTAACGGTCAGCAAAGTAGGATGCTTCCAATCCCAAACTTAGGGCAATACCAGTCATTAGAATATGTCCCAAGTTTGTCATTGCTTCCATATATTCAAGCACTGTTTCGCCAAATTGGGGGATGTTGGCGGGGAAGAGATTAGAACCATACATCTGAGTACCAGCTTGCACTAGTGGGTGTTCTTTTCCCTGTTCTGCACCAAAGTAAATACCTTCTTTCAAGTCGGGTTTACCGGATGTCAGTTCGCCACCAACGGGGAAATAACCTCGCCAGGCAATACCTGCTAAAGCCATGCGGATTTTCAGTTTAGTTTCTAAATCCTGGGCGAAAAACTGGCGGCTGATTTCTTCGAGTCTCTGCTGCAAATTTTCGTCTACGCCATGCCCGATAATATAGAAAAAACCTGATTCTTGACACGCTTGGTTGATTTGTGATGCTACGGAATAGCGTAGACGCAAAGCGGCTTCTCGACAGAGATCGCCTTTTCCAGAAACCAAGGCGCTAATATCAATAATCGGGAGGTGTGAAAACTCTTTATCAGCAACTTGTAAATTAGTCATACTATTAAAACCGCTGACCTGTGGTAACTTCCAATCTAACTTCTCCTTGGTCGCTAATTCCTAAGTCGCCTCGAATCAACCCAAAGGATGAATTAACTCGCAATCCTAAGCCGTAACCAAAGCCACTTCCAGGTTTGTTTCGCAGTACTCCTGGTTCGCCTAGTACGCTGTCGCTAGACCCAAAATCGGAAGCGAGGTCAGTAAACAGAACTCCTCCGATTGACTGAAAGATTGGGAAACGATATTCCAGCGAAGCTAAACCATAACTCCGACCACTGGCGACTTTTCCATAACCGTAACCCCTGACAGAATCTAGTCCACCAATATTAAAAGCATCAGCGGGTGGAAAGTCTCCGATAATCGTACCAATTTGGAAATTAATCGCTAACATTTCGGGATTGTCGGTTGGTTTGCCGTTACCAATCCAATTAACTGGTAAATACTGAATATAATCTCCCTTTAGGCGATTGCTGGAAATATTGCCCAGTCCAATGGGAATCGCTTGTTCTGTGCTGAGGGTGAGGATTGAGCCTTGAGTCGGATTGTTTCGGCGATCGCGTTGATCTCTGGATACAGCAAATGATACGGTAAATAAGTCATCAATACCAGTACCGCTCACAGATAAAGGACTCCCTAATCTATCTACCTGTGCAACGTTATATTCGCGATCGCGTAGGCTAATCCTGGTATAATTAAGACTTATAGCTGTATCCCACTCATCAAAAGATTTTAAAACTCCTACAGAACCGCCAAACCTGCCCTCGCGCACTCTGTCACCGTTAGACAATCTGATATCTTCGTTGAAGGTTCCCGATATATTACGACTACGAAAGCCACTAAGGGTGTAGCCTAAGCGGTTTGGTTCTTGAGGACGATAACGACTAGTGAATTGACCATGAAATTGGACATCTTTACCACTGATTTGCACAGTTGTATCTAATTTATCGTTAATACCGCCAATATTTGCATCTCTATAACCCAATTGACCGTATAGACCAACATCATCGTTATTACCGCCTCCGAAAATTAGAGCAGGGAATTCACGCTCTTTGATTTCATAGATGAGATTAACGTTTGTGGTATCTTCTTGTCGATAAACATTGACTTCATTAAATGACTCTAATCTTCTCAATCGTTGCAAGTCTGCTTCTAGTAAATCTTCACGGAATACCTGACCAGGTTTGAGTTTCAGCAGACCAATGATAAAATCTTTTTGAGTGCGTCCTTTAATCGGCTGACCTTTGTCATCGAGTAACTGATCTTTGTTATTCACAAAACGAATCTGAATATCTTTGACAACTCTCTGAGAAAACTCCACAAACTGAGTATCTACTGGAATTGAACCGATATAATCACCATATTTTGCATATCCTCCCTCCATCTGTAATGTAGGTTCTACGCCATCCTCGGTAGAAAATTGCGAGTTTGCAATGGCTTCGAGATTTTGCCCACCTACTAACATTACTGCGATCGCAACTACAGCTATTTGAATATGCATAAACCAGGAGTCAGAATACAGAATTCAGAATTCAGAATACTCTACCCATAAAGAGATAGAGTTGTAATGAGAGAATATTTAATACTAGTTTCGCCCACAATTCTACTTGCTTTTAACCAATATTCATTACCCACTCGTACAGAATTAATACTGTTAGCGGATAGCTAAGGTTTAGCCCATTCTGACCGGAGACGCTCCGCCTCCGGCTGCACTCCTAAATTCTGAATTCTTCTTATAAATTAAGCTTTGTCATTACACCTTTTCTTCAGTAACTAACGTTAGACTAACCCATTCGCCTTTATCGTTGTAACTGCGAATCATTCGTTGGCGCAGATTTGGCTGGATTAACCAACCCACTTCCAGAAAAAATGGTTGGCGTAACTGCACCTTGAGAGGAGAAGTTGCAGAAGCACCATCTGGTAAAAATAATACTTGTACCTGCTTTTCTGGATCTTGGTCAAAGAGAACAATGGGGCCTTTGATGCTAGCAGTTGAGGTAATTGTGCGATCGCCAAAAGATGTATTTTGAATTAATCGCCCAGTATCATCAAGTTGTAATTTGAAGATTGTAGAGTAAGTATCAGGCGATCGCCAATCTGGATATATTGTAATTGCTTCGCCTTGCCATTCTCCCAACAAATCATTTATCTGCAAGGGTGGACGTTCTGCTGCTGGCGTTCCAGCAAGATGTTCTCGAATTAAGATGAGTTCCTTTAGCTGACCAATATTATCAAACAGTTGCACCAGACGCAAGCGGCGATTTTCATGAACAAAGGCGAGTTCTCCACCAAATTCGGAAAATGGCCCTAGCTGAATTAAACCTTCAGAAAATGAACCATTTTCAAAAAATAGCAGACCCCCTCCCACAGAACTAAAGTCTCTGACTACATCTTGTCCCGAACGACTCAGAGTTAGTCGCACTTTCTGGCTATTGTTCAAATGTTCTAGGGAAAGACAACTAGGAGTGTCATTCAAAAGTATTCCTTGGGGAGAAAAATTGGTAAATGAACCTTCCCAAACACCGAGATTCTGCAAAAAACATTCCCATTGCGATTTCATAAAGATTTCTCCCTTTGTCCTTTACCCATGCCCCATGCCCAATGCCTATCCTTTAGCAAAACGTCTGACAGCAAATAAGCTTCCCATTAATCCTACAGCTGCACCGAAGCTCAAAAGAATCAGGGGCAATAATAAAATTTCTCCTGGAGTGAGTTGCACTCTGTTGGTGATGACTTGGATAAACTCAGGTTGATTGACTAGCAACTTACCGAGAAACTGTTGAATCACAGAAATGAAACTCCAAGCGATCGCACCACCAACTAAACCAAAGGCAATTCCTTGTAAAATAAACGGCAGGTAAATCCAAACAGAAGTTGCTCCCACTAGCTGCATAATTTCAATTTCTTGGCGACGCGCCATGACAATTAGCCGAATTGTGGTGGTAGTAACTGCGATCGCTGTTAAAGTCAGAATAATTGTAATTGTGAAAGTAATCCAGTTCAAACCTTGGTGCAACTGAGCAATGCGTTTGACTGCTTCATCAACATACTGCACCGTTTCAACTCCCCGTAACTTAGCCAACTGGGTTGCTAAGTTTGGCACAACTTGAGAATTCCGGGCTTTCACCTTTATCTCATCAACCAGAGGATTTTCACCTAGTTGTTGGGTAGCACCTTCAATATCAGAAATTCTCATTTCCTTAACTAACTTCGTCCAGGCTTCTTCTTTGCTAATGGTTTGTATCCCCGCCACCTCTGGCATTTTGGCGATTAGCGGCTCAATATTTTCCATCCGCGTATCTGGTTCAAGATAAACTGATACTTCTAACTGGCTACCAAACTGATAGAGGAGTTTTTCGACTTGCCAAGAGGTTTGCAGACTCAAGCCGAATAAAAACAGTAACACCGTTACAGTACTTACAGCTGCCCAATTCATCCAACCCCCTCGCAGTAAACCGAGGAAAGTTTCTTTCAGTAGATAGTCAAGTTTCGTGAGAGATTTAAACACAAATCACCCCAGTCAATAATTCGTAATTCGTAATTCATAGTTCCCAATTTCCAATAGACATCTCCGAAAAACAATGTAGAGACGTAGCAGTGCTACGTCTCTACAAGGGTTCTGGGTAACGCATATTTAATTTGTGGAGATGCCCAATGCCCAATGCCCAATTCCCCACTCCTCAACTTGATAGAATTAAAATAGTAGGAATTTTCACCATCTAGCCATCAAGACTCATGCCTTCTGAAATTGCTGTAGAGAAAAAAAAGTTAAAAAATCCACCTTTGGAGCTTCATTATTTAGGCGATCGCGTGTTGCGTCAAGCTGCAAAGCGAATTTCTAAAGTAGATGATGAACTTCGCCAAATAGTGCGCGAAATGCTGCAAACTATGTACAGCAAAGATGGCATTGGTTTGGCTGCACCCCAAGTAGGAATTCACAAACAATTAATTGTCATCGACCTAGAACCAGAAAACGCAGCTAATCAGCCTTTGGTGTTGATTAACCCCACCATTAAACAAGTCAGCCGCGACCTCTGTGTTGCTGAAGAAGGATGCTTAAGCATTCCCAATGTATTCCTAGAAGTGAAGCGCCCCGAAGTCGTGGAAATCGCCTATAAAGACGAATACGGTCGTCCCCGGACATTAAAGGCTAGTGACCTTTTGGGACGCTGCATTCAGCACGAGATGGATCACCTCAACGGTGTGGTATTTGTAGACCGTGTGGAAAACTCCTTGACTTTAGCCCAGGAGCTATCTAAGAATGGCTTCTCGTATCAAGCGGTGAAACCAATAGCATAAGGGGGCTAGTAGTGTATTTAACTCCAAAAAGCAGTTTATTTCTGGGTGGTTCTTGTGTAAGTGCGATCGCCGCCGTTGGTTCGATTTTTGAACTCGGTTACGGGCAACCAGATTTTGGTGTCACAGCCACGGCGATTATTCTGGTATTGAGCATTCCACTCACAGGATTATTTTTCTTTGCCGCAGTTAAGGAAGCAAGGGCTAACATGAAATAAGCATCAGGTACATAAAAAAGGTAAAGGGATGAATCAAAAAGGCAAAATTCATTCTTTTACCTTTTATTTTTGCTCTCCATCGTAAATAAAAAGGTTTAAGGCCCCAAGCATTGCACGTAGCGCTAGTTTCTGTCGGGGTTATATCCCCATCTGAAAAATGTCTTTAAATTTTAAATTTTAAATTTTTAATTGTTAACTTCCACTGCCCCTAAAGCTTTTAGCGTCACTAACTGCGCTGCGGTTAACCCTGTAACCCCGGTGATATTCATTCCTTCGTAGGGTCGTGGCGATCGCAGTGTTTTTACACACTCACCCGTCGATACATCCCAAAGCTTAATTGTCTCATCTTGGCTACCACAAATCAGGGTTTGACCATCGGGACTAAAGGCAACCGATCTTACCCAATTAGCCCCTGGCAAGGTTTTCAGGCACTTGCCATTGTAGACATCCCATAATTTTACTGTTTGGTCTTCACTAGCACTAGCTAAAGTCTGTCCATCGGGACTAAAGGCAACTGACCAGACTCGATTTGTATGTTCTTGCAAGGTTGTCAAGCACTTGCCCATATAAATATCCCATAACTTCACTGTTTGGTCATCACTGCCACTAGCTAAAGTCTGACCATCTGGGCTGAAAGTAACCGACCTGATGCGATTGCTATGTCCCTCTAAAATTTGGATACATTTTCCTGTATAAATATCCCATAACCTGACTCTTTGGTTTTCACTGCCACTAGCTAAAGTTTGACCATCGGGACTAAAGGCAACCGATCTTACCCAACTGGTATGCCCTTTCAAGGTTTGGAGACACTTTCCGGTGTGGACATCCCATAATTTCACTGTTTGGTCGTCACTGCCGCTAGCTAAAATTTGACCATTGGGACTAAAAGCAACTGACCTAATGCGATTGGTATGTTGCTGCAATTTTCTGAGGCATTGTCCCGTCTGAACATCCCATAATTTAATGGTTTGTTTTTCGCTACCGCTAGCTAAAATTTGACCATCAGGACTGAAGGCAATTGACCGTACCCAACTGTTATGCCCCTCCAGAATTTTGATAAATTTATCGTTGCGGACATCCCATAATTTTACTGTTTGCTTTTCACTGCCACTAGCCAAAGTTTGACCATCGGGACTGAAGGCAACTGACCTAACCCGATTGCTATGCCCCTGCAAGGTTGTCAAAGATTTACCATTTTGGACATTCCATAACTTCACTGTTTGGTTTTCACTACCACTAGCTAAAGTTTGACCATCGGGACTGAAAGCAACTGACCGTACCCGATTAGTATGTCCCTGAAAGGTTTTCAGGCATTTACCATCACGAACATCCCATAACTTCACTGTCGGGTCGTCACCACCGCTAGCTAAAGTTTGCCCATCGGGACTAAAGGCAACTGACCATACCCGATTGGTATGTCCTTGTAAAGTTTTCAGACATTTACCATCATGAACATCCCATAATTTTACGGTTTGGTCATCACTGCCAGTAGCTAAAATTTCCCCATCGGGACTAAAAGCAACTGACCGTACCCAACTGCTATGCCCCTGTAAGGTTTTCAGGCATTTTCCATCACGAACATCCCATAATTTTACGGTTTGCTTTTCACTACAACTAGCCAAAGTTTGACCATCGGGACTAAAAGCTACTGACATAATTCGATTGGTATTTCCCTGCAAAGTTATCAGGCACTTACCATTGCGGACATCCCATAATTTCACTGTTTGGTCTTCACTGCCACTAGCCAAAGTTTGACCATCGGGACTAAAGGCAACTGACCTGACCCAATTGCTATGTCCCTGCAAAGTTATCAGGCATTTACCATCATGAACATCCCATAACTTCACTGTTTGGTCATCACTGCCACTAGCTAAAGTTTGCCCATCGGGACTAAAAGCTACTGATTTTACCCAACTGCTATGTCCAATGCAGCTAAAAAGTAGCTTGCCATCGTCAACTTGCCACAAGTAAGTCTTGCCATCAGCATCACCTGTAGCCAAAAGTTTTCCATTGGGGCTAAATGCTACTGACGAAATACTAACTAAAGTTTCTGCAAAAACGGACTTAGCTAAATCAGTATTGGTAAAATTCACTCGATGCAAATTCACACTTTGTAAATATGCTTGCCAAATAATTAAGTTAGAAAAGTCATAGCCGCTAAAATCAGTTTGTAATTGACAAAGGATATTTAGCAGATTTCCACCTGCATAAGCTGCTGTTTGGGGAACCTGTCGCAGATACAATAAAATTTGATATAGATGATGTTCAATATTTTTAGCATATCTAAAAATATTTAATAATCTATCGATGATTGGTTTAATAATCAGGGTAATTTGAGTGTTTCTAATATAATCTTTTGCCGTTGCTTCCATTAAAGCATGGCTCATAAATAGTCTCAGATCGCGAGTGGTAATTTCGTGACAAACCTGTTCAACCAGTCGGTCGGTAATGTATTCCATCACCACAGACTGGAGAGTGAAAATTGCTTTTCTTTGTTCAATTAGCGATCGCCGCCGCAGTGATTCTAGTGCTTCCATCATTTCCCTTTTAGGCAAGGGACGCACAATATCATTGAGCAATTCGTCTAGAGAAACTAATTCACGTTTGATTGCTAGCCAATAAATTATTTCTTTTTCGATCTCTGATAACCGCTCAAATTGCTGGTCTAGTAAATTTCGGGTGTCGCCAAAAATAATCTCACCTTCAGCCAGAAAAGCAGCAATATCACCACCAAATAACTCCCGAATTGGTTGAGAAACTAGCTTTAACGCCAAGGGATTACCAGAATATTTCTCAACTAGTTTGGCCCATTCTTGTGGTGAACCAAATAACCCTTTATCTTGGAGAATTTCTTGCCCTTCTGTTTGTTCTAAACCGACTAATGATAATGTTCTAACTGGTGATTCTTGTCCTTCTAAAGGAGCAAATTCTTTTGGTTTTTCGCGAGATGTCAGCACCAAACAGCTTTGATGTAGTTCTTCTCCTACCCGTTGCAGTAGTTGACCATAATCTTCATATTCATGTCTATAGTGTCCGGCGCGATCGCCTTCTTGTAAAATTGTCTCTGTATTATCAAATACCACAAGACAACGATGCTCTCGTAAATAATGAATCAGCAGTGTTACTCTACCATCTATGCTTTCTGGCAAATCTGTTTCTCTTTCATCAGATAAAAATCCGATCAGGTTTGCTAACATCTCGGCTACAGGTGGCGCATTGCGGAGACTTCGCCAAATCAAATACTCAAAGTTTTCCTGAACTTCCTTTGCCAGTTTCACGGATAAAGCGGTTTTGCCAATTCCGCCCATTCCCAATATGGCCACTAGTCGGCAATTATCCTCGATCAACCACTGCTGTAGCTGAGACAATTCTGCTATGCGTCCCCGAAAAAAGCAGACACCAGGCGCTTCACCCCAATCTTGGCGATTTTGGGTAATGGATTTTTCATTCAATAAAGATGCTTGATACTCAGATTCAATAACTTGCTGTAACTTAGTGAGCTTACCTGGGCCACTACCAATAACATTAAATTTCTTGTAAACTTCACTTAATCTTTTGCGTACTGCTTCGGCACTGATTGCCAATTTTTTCGCGATCGCATTTGGCGATTGTCCCTCAACAGCATATA
Source organism: Nostoc sp. C052 (assembly GCF_013393905.1). Taxonomy (GTDB): domain Bacteria; phylum Cyanobacteriota; class Cyanobacteriia; order Cyanobacteriales; family Nostocaceae; genus Nostoc. The sequence goes on from NZ_CP040272.1 coordinate 2,629,733, forward strand.
AAAACACTTCGATCTCGCTGCTAGACAAGCACTGTTTTTCGGCGAAAGCCAAAAGAACATTTTCGGGAATGACACTCATACTCACACAAAGACACACTACAAACTAATGTTATCTCACATAGTGAGATAACATTACTGCCAATCTCGTATCCCCTCAATATTTCGGGGTAGACATTTGTTGCTCTGGGAATGCTTTCTTGGGCTTTGTCGTTCTTTTTCTGATGAGGTGCGCGATCGCGCCAATGAGTTTATTGTACCTCACTTAAAGAGTGCTGAGTAACGAGTGCTGAGTTTAGGATTTAGGATTTAGGAGTTAAAAATTTATTATTCTCCCCCTGCTCCCTGCCTCCCCTGCATTATCCCAACGATAATTATTTACGCTGACTTTGTGCGACTGGCTGCACATGCAAGCCCTCTGTCTCATCAACCGTAGGAGTGGCAATCAGCGATTCATTTCCTGTCAGACCTGATGTAATTTCTACTTCAGTACCATAATCTCGCCCAACGGCAACTTTTTGATAATGCACTGTGTGGTCTTTAGTTACTGTTGCTACCTGCGTACCTCCGGCATTAACGACTAAAACACTATCTGGCACAACAAAGGGAGGATTGGCGCGGTTAATGGCAAATCTGACATTGGCATACATCCCAGGTCGCAACGTCGCGTCTGAATTGCGTACTTCTAATTGTGTCAGCAAAGTGCGAGTAGTTGGATCTATAGCGTTGCTAGTACGCACTACTTTACCCGTAAACACTCGTTGGGGTAACTCTCTAACTGTAATTTGTGCTGTTTGTCCAGTTTGAAGTGACTGTGATAAACTCTGTGGAACACTCACATTTACCTTTAGATTGTCATAAGCGGCAATAGTATAAAGGCTGCTATTGCTAGTGTTGCTGGTACTGGTGTTGCCATTACCTGCTGAAATCAAAACACCTGTATTGACGTTACGTGCAGTAATCACTCCTGCGAAGGGAGCAGTGACTTTCTTATAAGACTGCAAGACGGTATTACGCTGGAAGTTTGCTTGACTTGCGTAGGCGTTAGCTTGCGCTGCATTGATGTTGGCAGAGTCAGAATTAACGGTGTTTTGTGCTGCCTCAACGCTAGCAAGATTAGCTTGATATGTGGCATATTTTGTATCTGCATCTTGTTGAGCAACTGCACCTTGCTTCACAAGAACTTGCCAACGCTCCCAACTCTGACGTGCTATCAAGAGATTAGCGCGGGCTTGCTTCAAATCAGAAACACCTTTAGCTAAATTAGCACGAGCTTGAGACACATTGGCTTGTGCTTGCACTAACTCTGCCTTCGCTTGTAGAACTTGCTGATCGGTATCTGGGGAATCAATCTCTGCCAACAACTGACCGGCTCGGACGCGATCGCCAATATCTGCATACCACCGCCGTAAATAGCCAGTACTGCGAGCGTAGATGGTCGTTTGATTTAGGGCTACAACATTGCCAGGTAGTTCCACTTTCGTAGCACCAGTAGCGCGACGGGGAGCGATCACGTTCACTGAGGGTACTGTGCTTGCTTCCTTTACTGCTGCTTGTAATTCTGACTTTTGGCCCAACCGGGGTAGAATGCCGATGGCCAGTAAACTACCAAAAAAAACAGCACCAATTACAGCCCAACCAATTCCACCGATGCCGCGTTTTTGTTTTTTAGAAGTCTTTTGTTCTTCAGAATCAGGAGATGGACGATGTTGAGAATCCATAGGTAAACTGTCCTGTATTATCTAATTTGCAGCAATTTAGTATGGGAATTGGGGATTGGGGACGCAGAGACGAATGGCACTAAGAAAAGCTATAAGCTTTGCCCTAACTGGTTCCCAGCCTCCAGGCTGGGAACCCATTCTCGGAGGCTCCGCCTCCAGTGGGCTGACCAGAGGCAGAGCCTCTTGGAATACATTCCCAGTCTGAAGACTGGGAACGAGATGACACAAGCCTTTCGCCTTTTCTTTGTGCCATTCGACGCAAAGACCAATGCCCAAGTCTCGTAGAGAAGTTAGGGACTTCCAAATAAAAAAATATCCAATTCCTTCTTGTGGGGTGGGCATCTTGCCCGCCCAGTTTATATGGCGGGCGAGATGCCCACGCCACAATATTGGATAATTTATTTCTTGGAGTTCCCTTAGAGAATTCTGAGTGCGACCTTTTGAATTGCTCATGACTTGCCTTGAGATGATGACAACGAGTAGGCTGTCTTTGGATCTGAGAAATTTAAATCGTCATCATCCTCATCAATAGGACGAGGTGCTTGACGCCTCATAATGCTGTATACAACAGGTACAAAGATCAGAGTCGCGACTGTTGCCGCTGATAAACCGCCAATTACAGCGCGACCCAAAGGTGCATTCTGTTCGCCACCTTCACCAAGACCAAGAGACATTGGTATCATGCCGATGAGCATGGCTAAGGCAGTCATTAGCACCGGACGCAACCTTGTATAACCTGCTGCTAAGGATGCTTTATAGGCATTTTCTCCTTCTACACGTTGCTCGTTAGCAAAAGTGATCATCAGAATACTGTTTGATGTTGCTACACCGATACTCATAATTGCACCCATTAACGAAGGAACGCTTAGGGTGGTGCGGGTGACAAACAGCATCCAAATGATCCCTGCTAAGGCACTCGGCAGCGCCATCATAATAATCAGGGGATCGAGCCAAGATTGGAAGTTTACTACCATTAAGCAGTAAACCAACACAATTGCAAACACAAGTCCTAAACCAAGTCCCAGAAAGGAAGAGTTCATCGTTTGCACTTGCCCACGAATATTAATCTGACTTCCCTTAGGCAATTTTTTCTGATAATCAGCGATGATTCGATTGACATCGCTGGCAACTCCCCCCAGGTCACGACCAGAGGAGTTAGCGTAGATATCGAAAACTGGCTGAATGTTGTAGTGATTCACAACTTGCATCACTGTGTCACGTTTGACACTAGCCAAATTACCTAAAAGTTGGGGTGCAGTTTGACCGTTGCCAACTGGCGTATTTTTCAGGCTATCAATAGAGTCAAGTTTATATTGAGGAACTTGTACAGCCAGAGTGTAACTCACGCCTTTTTTGGGATCGAGCCATTGGTTGATTGCAGCTTGACCGCTTGAACTTAAGGAAGTGAGGACGCTATTGGCAACATCACGCTGGGTCATCCCCAATTGTTGAGCCTCGGTGCGATCGACATCAAGACGTAATTTGGGAGCATCGACAACTTGCTGGAGATGTACATCTACAGCCCCAGGAATACGCGTCATCCGCGCGGCGATTTGTTGGGCAATTTCAAAGTTGGCTTTTGAATTTTTCAGAGGGCCAGATATTTGCACATCAACAGCAGCAGGCAAACCGAAATTGAGAATTTGAGTCACAATATCAGCCGGCTCAAAAAAGAAAGTGTAGTTGGGGAATGTCGCTTTCAATTTCTGGCGGAGTTCTTTGATGTAAGAATAAGTTGCACCAGATTCTTTTAGGGAGACAAGAATATCAGCATCAGCCGGCCCAATTGTCGCACCGTTGTAGCCATAAGTAAGGTTAATGCCACTTGTAGGTAAGCCGATGTTATCCAGAATCAGAGCGAGATTCTCTTTCGGTACTGTCTGGCGGATAACGCCTTCAACTTGGCTGACAATTCTCTCTGTCTCTTCCAAACGAGTACCAGGTAAGGCTCGAACATGGAGGCTAAACTGACCACCATCGACTTCCGGGAAAAAGTCTTGACCGACGAACGGCAACAAAACTCCGGCACTGACGATAAAAGCACCAAATAGCACAAAGACTATGCGACGGTGATTTAATGCTGAGGTCAGGACACCATAGTACCAGCTGCGAAATTTCTCAAATTGTCGGTTAAATTTTTCGTGTAGTTGCCAGATCCAATCTTTCTTCACAGGTTCGGCAGTGTTCATTGCTGCTTCTTCTGATTGGTGGTGGTTATCGCTACCATTATTGTTTTGAACTGGCGAATCTATATAATGGCTGTCGTGACCATTATTATTCTGAACTGGCGAATCTAAATGATGGTTATTGTTACCATGATGCTCCTCGTTTTCTCTATGCCAGTCCGCTTCGGATGGTAAAAGATAACTTGCCATTGTCGGTACTACAGTCCGAGATAGCACATAGGAAGCAAGCATCCCAAATACTACCGCCATCGCTAGCGGGACAAATAAGTACTTTGCCACTCCACTGAGAAACACGACCGGCACAAAGACAATACAAATACATAATGTTGCTACAAGTGCTGGAGTGGCGATTTGCTGCGCCCCATCTAAGATTGCTCGCTTAATTGGTTTACCTTGTCCGAGATTTCGGTGGATATTTTCAATTTCTACTGTGGCATCATCTACCAGAATCCCAACCGCTAAGGATAAACCACCTAAGGTCATGATGTTGAAAGTTTGTCCCAAACGACTCATAACAATAATCGAAACCAGCATCGAGAGGGGAATCGATACGGCTACAATTAAGGTGCTGCGCCAACTCCCCAAAAAAATCAAAATCATTAGCGCGGTGAGACAGGCTGCAATCAATCCTTCTTTGAGAACGCCTTCAATAGAAGCTTTCACAAATATAGATTGATCGAACAAAAACGCTAAATTCAGTTCTGGGGGTAAGGTGGATTGGATACGAGGCAAAGTTTTTTTGACTCGCTCGATCACATCAATTGTTGAGGCATTGCCACTCTTCAGAATACTAAGTAAGCTCGAGCGCCTGCCATTCTGACGTACAATATTTGATTGCACACCAAAGCCATCTCTTACCTGGGCGACATCACGAATGGAAATGATAGTACCATTAACTTGCTTAATCGGTAAGTCGTTGAGGGCTGTCACCACATCTGGACTATTGTTGATTTGGACGGCGAAATCGCGATCGCCTATTTTCATACCCCCTGCCGGTAAAACCAGGTTTTGGGCACTGACAGCATTCGTCACATCTTGGGCAGAAATTCCATTAGCCAACATCGCTTGGGGATCGATATCAACCATAATTTGCCGGGGTTTACCACCATAGGGCAGAGGTACACTCGCTCCTTGTACTGTTGCTAATTGGGTGCGGACGAAGTTGGTAGCATAGTCGAAGAGTGCTTCTTCTGGCAAGGTTTTGCTACTGACACTCATCTGGATAATCGGCACGGAAGAAGCGTTGTATTGAATGATGAATGGCGGTGTAATCCCAGGTGGCAAAGGGCGGAGAATTGTTTGGCTGACAGAGGTAATTTGAGCCACTGCTGAGGCAATATTAGCGTTAGGTTGGAAAAAAACCTTGACGACGCTAACACCACTTAAAGATTGAGACTCAATATGTTCGATGTCACCAACGGTTGTTGTCATAGCGCGTTCGCTAATGGTGACGATTCGCTGTGCCATTTCCTCAGATGTGGTACCAGTGTAAGTCCAAACTACGCTGACAACCGGGATGTTAATTGCGGGGAAAATATCAACTGGTGTGCTAAATATTGTTACTACACCAAGGATCACAATCATCAAAGCTGCGATCGCGAATGTGTACGGAAGACGTAAAGCAATTTTGACGATCCACATAGTTACTTAGGATACTTCAAAAGTTTTTGGTGTTAAAGCTGTTTTACTCATCACTCATTACTCATTACTCTTGATTGAGGTTGGCATTTGAGCTAGTTGCAGTTGTTCTGTTTGGAGTTGCTCAACTAGCCACTCAATTTCTGATTCGATCACTTCAAATGCCCGTCTTTGCACTTTCGCTTGATATAAATCATCAGTAATTTCAACTGCTTTTTTCTCTGCAAGGCGTAACTGACATGACATCAATCGATATTCAATTAACTGCACTCGTTCTTTGGGTAATAAATGGCTAAAGAAAAAAAATTTGATTAGGAATCGCGATCGCGCATTTACCCAGCTTTCATGAGGATATGCCAACATCTCTCGATACCAAGTGTTTTTGCCGAGGGGTGTAATTTCATATACCTTTCCACAATGCCCACCTTCTTCTATTTGTTCTGCACATAAGCTCACTTCACCTTGTTCTTCCATGCGCTTCAGAAGAGGATAAATCGCACCATAGTTGACACAAATACTGCAACTCATAAACATCTCTAGTTGCTGTTTGAGCCGATAACCGTTTAATGGTTCTCGCTGTAATAAACCTAATACTGCCAACTTCAGCATTTTGATATATCAATCTGATATGTTGATTAACCATATCAAATTGAGCCTTTTTAGCCAAGTACTTAAGGTTCAATTGTCAGAATTCCTTGTGATCTCACATAAGTTACCTGTGTACTGGCTACGGGTGAGTGAGACAGGTTAGTTTTTTTATTTGTAAGTCCCAAAAGTCAGGATTAATTTGGAGACTTTAGCTGAGTTTGTAGTATCTTATGCTATTTAAATAATTTTCTTTATAGTTTACCTTGACCTAACTCACTTAGTTATCTTATAGTGAGTTTAACCGCTGAAACAACGGTGACTTAGTAAGCTTACGGGTGAATAAAAGAAACTTAGTGAGTAATAGATGAAGGCAAAGCCTGGAACTGCAAATTCTGAAAAAGGCAAGTATACAAATTGCCTGTAGGAATTTCGAGGGTTCAATGCGCGTAGTGCGCTTCTGTGTGATTACGCGCATTGAACATCTAACCAGATTGCCCTGGTAATTCATCAAAGAGCTTAATTTTTCACGATCTGCAAATATTAAGACCACCTTCGTTGGCATTCCCACTCTACTCAGGAGTAGGACTGTTGTGTATTTTGACTTGGTGGGAGCAAAACTGTGGATATTCGCTGTTTCTTTAGTGTGTCAGGGGAGTGCTAACTGCTGCCTAGATTCAACTTTCAAAACAGGAAAAAACTATGAAACCCAGTCTCAAAGATAACGATAATCTGCTGTTCAGGTGGTTTTTTATAGGACTCAAATATTTTCTGCTGGGGCTGCTGGGGCTGGTAATAGCCTTGGTTGTGTCTCACGCTTTGGGGGCTAATACGATAGTTGGGATGCTTTTATCCGCAAATCTACGGTTATGGGTTGCGAGGATAGCAATTTTCCTAATCTGTCTATTTGCGATCGCAATGATATTTGAGTCTTGGGGTTAAGGCCTATCTTGACAATAAATAGCCTTTGGCTAACTTCCACTTAGCCAAAGGCTTCGTAACTTTCCATTTGGAGATTATATCATGCTCAACAACAAGGGCTCTGGGTTAGAACCAATTTCGCCACTTTTAGTTATCTTAGTGGCAGGATCTATTTCTTTAGCGATCGTTAACAAAGCTAATCACCCGGCATATTTTGACATCGTTAAAATAGCTATGGGCTCTATTTTGTCAGAAGAGTTTGCAGACTAGAACAGGGGATTGTGTTTATCATCCCAACATTTGCGATCGCTCCAATTTCTGCCAGTATGTTCACATTCAGATGCATCATCTATCCAAGGAATCGATGTAGAGTGGTACGAGTTTCTAGTGACAGCAAATAAGCTAGCAGTCAATAAGGGCAATAATAAGGATAAAGTTATCAGTGTGCAAATCGGTAGAATTATCAAATATCCAGTGAGCAGGATAACGTTACTATTAGTCCAAAAAACTGCACCTATCTGATTATTTTTTGGACGAGTTCTTAAGCTGGTTCTTGAATTCGAGAAAAGCATAATGCAACCCTATTAATACCAGTTGATCTAAAAATCTCATTTGATTCGTAAAAGCCAAATAGACTGAGAGCTAACCGATCGGGTTTTGGATCTGAGTATATTCAGCAAAAATAAGTAAGATTTTTGTACAAGTATGGATTTTTACATAAGAATATTATTGAAGCTGTATACTCTGATGTCAAAGGTGCAAGTGGCGACTTCTTAGAACCTTTAATATTTGGACGCTAAAAAATATTTTTCATGAAAATATGTTGAAGTTGTGGCGATCGCTCTTGCGTAAATCCTGGTAAATTTAACTCACATCCTTCTTTGAACAATACAGCAAAAATACTGATGCAACGCTGAATTGTTATGTAACTAATATCAAAAGTTGGTGTAATGCTGGCAGAATAGAAGTAGCGTTAATTCTTTTTTATGCCTAAAGATGATAAATCTGAAGTTTTACAAAGGGGCGCATCTGAGATTATCGGTTATGAAGATTTTTTAACTGAACTAAAAACACGGATTTCTAGCGCTCAATTACGTGCCGCAGTTGCAGTCAACAAATAATTAGTATTACTCTACTGGCAAATTGGGCGAGATATTCTGAATCGCCAACAGCAGCAGGGTTGGGGCGCAAAAGTTATTAATAGTCTGGCTGCTGACTTGCAGAAAGCTTTATATAAAAGGCTTAGACTACAGACAAAAAGAACTGAGTTCTTACCAAAAGAAATAAAAAACGAAGTTGCAAAGATTCGGAGCGAAACAAATGCTAATACAACTAAAGATTCTGATTTAATTTAGAATGTATTCCTGTATTCCAATGGAGAGGAAAATATCTTCAACCTGCTGTCAGCGCGAGACGCAAAGAAGCAGAGAGTATTTGATAACTTCTCTGTATCCCTGCGTCTTCCATAAACAACTACTACCAAATTCGATTTCCATTTTCATCAAGTCGTGCCTGCCGAATTACGTCAGAGATTTCTTCAGCATCTTTAACGTGATGGAGTGCCTTCTTTTCGCCGTTGGGTTCATCCACAACAAAGTAAGTCGGGACTGTGATTCTGTCGCCTGTAATGTCTGGAACATCATCCACAGCTAACTGTTGAGCTTTATCTTCAATTGATTGAGGCTGATCAGAAATTCTATCTCCTGGATTCGCGGTTAAGTTTCTTTCCTTCACATTGGGTTGTTCAGGAGAATTCCAATCTTCGTTTACTGGCTGATTAATTTGATTTTCTTGATTATTATCACTCATGGCGATTTCAGTTGTTATTGAAATATGTGGCTTGAATAACAACAGCTTAGAAAATCAAAGGTGCAAAAAGTTCTTTCTCTGGAGAGAGTTTGAGAAGAAATTTTGTGAGGAAGATATCTTAGGTTAGACTTTAGCTCTCAGGTTTATAAACAACCTCTTACTTCAGGAATAAATAAAAATTAAAAATTAAAGTTGCCGGAACCACTCTTAAAAAAAAGCAAAACACAAAAGTACATTAATCATAGTGCGATCGCGCCGTAGTATAGTTGTAGACCTTTGCTAGTAAATCTAATTATGAGAGACAATTCTTCTACTAATGGCAAAATTCCAACGAGAATAAAAACGCGCCGGGATTTCTTAACCTACATGCTAGGTACTACAGCTGCATCAGTAGCAATGGGATATCTATTTCCCAAAGTCAGCCAAAGTCGTGAGCTAGACTTAGAAACCCTTTGCTCACTTTATCCCAAGAATTCGCGCTGTCAAAATTATCTTCCCGGATCGGTGGCATTGGCTCAAGACGGCAAAAAAATTGACGCCAATGCACTATTAGCAACTGCAAAGCCAGGAATTCCAATTCTCGTCAAAGGCTTGCCAGATAGCAGCATTGATTATCTGATTATCCAAGATGGGCCAAAGATTGCTGAGTACGCTATCAATCCAACCTGTACCCATTTAGGATGTACAGTCTCATGGGATCTTGAGAAAAATCACTTTATTTGTCCTTGTCATGGATCTCAATACGATTCTCAGGGGCGAGTTGTTCAGGGCCCAGCTAAACGTTCCTTACCACTAATTACTGTAGTAGTCAAGCAAGATCAAATCCGTTTAGTCGATCGCAAACCTGCTGTAGATCCTCGTTAACCTAGCCAATATCAAATTAGATTGGACAATGCCACCATACTTTATTAAGCAAATCATAAATCATAAAAGACTAACAAAAATTACTGCATGATTTGGATTTGTCGGGTAAGCTGACAACAGCAGTTTTAACCCTCAAAACAATGACCGCAAGTAGTCCCACGATTTTAGCCCTGGACTTTGATGGAGTGATTTGCGACGGACTAATTGAATATTTTGAGGTAGCATGGCGTACCTATTCTGAAATTTGGTCGTCTGCTAACGATACACCACCAGATGATTTAGCTTTGAGATTCTATCGTTTACGCCCTGTAATTGAAACTGGTTGGGAAATGCCTGTTTTAATCAAAGCCTTGATAGATGGAATTCCTGATGAAAATATTCTTCATCAATGGGCAAGCATCGCCCCACAACTTTTGTTAGATGACAAGCTACAAGCAAGAGAAATTGCTGCGAAACTAGATCAGCAGCGAGATGAATGGATTACTACAGATTTAGCTGGTTGGCTGAGTCTACATAGATTTTATCCGGGTGTAGTAGAAAAAATCAAATTAACTCTTGAAAGTGGAGTTAAGCTATACATTGTGACAACTAAAGAAGGGCGTTTTGTGCAGCAGTTGTTGCAACAAGAAGGGGTAAATTTACCACCGGAAGCAATTTTTGGTAAAGAAGTCAAGCGTCCTAAATATGAAATTTTGCGAGAATTAATCCAGTTAGCAGGAGATCAGCTAGTTAGTCTCTGGTTTGTAGAAGATAGACTCAAGACATTACAGTTAGTCCAACAGCAAGCAGACCTTGAAAATGTGAAACTTTTTCTTGCAGATTGGGGCTACAATACCCAAGCAGAAAGAGAAGCTGCCCAAAATGATCCACGAATTCAGTTGTTATCACTTTCTCACTTTGCCAAAGATTTCTCCGCTTGGCTTTAACTAATTCATAATTTGTAGTTCGTAATTATTGGTGAAGCACTGGCGCGTAATTGCCTATCTTGTTGGTGTTTAGGGACTTCCAAATAAAAAAATATCCAAAGATCCTGGCGACTAGAAGTCGCGGCTACACAGGCAAAACCCACCTCCGTAGGTTAAAAACCCTTGATTTTCTCTTAGTCTACGGAGGTGGACTTTGTTTGTATAGCCGCGATTTCTAATCGCTTGAGCTAACTTAGATTGCTAATGCTCGTTTTTCTAATGGTAGTTCAAAGCGATCGCCTGGTTTCGGCTCAAGTACTTGCGTCGCCAGATTATTTTTCTCTAGTAATGAACGAAATTCTTCAGCAGTTCCTTTAGTCTGAATGAATTTCATCAGCAATCCCTCAAATGCCACATCTCCACCAGCAGCAGTAGGTATTATTAATTGAGGCTGTAGCGATTTTACTATTTCTAAAGCACTATTTTGTCCTTTAATAATCGGCCCAAGCAAAGGTAAGGTCATGTCAACAAACGGTGTAATCACTACATCGATAGGTGCGGCTTGCTGAAGTTGTGGAGAATGATACCCGTGAGGTTCGTAGTATACAGTTAGACCACTCTGAAAATCTTTAAGGAGATAACTATTTTCTACCAGAGTCGGGCCAATGGGAGAGCCAGGGAAAGCCTTGATTTCAACTTGATTATCTAAAGTGAAAGTTTCACCGTGAGCCAATACTGTAACTTGGGTATAACCTAAGTGCTGTACTACCTTGGCAGCATTGGGAGAAGCTACAACTTTGATGCTGTGGTCAAGTAGCTTAAGGGTTGGTGGGTGTGCATGGTCTTCTAAACCCTGAGACAGCAAGATCAGATCGATATTATCTGGGATTGGACGGTTTTGCGATCGCGACCCTTTAAATAACCAATCCAAGTTACTGAAAATTAACGAACCAACCAGCCAAGGGTCAATTAATATTCGTTTACCGCCAATTTCCAGTAGCCAAGAGTTACTGTCTAACCAAGTTAAAAACATAAGTTTTGTGAAGATAACGCCTCTCTTCATTATCAATCGTGTCAGCTTTTTTGTGGGTGTCGAGGGAAGATGGCAAACTTGATCTGGACTATGAGATCACCTATCTGTTGCTTTACCAACCTTAACGGATAAGCAATTAATTCAGTTGATTCCCAGGTTAAAAATGTTGAACTTCCAGCCTGGTGAAATTGTTATCCGTCAGGATGAAGTGGCTGATAATACAAAGCTAGTACAACACGGCGTAAATAAACCACCCATTCAAAATCGATGAAACGCTTACGCTGCATTCATTTTGAATTTTGAAGTTTGTTAGCGCAGCGTAAAGCCTTCGGCATGGCTTCGCTTAGAGCGAGTCTGCGTTCGCTTTTAGCGTCTCGTAGAGAGCGTCATTTTGAATTCCGCCTTGCGGTACTAGTCGCCCTTGATAGGTTTCATTCTAGCGATCGCTTGTAGTAACATTTTTGGCAGCCAAAAAAGATAACAATATACTTGTTTTGCCTGACTATAAAGCGCAAATAACTTTCCTTCACTCAATAAAGTATATGGTCGAACTGCTCTGAGAATTTCTGCAAATTTATCCTCCGCCGCAGTTTCAACTGAACCACTTACACAATAACCTTGTAAATGTGGAGGTAAGCGCCAGTTAATTTTAGGATCTGGCTGATGTATTACAGGCTCAACATTTCCCCGCCATGCAACTCCCATAATTTGCATAGTTTGATAGACCATTGTATTCCATCCTTTATCTTTGAAGTAGTCCAAGCCTTGGCCTACGTCGGGAGAAGCCAAATCATGAAATAAAATTAAAGCATCTGCTTCTGCAAATTGTTCGCAAATAATTGCATCATTGAGCGGAGCCGGTGCTTCGTGATTACCATCTATAAATATCAATGACCATTTCCGTTTAAATTTATTTGCGATCTCTTCTACTTTTTGAGGGCTATATCCTGGGATTAGATTCACAGATTCTTTCACACCTGCTAACTTTAGTGACTCTGTGACACTTTCATTAAATAATTGTTGGGATAGCATCGGATCGATTACATCTAGCTCTACTCCGCCTAGAGCCAAATGACAAGCTGACCAACCCATCCAGCAACCTATTTCTAAAGCTTTTTTCCCCTGAAATTTTAAGGCTGTATTATATATAATATGAGCCTCGTCTCTGCTGACAAATCCTACATTCTGCTGTCGCTTATCGACATACCAGTTATGAGTAATATCCCGCCGCAAATAAAGCCAAAAAGAATCATATTTATTGCCTAAAGTTATATTGGGAAAATATGAATCTGGCTGGATAGTGGAAAATCCTGACGAAACATAATCTCCTTTTGGCAATAAGTTTTCTTCAATCACTTTTACTGTTTTTTCATTCATAGGTTACTCTCTAAGTATTTGAAATTCTCGGTTTTGGGGTTAAATTTTAACTTCACCAACTTTGCAAAAAGCGCCATTTTCTCTACAGATGAGTTTCGGACTACACCTCCATCGTTAACAATTCCAAATTCAAACATTTTAGCCATTTTCAAACGGCGATCTAAAATAGATTTAACCACGTAGGCTGAGGTTATCGATTTGAGATTGACCTTTAAACAAGGACTCTCAGGCAAAACCTGAAAATATCAAATCCAGAAACTAAAAAGTTAATTTTTTTAACCATCTCGTCTTTTTTGGTAATGCAAAATCAGTAATAGCGCAGCACAATAATCAAGCATGGGGCTGTAGCTCCATTCCTGATATAGGACAATACTTTTAGGCATTAAGTGCTAAAATGCTTACTGTATATACATTTTTGCAACATTTGCCTCCTGGTTTCAGATTTTGTGATAAATCCGAAAGAGGTGTTCGCACCATTCACTTAAAAAAGAATCGCACAATTTGAGGAAAAATAACCATGATTGAACTTTATTATTGGACAACCCCCAACGGTCATAAAATTACGATTTTCTTGGAAGAAGTCGGCTTACCTTATACCATAATTCCTGTGAATATTGGGGCTGGGGATCAATTTAAGCCAGAGTTTTTAAAAGTTTCTCCTAACAATCGCATTCCGGCGATCGTTGACCGCGAACCAGCAGATGGAGGTGCGCCAATTTCGGTATTTGAGTCGGGGGCAATCTTGCTATATTTGGCAGAAAAAACTGGGAGATTAATTCCCCAAGATTTACGTCATCGCACTCAAGTTTTAGAATGGTTGTTCTGGCAAATGGCAGGACTGGGGCCAATGGCGGGACAAAATCATCACTTTAGCGCCTATGCTCCCGAAAAGATTGAATATGCCATTAACCGCTACGTGAATGAGACAGGACGCTTATATGCAGTACTGAATAAGCAATTAGCAGATAGAGAATTTGTCGCTGGCGATTATTCCATCGCCGATATTGCCGCCTATCCCTGGATTGTGCCCCATGAACGCCAAAGTCAAAACCTAGAGGATTTTCCTCACGTCAAGCGCTGGTTTGAGACAATTAAAGCCCGTCCAGCAACAATTCGCGCCTATGAGAAAGCCGAAGCCTTGAAAACTCAAGCGATCGATCCAGATAAATCACGAGATTTGTTATTTAACCAGTCGGCGAAGACTATTCAGCTTTGAACATTCTGGGGTTGATATGGGAGACCAGAATCATTTATTAGGGGAGGCAAAGATAACTTCAAACCTTTAACACTTTCATTCATTGAAAACCACTTAAAGTTCTCTCCCTTAATATCTGGTTTGGATTGGATTCTGGGATAATGAATTGGTTTATTATCTTCAAAACCTTTCGCAGATTTTAGAAAAGATTCGATAAAAGGAATTGCTGCAAAAGAATAGTTGTAAGCCTGTTCTACCACTTGTTTGTATTCTTCTATACAACGTTGCGCCAAAATTGCATCTGGTTTAGTAATTGGTAGCAAAGACTTGTAAAATTCTTGCCAATCTTTTCCTTGGCGCAAGTCAGTTTTTTCCCATAATATTGCTAATTGCACGCTGCCAAAACCTAAAGGTTTAGCACCACCTAAGCGATGGCAATGTTCATCTGGTAATTTTAATAACCATAACAATGCTCCTAATTCTATTGAAGATAAATTAGTAACATGAATCTGGAATTCAAACTCTACCTCAGGTTTTACCCAAGCTTCAATAGAACGGTTTTGATTATCTTTTTCTCCCTGTAGACGGAGATATTCTTGATAATTATTTGCTCCTATAGTTTTAGTATTATCATTCCATTTACCTTGGTGAGGATATACTTTTCTTCCGCGCAGGCTAACTTTGCTTTCCTCAGAAAGATAATTTACCTGATAGCCTTGTTCTTTAAGAATAAAACCATTATCTAGAGGTTCCCCTTGGGGATTTTTCGCGGTATAAAAACGAAATTGCTGCGGTTTTGGTTGTCCTAAAATAGCTAAAACTTGGTTATTACCTTTGAGTTCTGTGATGGGATTATTTGATAAACAAACCACTGAACTGATTCTCAGTTGACCTTTATATGCACCTTGTCCTTGCTGATTAACCCATCCGAATACGCGGTCTGCGGGAGAAAGTTGGTGATAATCTTTTGCTGGATGTAGAAGGGAATTATCTAATAATTTGTCTGGTGAAACTTCAAATAAACGACGAGAAAGTATCACAGGTAGAAGAGCTTTTACCTGATTATTTTGCAGTTGCAGATAACAAAATGTACCTTGTTTTAGCTCTTCTGCATTTGGCTCATAAATATGACGTGACCAAGCAGGTTTTTCAGGATTACCCTCTATATATTCGTTTGGTTGTCTCTTTTGTTGTTCGCGTTCTTTTAAATCTTTTTTATGGGTTTCTTGATAATTTTTAATCAGCTCTCGCCAGAAAGTTTTCATTTCCTCCGTAAGGGTAATTATTTGGTTATTTTCACTTTCAATAAATACTCGCTCGTATTTTTTATCTTCAATATTCTCTCCTGTAATATAAACCCATCCTTTATACCATGTACCATTTCCTGGAGATTGTGAGTTTTCAGGACGATAGCGTATACGAGTGATAACTGCTTTTTTTAACTTATCTTCACCTTGAGGATTTAATCTGACCCACACTGGATCGCTATGTTGAGGTATATTATTCGAGTCATCGTAGTTGAGATTGGGAACTCCTGCACGAGAATAACGAGGTAATTTTGCAGCATCACCTAAAATATAAGGCTGTTCCATTATTCGGAGAACCAACTTTCCATTGTGGTTCTCAACTCGTGCGGGAACAACTTTAACATTTTGAGCTTCCATGCGATATGCTAGGCGATCGCTATGATCTTCAAACACTCCAAATCGGGAATTTGTCACTGCTTCATAAGCACTTCTGAGCATTCCTTTAATTGATGTTGGCGGGAGATATGGTTTACCATCCAAACTCCGAATAGGATAAGTTTTATGATCTTTGCTGTCTTCTTTGGATTTAGATGCATCAGGAATTAACAAAGGTGTGATGGTAGTTAATTTGACACTGATGCAACCAGTCCAATGATTATGGTAATAGCGATCGTGTCCGATAGGCTTACTGTCTGCTAGTTCTGAATTATCAGGAATTTCGTTACGGGGTAAAGCAGGGACGAAATTATAGGGGTTATGAAATTGACCTTCAAATAGTGGTTGTATAGAAACAGCTGATTTTGATGTTTTGGGATTAGTAGCTGGACTTGCAGCAGGTGGTAATTCTTCATTCCAATCTTCTCCTACAGGTCGAACACGTCTAGGTTGACCTTGATAGATATCTAAATCCACCTCCAGTCCATCTAATTCCTCTAGAGGTTTAGCATTTAATTTTGGGTGTAAATTACCTGGTGGTACTTCTTGGGGGTCAGACAATCCCCCTTTTTTAGTAACAAAGATAACGTATAATTTCTTTCCCTGTTGGGTTTGCTGTAATGAAAGTCTACCCTTGCTAATCTTTGGCATTTAATTTATCCTGCTCTAAGTTAATAACTCGTTTAAATCCGATTAAACATTCTTCGATAACTGCAACATTGCCGTAATCATCTACAACATGTATATATTCTCTAGTTCTTAGTAAAACTCGCTCTTTATCATTCAAATTAGCAGTTGGTACATATAATTTGCCAATTCTAGCGGTAGCTAAAAGACTCCAACCTTCACTAATTTTGGTTTTTGTTCCTTCTCCCCAAAGAACATAAGTTTGGTCAATAGTATCTAAGTTTTCTAGGATGTTTAGAGTTGAATTAATAAAGCTTTCTTGATCTAATATCTGTTCGCTAATCAGAACAGCTTTCCCATTCCCATTAAGTTCATTTAACCAGCGCAATTCAGCTTGTTTACTTTCGCTAAAAATTCGTGCTTCAAATACTTTACCTAAAGCAATTATGTGTATAGGATTCTGGACTGTAGCATCCGCTTGGAGTTTGCCAAAGCAGCAGAATTGAGGACTATAAAATAACCCCACTGCATTATCTAAATAGTTAGCACACTGTTTAATGGCAGCTTCAAGAGTAATTTGATTAAATTCCCATGAGTATAAACTTGTCACGTTGCTTCGCTCCGAATTAAAAATTAAAAATTAATGATCCCCATAAATAAATTTAGTTGCTCTGTATCATGAGTCATTTTCGGTCAATTTCTGACTCCTGTTGTGTTGCATTCCAACCAGATATTCCATTCTTTGTTTAGTGCTTGCAGCCGATTTTTGCCCAATCCTTGCAGATTCAGGTTCCCATCTTGTACTCTCAGTGTTATGTTGTTGAATCCTAATGGGGCTGTTTTATCTATATCTTCTAGACCTTGGGCTTTGATGGTGATAGAATCAATTGCGATCGCACCCATACCGCGATTAACTCCATAGCCTAAAGGAATTCTCCCAGCAGCTAAATCTCGCAACACTAATAACAGCAATGCCAGTGTTGGTAATTGTTCATTTTTGGGAATGCGTTTCAGAGACAATTTGAGATGTATCTCATCCCATTTCACTCCAAATGGTTCTAAGTTACTGTAAAGAAAATTTTCCGCCGCACCACCAGTCCAGCGGTCTATTGCTACATGATATGCTTGTTGAGTTTGTTTGAGATTTACGGCATCTAAAGCTGCATATAGTGTTTCATGATTTTGGGCATCTTCTACTTGTTGCCATTTAGTAACAGGAATTTTTTGTTGGCTATAACAATCATCCACAGCCAAGGCGGCTAATCCTGCTATAATACTTTCTTTTGATTGACTGTTATTAGATATAGCTGATTTACCAAAAATGGTTGTAATTAAAGGTAGTTCTATTTGTTTATCAAATTGTTGTTTAGCATCTTCTGTATCCGTACTTTGATTTATTGATTCAATTTCCAAAGTACGGATAATACGTTCAGCTTGACTACGTAAAGCACCTTTAAGAGAACTCCCCGGTAACACAAGTGCAACTTCGTGATTCACTGCACTAGTTAAAGGTAAAATGTTTACTACCATGCCATCTCCTTCAGTTTTTACCATCAAGGCATGGACTGGTTTCCATTTAATCACAAAATTTAGTTGTGGTGGTCGATATCGTTTAAGATTAAGATTATTGTTTTTTAGATTTTTTCCTTTACCGCGTAGGCTATCTATAATTCCTTGAGGAGTTAGCAGATATTGCTGCTCAAATTTGTAATCATCTATAAGTTTAACTTTACCTAAACCACGGGTTTTTGCTGCACCTAATTTAATTTCTCCGTCTCGCAAAGCCATTATTAGCAAGTGCAGAGCATTTAAAGCTCTCTCAAAAAATCCTGTTTGTAATTCTACAGTTAAATCTAAATTGATTAAGCTGCCTTTGGCAAGAATGGCTCTATCATATTTGATTTTATCTGCGGCTGCGCCAAAACTACGATTGATCCCTACACCATCTCGAATTTCTGCGATTGCATCTTGATTTACTAAAGAATCTTCCACTAAAATAAAACTTGCATGACCGCGATCGTCATCTTGAAATCCCCATAAATCTTGAGTTAATTTGGCATCATATTCTTGCATCCATGCACGTAATACCCCTGCTAAACTAGTGCCAGGAATGTAATAGCGTCCTTGTCCATCTACTGCTAATGCTAAATCTACCAAAGAATCATTACATATACCACCTACATGAATTGGCGTTTCAGCTAACAACTTACCTGATAATCTCAAACGCGATTCAATAATTCGTGCCATCCAATATCTCCTGCTACATTTGTGGTTCACAATCCCGTTTATGAGCGCGGAAACAAGCATCTACTAGTAAATTAATTGTTTCTGCCCAAAGTTCACTTTTAAGTTTATTTGCTTCCATTTGTTCTGTGATGGTAATCTCGTCAAAAGGTAAATCCAATAATTCCCAAACCCGATGAGACTGATTCAGTAATTCTTTAATTAATTGCAGATTTGAATCAGACCATTTTTCTTTGCGGTTCTCAGTATTTTTGAGATAATCCAACCAGTTAAGAGCTATATTTTTATCTTTTGGTGTTTGCATTCGTGTAAGTACAGAACGAAAAGCACTCAGTTGGCTCATCGGAGGCTGGCTTATTTTCTCGCCATTATCTATATAAATTTCTATACCTAAAACTTGTTTACGCCAGCTTTTATCAGCAGCTTTGGCAATCACAGCCTGATAAATTGTCTCCCGCCATGCAGCTTTTTCTATGGCAATGGCATATTCAAAAACTGGAGTATCACTAATAGAAATGGGTTGAAAATTAGTTAGTAAATCATTTTGATTTAAGGTTGACAATGTGAAACTAGATTTACTCAATAGTTGGTGATTAAAGCATAGTTGACCATAACCTTCTACCCGACGTTCACCAATACCTTTGATTTCTAATTTCATAAGTTTATCCAGGTCTGGATTCACGTCAACTTGATAAATTATGCAGGTTCCAGCTTGTAAACCGAGTAGTGAAGGACGTGGTAATTGCCAATTTGTTTGCCAAGATTCAGTACGACGGGAACGGACTAAATGAGAGATTAAATCTGATTGTTTTCTCAGTGTCAGTTTAACTCCTATTTCTTGTTCCAGTACTTGTGTAAAATCATCAATATTAGTTGTAGGGCGTAAGCGTTTATTTCGTAGCAGCACATCTGAAAGTAACCAGACTGTCAAAAAGTTTTGGTTGAGTTTTGGTTGTTGTAAAATCTTGGTTGGTTCACTTTTGACTTCTAGCGACACTAAACCATAGTCATCTTTACTAGAACGTCCGATGTGGTATGTACCATTTAAATTAACCCACCAGTTATCCTGAAAAGTTTTCAGCAAATCTTCATGCAGGCATAGGCGTAGTTGTGCCATCATGCGAGTTCCCGATGCAATGGCTTCGTAGCTATACACACCACCCACTTCTGATGTCGGTCTTTGCACCCCATCGTCAACGGTGTTGTGAGTTTCTACAACTAAATCTACGGTAGCAATGGTAAGTTGATTGGTGTTTTCTCCTACATAACCGCTACGGTAGCCCTTGAGTTGAGATTTTCCTTCCTGGGAGGTTACTAAACGGTTGTAGACGTTTTGCTTATTCAGCTTTTCTGTAAATAAAGCTAGAGGAACAGGTTTGGCTGGTGTTCCATCAATTACCAATGTGGCATGAGTTACTATTATCCTGCCATTTGCGATCGCTTCCCCAACATTGATTCCCAACTGCTCTAGATGTCGGTGAATAATCGGTAAAAGATTGGTTCCTGGGATGTAATCTAAAGTTTCAACAACGTTCCCGACAGTTCGTTTGTAGAGCAAGAGGGGCAATTTGGGAATGATTTCTAGTTCTAGTTGATACCAGTTTTCTGCATCTGTTGGTTGTTTTCCCATCACTGTATCTGAAGATTTCCCCGTTCCGTTCTTAATTTTCGGAGGTTCTAGCTGTTTCTGTTGGTTCTTCTCCAACCACTGGAGGGCATCTTCTAACTTCAAATCCAAACTCATCTGACAGCGACCAAATCCCCGCCGCCGTTTTGCCCCCAAACGTTCTACCATCGCTGCACCCGCTGCTAGTAATGCTTGGGCTGTTTTATACTCGTCGGAGTCAATTTTCAGGTCTGGAGGCAAGCTGTATTCAGCTTCTAAAATAGTGCCAACTCGCACTAATTCCTCAAAGCGCAAATATTCAGGCTTGGCACAACCAGACTGGGGGTCAATACTGATTCCCGGTTTAATAAAAGTGAGAGCTTGTTTCAGTTTGGGTTTATTTTGCAGCGCAGTTCTCAAAGTATCTGACAGATGGGCTGGACGTACTGAAAGTGCAGCTTGTTGGGGTGGTATTTCTCTTGCTTTAGTAAGAGCAGGTTGGTCGCCAAACAAGTAGTCTACCCACCTATGCCAATATCCATCTCCATTTCCCTCATCTAGTCCCAACACAACTCTTTCGCAAGCATCCCGCCAGATACCTGTCAGAGTTTTAGCAGGAATAAAGGGAAACTCCTGACTATCCCGGCGAACTGTGCGGTCAATACTTCCCGGTACTCCTGTACCAGAACCTATATGCCAATCACTGAGCATTTTTACAGTTAGTCTTCCCATATTTTCCCCAAAAAGAAATCAGCAGCATCCATTGCATCTAAAAAACCAGTAACGTTAATTGGTTGCTCGGCTTCAGCTTGTTCTTGCCAAAACAGCGATGGTTGCTGTATGTCTGCTACTAAGTTACATAAACCCAAAGATTTGTATCGCTCCCAAATCAGCTTTAACTGAGCATCTGCACCATCTTTACCAAAAAATAAACTGGAGCGAATATCGTGCATCTGGCTATTGGGTAGCAGAGGTTTTTTCTCTAATTTATCGGTTTGATGCAGGCTACGAACACGCATTTCAAACTCTTCCCAACGATGTTTGTCAGCCCATTGCACACCTGTACTGGTTGCATTTGTAAGTTGCTTTTGAGGAGTGACAATTAATGGTCTTCCGTAGAGTCGAGTTTGATTTTTATTCAGTTGTAACTTTTGCCGAATCTGTTTTAAATCTACGCCACTGCTGTCATAGAGAACGTGGAAATCTAATGCCGAGCAAGGAAAGGGAGTATCTTTTTGTGGATGTTGCAATTTCTTTTTGACTTCTTTTGCTGATGTCATCAAATCTGCGGATAATTCATAGGCAAGATAAAAGGGAAAATGGGCTTTGATAATAGCGATACCTGCACAAGCAGAAAGACGTTTCACACCCAAAGCTTCGCCTGCAATTTCGGTAATGATATTCTTATACTCACCTAAATCATCAATTGCCTGAGCAGTTTGGATTTCAAATTCTCGTAAAAATGACTGCGTAAATTTGATAGCATATTTACCTGCACACACTACCGTCAAATCATCGCCACCCAAAACTAGGGGGATCACAGGAATCAATTGGGATGCTGTTGCTTCGCTGTGATTTTTACTATTGTTATTTGTAAAGTCTTCAAAAGTAGTAAGTGCCTTAACAAATGCCCGCTCAGTACAAATATCTAGAGCAATAGAAAAAGCTCTAAGATAGTTAATATAATCTCTATTAGTGCTTCTATTCAGCTTTTTTAGATGTTCGTCAAATTTCAGGATAATTTCACCTAAACCATTACCATCTGCATGAACAACTGCTAACCAATCTATTGGTCGATGAGTATAATTATCAACAGTATCAGATGAAATATCTTGAAATTCTTTATCTAGAACTCTCAAACTACGAGCGAAGTTAACATTAACCTGGTTTCTGATTAATAATTCTTGGATGCGTTGAAAGGCTGTGCTTGCAGTTCTTCTTTTCGATCTACTTACAGTAGAACGCAATACCAAATTTTGTTCAACATCTGGTTCAACTTTGGCAGCAGGTAAACCACTGGTAGCACATTCATCTACAACAGGTAAGCGTTGAAATCGCATCTCTTGTCCTGGTATTTGGGAATGCACCTGTTTAAATTTATTATGTAAATAGCGATTAATCTCCCCTATATTTTCTTGCTCCCAATCAAACTTTTTAAATACTCCACAAATATCTAAACCAGGTGCTTCTCTTAAAGCTTTTAAGGTAACTTGTTTAATGATATTTTTAGCGATTTATTTTTCTTGAGTAATTAAAATTGCCTTTCCAGATGTGGCAATTATAATTTCAACAGGTGTATCAGTTTGATCAATATGAGGATTGTAATTACTATCTAAGAGTATTTGGCGTAAAGAATAACTATTACTTCTTAGCCGGATATTGGTTGTCTGCTCAATTGCTTGTAACACCCATTCTGTACCAGCTTGGTAGGTTAATTCTGATGCACCAAAGTTTTCTTTGAGTTTGTTAGTGGAGAAAATATAGTTTTGATTGCCAGATGTCTCAATCAGAACAAGATACATATAGGAATCCGATTTGATTACTCAACTTAATTGCGTAGGGAGGGAATAGGGAATAAGCGCGTACTGAAGTTTTTTCAAAAATAAAATACGATTTTTATCGCAGTACTTAACTAGTGATCTGTCAAATTCATTTTGACGGTTAGAGAGACGCGATAAATCGCCGTATCTACAAGTAATTTATCCGTTAATTAGTTCTTGATAGACCACTAGTCATTGATATTTTTGATAATGCTAGTGTTATATTAAGTATATTCAATATGAGTATTTTTACTGATAAATTAATAATTTGTAATACATTGTCAAAAGTAGTAATACAACGCTAAGAATATTTAATTTTTACTCTAATTACTAAAACTGTGCTGAGTAAACTCTTGCACGCCGGAATTGGCGCTTGTTTCGCCCACCCCACAAGAGTTAATTGGATATTTTTTTATTTCTCAGTACCTAATCGCAACGATCGCAATTGAGAAAAGCATAATGTATGGGTATTTTCAAGAAGTGCGATCGCAGCAACTTTGCTGTCATCTCGATTTCTTAATTTAACCATACCTTAAGGGCATCGTAAGTGTATAATTGACACTCCCCACGCCTAAAGGCGGTGCTATGTTGATCTTCAATAAAAAATATTTCTACGTGACGGCTATACTATTTTTGATAGAGGTATGTATTGCTATTTTTGTAAATGAGAGTTTCATCCGTCCTTTTATTGGTGATGTTTTAGTAGTTATCCTAATTTATTGCTTTGTCAGAACCTTTTCAAATATACACTCATCCATCGTCGCTTTATCAGTTTTTGCATTTTCTTGTACTATAGAAATTCTTCAATATTTTAATTTTGTAAATACTTTAGGATTGCAAAAATATAAGATTTTGGCTGTTGCTTTAGGAAGTGTATTTGATTGGAAAGATATCATTGCTTATGGAATAGGTACTATAACAGTTCTATGGTTGGAAAATAGAACACGATTATCGAAATGATAAAAACCTTATGTGTGCTATGTCACAACGATCGCTGTATCTTATTTTGTCTTCAACCACAAATGACATACAATAGAATGCCTAAAACAAAGTCTTTATAAAAAGTGGACAGATCAGCAAAGGATATAGCAGGTAAAACCCCTGTCTCATTAGGACTGTTGGGCGCTGCTGCCTTCATGGTGATTGCCGATGCACGGGTAATTGACCCCCTGTTGCACATCATTGCTGACGATTTTAAAGTCGGTGTTGGCGTTGCTGCGGTGATTATCTCGGCATATACGATTCCCTACGGGCTATTTCAATTAGTCTATGGGCCACTAGGCGATCGCATCGGCAAACTTAAGGTAATTACAGTAGCATTGGCGGCATTTGCTATAGGTACGGCTGTTTGTGCTTTTGTGTCAAATATCGTCTTACTTACCTTGCTGCGGTTTCTCACAGGGATGGCTGCTGCTGGGGTAATCCCCATCACCCTAGCTTATATTGGTGACAATTTTCCTTATGAAGAACGTCAAGCTGCGATCGGCAAGTATTTAAGTGCCTTAGTACTAGGTCAAATTCTTGGTGGTAGTTTGGGCGGCATCTTTGGAGAATATATCGGCTGGCGTGATATCTTTCTCTTATTTGGGATCGTCTCCCTTGTCATTGCTGGACTTCTATGGCGTGAGACGCGCCATCTGACTGATAGTCAACGTTCCCAAGGTCAGGGTAGGATAACATTTCGACCTTATTACCAACTATTGACCCAACCAATTGCCCAGACTGTGATTGTGGGGGTGTTTGTGGAAGGCTTTTGCCTATTTGGGGCATTTGCTTACGTTGGGGCATTTCTGCGCGATCGCTATACTCTAAGTTATGTAGCGATCGGGTTTATGCTCAGTAGTTTTGGATTAGGTGGACTAATTTACAGTCGCTCAGTGAAATGGTTAGTCAGGCGACTGGGTGAAATTGGTTTAGTGGGCGTGGGAGGAGGTTTAATGTGTATCAGCTTCTTAGCGATCGGATTATTCCAGAATTGGATACTTTTTATCCCCTTGAGTATTTTTATGGGATTGGGCTTTTATATGATGCACAGCACCCTCCAAACCCAAGCCACTGAGCTAGCGCCGGAAGCACGAGGTACTGCTGTTTCGCTGTTCGCCTTCAACCTATTTGTCGGACAAGGAATCGGTGCAGCAGTATTCGGTAGAATTGTAGATAACTTCGGCTACATTTATTGTTTTATTAGCGCTGGTGTAGCGATCGCTCTGCTCTCTGTTTGGCTAGTCTTACGGAAGCAAAGCATCAATGAAAGCTAAGATAATGCTTATGAAGTATTAATTAATACTCTTGCTTGGTATGCAAAGTTGAATTTCTTTAAACCTTGTCTACCTTGAGAACCGTAGTTTTGTAGGTTGGGTGCAGCGATAGCGTAACCCAAGATAAAATTTGGTGGTAATGTTGGGTTGCGTTTCACTCCACCCAACCTACATAAATATATCTTTTAAAAAACTCTAGGTTTCAACATAGATGAGGTTTAGTTAACCTTTGGGGCGATCGCAATGATAAGGATAAAGCCACTCACACTTGAAAAGTCCGTAAGTGTGTTTTTCAAAAAAGGTTCCAGCGTGGCGTCCAGGTGATATGTCAATCCCAGCCTTGGTTTTAATTTCGTACAGCCAAGGAAAGGCTAGGACTAAAACAGTAATGACACCAAAAATATAGACAATCGTGGTTTTAATTTTGGGCAATCTTCGGGAATTGCTGTTGTGGTTTCGAGGCATAGATAGTGAGATAGTGAGAGTGAAAAACTAACCATCAATCTTAGCTGAAAGCTGAAAATGTCGTCTGAAGCAGAGATCAATATTTTCTCTTTCCAGATAAAGTTATCGCCCAGATTTGCTCTTTAACAAAAAGTTTTAGATTCAAAGGCAACGTAGCAGTGCCTTTAATTCCCACTGCCCAACTTGTTATGTTATGGACGAGGAATCCTGAGTGTGACCAGTTAAAATACGGTAAGCCTTGTAAATTACCGTTGATTAATCCAGCCCAACACTCAATTAGTATTATCTAGGAAGGCAGGAAATATATAGCGCAAGGGTTTAAGACCCCCGTTAGCTTACCGCAGGGTACGGTAGTTCAGGGCTGCCAAATCAGTCGGGGTCAAATCCCCGACTCCTCCCTCCTGCCCCCTGCCTCCTTCAATACTTGTTTGTATAATTGGAAACTCAAATAACTGCTTATGTCTGAACAATATCGTTTTGAAACTCTGCAAGTTCATGCTGGACAAGAGCCGGCTCCTGGAACTAATGCTCGTGCTGTACCGATTTACCAAACGACTTCCTACGTTTTTAATGACGCCGACCACGGAGCGCGGTTATTTGCTCTCCAGGAATTTGGTAACATTTACACCCGAATCATGAACCCGACAACGGATGTATTTGAAAAGCGGATTGCTGCCTTAGAAGGAGGAGTTGCAGCATTAGCAACCGCTAGTGGTCAGGCGGCACAATTCTTGGCAATCAGTACCATCGCTCAGGCTGGAGATAATATTGTCTCCACTAGTTTCTTGTATGGGGGAACATATAACCAGTTTAAAGTATCTTTACCACGTTTAGGTATTAATGTCAAGTTTGTTGAGGGAGATGAGCCAGAAAGTTTCCGTCAGGCGATCGACGATCGCACGAAAGCGTTATATGTTGAAACCATTGGCAATCCTCAATTCAACATTCCCGACTTTGCAGCTTTAGCTCACATTGCCCACGAAAACGGCATACCTTTAATTGTGGATAATACCTTCGGGGCTGGTGGGTATTTAGCTCGACCAATTGAATATGGTGCAGACATTGTAGTGGAATCTGCAACTAAATGGATTGGTGGGCATGGTACTTCCATTGGTGGCGTAATTGTTGATTCGGGTAAATTTGACTGGGGTAACGGCAAATTTCCTCTATTTACTGAGCCAGCACCCGGCTATCATGGACTAAATTTTCAAGAAGTGTTTGGCCCTAATGGAACATTTGGCAACATTGCCTTTATTATTCGCGCCAGAGTCGAAGGGTTACGAGATTTTGGGCCATCCTTAAGTCCATTTAACGCCTTTCTGTTACTGCAAGGGTTAGAGACTCTCTCCCTACGTGTAGATCGTCATGTGAGTAATGCTTTAGAATTGGCTCAGTGGTTAGAGCAACAAGAGCAAGTCTCTTGGGTTAATTATCCCGGACTTCCTAATCATCCGTATCATCAACAGGCGAAGAAATATCTCCGGCATGGCTTTGGGGGAGTTTTAAATTTTGGCATCAAAGGTGGACTGGAGGCAGGTAAAACTTTTATTAGTAATGTAAAACTGGCAAGTCATTTAGCAAATGTTGGTGATGCGAAAACTCTCGTTATTCATCCTGCTTCAACAACTCATCAACAGCTAAGTGATGACGAACAGCTTTCAGCTGGAGTGACACCCGATTTAGTCCGAGTATCAGTGGGAATTGAACATATCGACGATATCAAAGAAGATTTTCAGCAAGCATTCCAGCAAGTTAGGATTTAATTTTTAATAAATTGGGAATTGAAAAGAGGCGGAGGGGCAGGGTGCGGAGGGGAAAATTCTTCTCCCTGCTCCAGTCTTTTTATTCAATATTTTAATTTTTAATTTTTAATTGATTTCTCCCCACTACCCGATAGATATGATCTACTCAGACTTCATCTCACCGCAAACCCAGTTTTACCAGTTGACGGAGCCATTTCAACTAGAAGGGGGCGAAACATTAACTGGGGTTCAGGTTGCTTATCGCACCTGGGGACAGTTAAATGCTCAAGGTGATAATGGAGTACTGATTTGTCATGCTTTAACTGGTTCGGCTGACGCTGATGATTGGTGGGAATCTTTGTTTGGTTCCGGGAAGGCTTTTAATCCAGAACGCGATTTTATTGTGTGCAGCAATATCTTAGGAAGCTGTTACGGTACAACTGGGCCAACTACTATCAACCCCATAACCGGAAACCCTTATGGTGTATCCTTCCCTAAGATTACAATCCGAGATATAGTTCACCTGCAAGCTGTACTACTAGAATACTTGGGTGTTCAATCTCTGCGGTTTGTAATTGGCGGTTCGCTCGGTGGAATGCAAGCATTAGAGTGGGCATTATTATATCCCCAAAAGGTTAAAGCGATCGCACCTATTGCTGTTTCTGGCAGGCATTCAGCTTGGTGTATTGGATTAAGTGAAGCCCAAAGACAGGCAATTTATGCCGATCCAAACTGGCAAGGAGGGAACTATACCCTGGATGCGCCCCCAAATCAGGGGTTAGCAGTGGCGCGGATGATGGCGATGTCTACTTACCGTTCTTGGGATAGTTTTACAACCCGCTTTGGACGAGAGTATGATGCATCTGAGCAGTTTGCTATAGCTAGTTATTTACAGCATCAAGGTCAAAAGCTCACAGAACGATTTGATGCTAATACTTACATTACCCTCACCAACGTAATGGATCGCCATGATGTTGCACGCGATCGCACAGTTGCTAATTTATCAGATTATGAATCTGTCCTGCAAAGCATCCAGCAACCGACTTTAGTTGTCGCCATTGATTCTGACATCCTCTATCCTCCAGTGGAACAACAAGAATTGGCAAATTTAATCCCTAATGCTCAACTGGCGTGGCTGAAGTCAACCCACGGGCATGATGCATTTTTAATTGATATGGTAGCGTTGAATGAAGCGATCGTCTCTTTTCGACAAAGTTTAGAGTTATCAGCCTCTTAACTGGGTTCTGAGGTTGAATGATCAAGTTGGAAAGGCGATCGCAACTTTAGGTATTGGGTTTATCAAGAGAATTTTTGGAGTGGCGACAGTCGCGGGAGTTGAGATTTTGCGACAGCGCCAACTGAAAGATAGTGTAGCAGATTTTGAGCGGGTATCTGAGCGCTTTGAGGGACATATATTTTTGTAGCTAACTTGATTTCTGAATATTTTGGTAAATATACAGCGAAGATATTGTATTTAAATCTGGTTTTTGCGGCTCCTCCCCATCCTCATTAGTATTTTTAAACAATACTGTAAATGCACCAGCACCTAACCTATCTTGAGGAAACATCCGATAACAAGGCATGGTAGTTAAATGCGATTGATATTGAGCTAAAAGGCTAATTTCTATCGCTTGAAAATGGGGGAAGCGTTCTAAAAACCATTCACAAACTTGCTCATTTTCTTCAGGAGAATATGTACAAGTCATATACGCAAGATAGCCTTGAGGTGAAACCAGTTTAGCAGAGTTAGCTATAATCCGCTTTTGTCGATTTGCACTCTTGTTAATAGCAGTTGGGTGAAAACATCCAGGTGCTTTTTCGCCTTTAGCAAGTAAAGATTGTCCGGTGCAAGGAGCATCTACGATTACTAAATTGCTAGAGTCTGGAAACATTTGGGCAAATATACTCGAATCTCTATTAACTACTGCACTAGGATTAATCTGGCAACGCTTCAAATTAGAAATTAGCATTCCCAAACGTTTGCCAATAACTTCATTACTAATGAGTAATTCAGGTTGTAAAGCTCTCCAAGCAAAGATACTTTTACCTCCTGGTGCGGCACACATATCAAAAACTACATACACTGACTGAGAAATAGCTAACAAAGTAGTAGCTGCAAACACCGAAGAAAAATCTAAACAATAGAAATATCCTTTTTCATGGAGAGGATGTTGACCAGGTTTTTCTCCCAGAGATAAGCGGTCTATAAATTGTGGTTGCCAAGAGGTTGGTGTTTCTACTGCCAAAGGCGAAATATCTGGCTTTTCTTGACACCAAAGAATACTAGGTGAAAAAGGCTGAGGATTCATTAAAGCCTCGATAAATTTTTCTTGCTCATCAAGATTAGCGAACAAACGCCGCGAGACTTTAAGTAATAAATTAGAAGGTTTTTCCATGTAGATTATGAATTATGAATTAATAGAAGTACGTTGTATCTGAATCAAAATCAAACTGTTACACAAGAACAATGTAATTAAGGCTTTTGGCTTCATACTCAAAATATAATGACCGCCATTGGGATCGCAATGGCCAAGCTACCCCACTGCACCGGAGAAGGTCATGTTCTTAGATAGTTTTCAGGAAAAATTACGCAAACAAGCACAACTATGGAGGGATGAAGGATTAATTAGTTCTTCGCAATATGAACAGATAGCAGAACGTTATCAATTTAAAAACCTGGAAGCTGCTGCACGCGATCGCAACAAAGCGATCGCAATTGCTATCGGCAGCATACTATTATGCTTAGGCATAATTACCTTTGTATCAGGAAACTGGCAGGGAGGATCGCGAGAAGTCAAATTTATTCTAATGATGAGTTTGTTTTTTGCGATCGCAATTACTGGATTTTACAGTTGGAGACCACCTGAAGGGAAGAAACCAGAGCGAAGTAAACGCCTACTGGGAGAAGGGTTGCTAATTTTAAGCGCCTTCATCTTCGGTGCAAATTTACTGCTGATGGCCCAGATGTTCAATATCATCGGTTCAGCTTCCCAACTGTTTCTCGCTTGGGGATTCGGTGTTGTAGTCATGGCCTTCAGTTTGTCCTTAAATTCTTTAGGAATTCTGTCAATTATCCTTGTGGAAATTGGCTACTGGACTGGACTAGAAGACTTATGGTACGCTTCAGGTGAGTTAACTTGGTCGCGGCTAGTAGTACAGCATCTACCTTTGTTGGCATGGCTAGTATTTGTACCCTTAGCCTACTTCTGTCGATCGCGTTGGATTTTTGGTCTAGCAGCCTTTGTCTTTGCTAGTTCCTTACAAGCTAACCTTAATCCTCTGCCACTGCTAAATTATGCTGATATAGCCCCTTGGGTGGCATCTTTTGCTTTTACACTGCCATCTGCATTATTCTGGAGTTATGATGATTTACTGTTTCCAACCATAAATTATAGATTGTTTCAATCTCTAGCCCGTAATTTAGCGTTGGTAAGCTTCGGCATCGTCTTTTACGTTCTGTCTTTTCGTTGGGTCTGGGAATCTCCTGATTATAGTTATAATCAGCCAACGAATTTGACAAACTTATTTGAGTCTCTGCCGATTATCGATTTGGGGATTCTCAGCGGCTTGGCAGTATTGCAATGGTTGTTTCTACTGCGCCAAAGAAATAACCCTCCGCGCCGCGAAGTGATTTTCACGACTGCTGTCATTAGTACATTTCTTGTCTTTATTGCAATCGTACCTTTTTGGCATCAAACTATCAGCCGGATTGATGAACTTGGCATTTTTATTTTCAATGTACTTCTTGCAACATTAGCCTGGGGACTAATTCAAGAAGGATTGAAATTAAGCAACAGAAGTTCCTTTTGGGGCGGTATGCTGTTAGTAACACTGCAAATTATCAGTCGCGTGCAAGAGTACGACACCGACTTACTTTTTAAGTCGCTAGTCTATGTCCTGTGCGGCTCTGCTTTAATTAGCGCTGGACTCTGGTTTGAACGCCGCCTACCTGGTGGTAGCTCTACAAGTAAAAAGTAGGGCAAAAAATGAAAGAATTCAGTAGTCAGAATTCAGGAGTCAGAATTCAGGAAAAGTTCACTTAATCGAAAATTGAATCACTCCTAACTCCTAACTCCTAACGAAAAATCTCTGTGCGTCAAAATTTTTAAAGTTTCTCTGCGTCAGTCCTAAGCTCGTTACTTTTGAACTCCTCAAGACCTCTGCTTTTTAGGACTACGCTCATGACGAATACCTCTTCTGAATCTAAGAATAAACCCTTGTCTCCCGAAGCCGAATTTTCTAGTAAGGTGACTTTTCGGGATTACTTGATCGCAACTGAACAAAAATCGAATAAGCCCTTACCTTTTTGGCGGTTACTAGCTCCCCTGGCGCTGCAAACAGGACTAATTATGGCAGTACCAGCCCAAGCGGTTTATACAGATGTCACAGGTAAAACGGTGATTTTGCAAACCGTACCTGTAGACCCTAACAATGTGTTAGAAGGTAACACCTTAGCCTTAGATTACAACATATCCCGTACATCAACTTTAAGTAGACTACCTGGTTGGCAAACATTAGTCAGCAAAGGTCGTGGAAGTGGCAGAAGATTGCCTGAAGGAACCAATATCTACGTGACTTTACAAGAGCAGCTATCCTCAGGTAGTGGTGTTCCGAGAGCTTGGAGACCGTTACGAGTAAGTAGCGATCGCCCCACAACTCTTAGAGCCAACCAAGTAGCCTTAAAAGGTGTTTATCAGGATGGCTCTGTTAACTACGGCTTGGAAACATATTACATCCCAGAAAACCAACGCCAGCAGATTCGGAACGACTTGCAAGCCCAACGCGTCCGCAGAGGACAAGTACCACCCATTGTGGTGAAGGCAAAAGTAGACCCTCAGGGTAAAGCAGTTCCAGTTAGTATGTGGGTGCGCGATCGCAACTATCGCTTTTAAGCCGTTAGGCAAATAAACACTGCATGTTCACACGCCAAGTTTGTCTCCAAAGTTCTGAGCGCCGATTTCCGACGCTCAGAACTTTCTGTTTGTCATTCATTTGGTGAAAAAGAATGTAGAGACGCGATAAATCTCGTCTTCAAAGACCAATTCTCTACACCAAAGGGATTTCCAAGAAATAAATTATTCAATCTTGTGGGGTGGGCATCTTGCCCGCCCAGTCCATAGGGTAGGTGAGACGCCCATCCCACAAGAATTAGTTGAGTCTGTTTTATTTTGAAAGTCTTTTACGGCAGAGACTCAAAACAATATATTTGGAGTAAGATTATCAGCAAGTTTTAGTTGTTGATAATATATGATTTTTCGTGGATTGAGTCGAAAAGCAAAGCTACTATTTACAAAATTATTACCGCTAGCGTTCATCGCAGCAATTGTGATATGGCAACTTTCCTCAAAACAACCCCAGTTAGTACAGCAAGAAAGCAATTACGCGATTCATATTCGACAAAATTTTAATCAATCTGCTTTTTATCCCATTCCCCAAATTCCATCTGCAAATCTCTATAAACCTATTGGCGATTGGGTAGGAAGGTTAATTTTACCAACCAAACAGCAATTACAAGATGGTTTAGATTGGGTATGGATGGAAGTGCAATATGCACCACCTACAGCACAAAATTTGTTAGGTAAAATTGTACGTTTGGAGTGGAAAAAGAATAAAGATTTACTTGCTTTGGAACGAGCGGTAACGCGAGATATAAATTTCACTTCAGAAGTGATTAAAAGTCAAAAACAAGGAAACATTCATCCTTTTCGACTAAATGGAGTTCGTCAGGTAGGCATTTTACGCTCTTTGGCTGGTGCAAATCCTGTTGATAATACGATTGTTGCTTTAGATGCAGGTACAATCATTGATGCAAGTCAAGAAAAATCTATTTTACAAATTGAACGCGAACCTATTTTAGCAATTGGTAGATTTTATGGGCTGGTAAAAATAATTAAACCGATTAAATCTAGCTTTAAAACTATTTTAATTCCTAAACAAAAGCAGTATAGTGATTATTTTTTGGTAGAGCATTATAACCATAATTCAAATAAGTTTGATGGTCTTCAAGACACTATTCATATTCCCCAACAAGTAATAGATAAGCGAAATTTTGCTCCTTCAAGTTCGCAGCAAATCGAACAATCACCTGCGGGTGAGGCTGGATGGTATATTTATGGCGCTGCCGATGCAAAGGGCGTATTTACAGTAACTGCCCTTGCACCTCGTTCTCTATTTCAAATTCAACCGCTTCAAATTATTACTGGTGAGAAATTAGGGCTAAATTACATCCAAGAAGTAAATTGGCGAAATACTGAGAAAAATAAAGGTAAATTCAATACCGTATTATTAAAACCTGTAGAAACACAAAATTCACTTAATCAATCTGTTTCAAAATGGCAAGAAGGCAATAAAGCTATTGTCTTACACCTATTTGGTGGAATTGGCGGACGTAAAGCTGAACCAGTCGGAGTCCCTTATACTATCACCGGACATTTTGCTTTTGGAATTGCAGAAGTTGTCCGTGACGAGTTTACTAACGAATTACGCTTCGAGACTAAATATCACCAAATTTATGCCCATAACCCTGATGGAATTATTGCCGGAACGCATACATGGGCAGATTATATGGGTAATTTACAACGTGGTTGGTTGGCAACACGTCCAGTATCAGATATTCTGATCAAATTCGACCCGGTAACGCAAGATTATGATTTTGATGGTATTAAACTATCACCTTTAGAAGAATTCCAGCAACAATTACAAGTAACAATGGCACGTTATCGGGTTGGTGATGGAACTGGTGGCGCAATGGTATCACCTGCTACCTCATGCGTCCAAGACGCAAGCCAAGCACTTTATGCGGCGATACTGGCAATTAAAAACCAAGTTGCTACAACTCCTCAAATTCAAACTTGGATACGCGCTAACCCCAATCACCCACAAACATTACGCTTTCAGCAGCTAGTTGAATTAGGCAAATCTTTAGAACAACAATTAGCACCCTTGGGTATAGTTCGCGCTGATTGGCAAAGCCTTGCAAGTATACTCGCAGGTACGGGCATAGGAAAAACGACGCAACCATTTGAAGATCGGAGTATTTGGGCTGGTTTAACAACATGGCGAACAATAATGCCAAAACAGGCACACGACGATCTCGCCACAATATTTTTAAAACATGGTGCGATTATGCAAGTACTGCGAACTAATCAAGTAGGTGGTTGGCAACCTAATATTACACCCATTGCACCAACAATACTTTTGGGACAAATTAAGATTCCTTTTACCGATATTTCACCACTTTCAATTATTTTAAATCGCGTTTTAGCATCCTTGGCAGTTCCGACACTACAAGATTGGTTAGTTATAGTTGTAATGCTGATAATTTACAGTATTATTGCCCTACCCTATGGTTGGAAATTTGGATTTTTACATATACAAATTTGGTCTGCAAGTTGGATTGATAAATGCTTGCTAATATTGCGTTGTTTATTTTTACCTGCGATTGTTGAAGAACTCTTTTTTCGCGTTTTTTTGCTTCCTCATCCTAGCGAAATCACTAATTGGTTCCGATGGAGTTTGTGGGTAATAGTTAGTTTATTATTATTTATTTTGTATCATCCATTGAATGCTAAAACCTTCTTTAAAGCTGGAATCCCCACCTTTTATGACCCTGTTTTTCTGGTTTTAGCTACATTTTTGGGAATTATATGTACTGCTGCATATATCCTGACAGGATCTTTGTTTGTAATAGTTTTAATTCACTGGGTTGTAGTAGTAGTTTGGTTAATTGTTTTTGGGGGAATCAGAAAATTAGATAAGAATCAAAAAATTCATAACACTAAGGTTTAATAAGGGACTTCCAAAAAATAAATTACCCAATCTTGTGGGGTGGGCATCTTACCTGGATTTCTCACAAGAGAGAAATCCAAGAGGTGTGGGAGGATGGGAAAGAAGTCTTACCCCCCACACTCCCCACACTCCTCTTCCCCTGAAGCCTACACTATGCGTGAGAAATCCGGGCTTACCCGTCCGTATACAAAGGCGGGCAAGATGCCCACCCCACAAGCAGTAGTACGGACTAAGGTTAAATTAAAGTTTTGAAACCCATGCAGGTGGGTTTTGTTTGTGTAGACGCGGTTTCTAACCGCCCGTTTCAGTGCCCCTACGAGTGTACCTCACGTAAACGAGAACCGCTATATGAATTCATCATACTTCTTCTTGAGAATCTTCTTTTTGAATCCAGATAAATACTAAAGCAAATACTGGAAAAGGCAAGATATAAAATATTAAGGGAATCATGATCCAGGGTAGCCATGAAGCGGCATAATCACCTGTTAGTTGTGTTATATCTACCATGATGTATTCTCCTCATGAATTCAAAGTTGAAAAATTTATGTAATCCACCTTCTAGGGATATCCAACATTCCCAAGAACAAGCTTGATTAACTAGCGTTAACCGCACCTCGCAAGATGGCATCTAAAGAATCAAAATTTTCTAGTAGGAAGTAGGCAAATATCGCGCCACCCATTGCACCAATAAAAATTCCACCATTCAATTGACTCCATTCTTCACGAGTTCTTAGTGGTCTAAGCAGGTCTTTAGAATCTGAATTATAAGCTCCTCTAGGATTTCCTTGGAAAGTAGTAATTGCAAAAATTGAAATACCTAAACAAGCTGATAAAGCTATATATATGGAGGTAATTAATCCACTGAGATTGGTTCCATGTACTGATTCTCGCAGAGGGCCAACCACCACCTCTGGCCCAACTAGGAAATAACCATGAGCCATGCCAATTTCTAACCCCCGCATGAAAGGTGTTAACCCTTTACGGTAGGCGGGTAAATTATTAATGAAAGCTCTAGCTAAGGGAGAATCATTGATAGGAGTGGATAGATTACCAAGGCAAGGATCTCCTTTAAAAGGTTTAATTATATCCTCCTCATTGTATTGTTTAATCGTCTCTGCCATGTCAGATGAATTAGACATTATAGCTTCTCCTTATTATCTTAATTAAATACTATCATTGGCGCGTAGACTTAAAGTTTTCTTATTCAAAATTAACACAATATAAACTAAAAAACTCTCCTACCAAAAGAGGTAAGAGAGGAGGTCGAAAACTGAATATTTTTAGCTGAATATTTGCATATTAATTACGCATTTTTTTGCAAATAACTAGACTTAATTGCGTAATTTAAAGTGCAGTTAAACAGCTTTGAAGGTTAACCAAACTTCCCTGCTGTTGAGGCAATTAAGAAAGCCCCATAGGTTGCGATATAACCAACAGTAAAGTGAGTTAAGCCGACTAAACGAGCTTGAACAATTGACAAAGCAACGGGCTTATCTCTCCAGTAGCCAAAAGATAGTGGAGTCTGTTCGTGCGCCCAGGCTAAGGTTTCGATTAATTCTTGCCAGTAACCCCGCCAGGTAATCAGGAACATGAAGCTAACAGCCCAAGCTAGGTGTCCAAAGAGGAACATCCAAGCCCAAACGGCTAAGTTATTTGTGCCGTAAGGATTATAGCCATTAATTAACTGTGCGGAGTTCGCCCAAAGGTAGTCTCGGAACCAGCCCATGAGATAGGTCGAGTTTTCGTTGAACTGAGCGACATTGCCTTGCCAGACGCAAAGATGTTTCCAGTGCCAGTAGAAAGTGACCCAACCAAGGGTGTTAAGCATCCAAAACATGGCGAGGTAGGAAGTATCCCACGCAGAAATATCGCAAGTGCCACCCCGTCCTGGTCCATCGCAGGGGAAAGCATAGCCAAAGTCTTTTTTATCCGGCATCAGCTTACTACCGCGAGCATCCAATGCACCTTTGACTAAGATGAGGGTGGTGACATGCAAACCGAGAGCGATCGCATGATGTACATAAAAATCACCAGGGCCAATTGTCAGGAATAACGAATTGGTGCCGCTGTTAATTGCATCCAACCAACCTGGCAACCAGACATTGCCATGATTGGGCCATGCTGTGGAAGCAATACTATGTGGATTTGACAGCAAAGTGTTAAACCCATACAACAGCTTACCGTTAGCCGACTGGATAAACTGAGCAAATACAGGCTCAATCAATATTTGTTTGTCAGCCGCCCCAAAGGCTACTTCTACATCATTGTGGACGTACAAACCCAAAGTATGGAAGCCCAAGAACATCGATACCCAGCTAAGATGAGAAATAATCGCTTCTTTGTGCTTGAGTACCCGCTCTAGAACATTCCCTCGATTCTGTTCTGGGTCATAGTCCTTAATCCAGAAGATCGCCGCGTGGGAAAACGCCCCTACCATCAAGAAACCAGCAATGTATTGATGGTGTGTGTATAGTGCCGCCATTGTGGTAAAGTCCTTAGCGATAAACGCATAAGGCGGCATGGAATACATGTGCTGCGCCGCAAAGGAACTCGCTACACCCAAACAAGCTAGTGCCAAAGACAGTTGAAAATGCAAAGAGTTATTAACGGTTTCGTACAGTCCTTGGTGGGGTAAGTTGAACGGGCCATCAACTTTATTACCGTAGAAGTCCTTGGAGTCCATCATCTCTTTGATGCTGTGACCGATACCCCAATTAGTCCGGTACATGTGACCCGCAACAATGAAGATGACAGCGATCGCCAAATGGTGATGCGCCATATCCGTCAACCACAAAGATTGAGTCTGGGGATGGAAACCACCCAAAAAGGTGAGAATTGCTGTTCCTGCCCCTTGAGTACTATTAAATACATGGGCTGGCGTATCGGGATTTTGCGCGTATGCCCCCCAGTTAAGAGTAAAGAACGGTGTTAAGCCACTTGGGTGTGGTGGGGTAGACAAGAAGTTATCCCAACCTACATGAATACCACGAGATTCTGGTATAGCAACGTGTATCAAGTGACCAGTCCAAGCCAAGGAACTGACACCAAACAAACCCGCTAAGTGGTGGTTGAGGCGAGGTTCTGCACTCTTGAACCAAGCCAAGCCAGGACGGAATCTAGGCTTTAAATGCAATGCGCCTGCAAACAAAAATACAGCCGCCAGCAAAACTAGGAAAATCGCCCCAACATACAGTTCATTATTCGTCCGTAACCCGATGGTGTACCACCAGTGATAAACACCGGAGTAGCAAATATCTACCGGGTTACGCGCTCCCGCTTGGGTGTAAGCTTCAATTGCCCCTGGGCCAAATTGAGCATCCCAAATTGCGTGGGCAATGGGACGGATATGTATGGGGTCTTTAATCCATAGTTCAAAATTACCTTGCCAAGCAACGTGAAACAAAATCCCCGACGCCCACAGAAAGATAATTGCCAGATGACCGAAGTGAGAAGAAAAAATCCTTTGATAAAGATTTTCTTCCGTCATGCCATCTTGACTTTCAAAATCGTGAGCCGTAGCGATCGCATACCAAACACGTCGCGTTGTTGGATCTTGTGCAAGGCCTTGGCTAAATTTGGGAAATTTAGTCGCCATAGTTTTAAAAGTTTTGAGATTTTCTCGTTTCCAGGCTGAGTCTGGGAATGCACAAAAAGAGGCTGAACCTTCTAAGAAACCAGGGAACAGGATGGCTTCGCCAGGGTAAAGGGTAAGGGGGAAAGGGAAAAGGAACAGATTCTTCTCTTTACCCTTTAACCTTTTCCCTTTTCCCAGCCTGAAGGGCTTTGCCTCCTCACCTCCTGCCTCCTGGATTAGGCGAACAAAAGGAGTATCATCCCAATGCCGACATTCGCGCCAGGAAGAAGGCCCAAGTGGTGACAATTCCTCCCAAAAGGTAATGAGCTACCCCCACAGCCCGACCATGAGTGATGCTCAAGGCGCGAGGCTGAATAGCTGTGGTAATTTTCAACTTGTTGTGCGCCCAAACAATTGATTCGATTAATTCTTGCCAGTAGCCACGACCACTAAACAGGAACATCAGACTAAAGCCGAAAACGAAGTGTCCACCTAAGAACATTAAGCCGTAGCCCGAAAGTGCTGAATTGTAGGATGTGATTACTTGCGTCGCCTGGGCCCAGAGGAAATCACGCAACCAGCCGTTATTGGTAATTGACGATTGGGCAAAGTTTCCGCCCGTAATGTGCGTCACTACCCCATCTGCATCTACCGTCCCCCAGACATCCGACTGCATTTTCCAGAAGAAGTGGAAAATCACCATTGACAAGGAGTTATACATCCAGAACAGACCCAGGAAAACATGATCCCAAGCCGATACCTGGCAAGTACCGCCTCGTCCCGGGCCATCACAGGGGAAGCGGAAGCCCAAATTGGCTTTATCTGGAACTAAACGCGAACTGCGGGCAAACAACACACCTTTCAGCAGCACTAAAACAGTGACGTGAATTGTGAAGGCGTGAATGTGGTGAATCATAAAATCCGCAGTACCCAAGGTAATGGGCATCATCGCCACTTTGCCGGCCACTGCCACAACACCGCCACCCCAGGCATAGCTGACAGGCTCATGCAAATTAGGTGCAGCAGTTCCCAATCCGCTCAGTTCCAGACCCCGCAAGCCACCGAACGCATTACCAAGAGGTGCAGCAGCTTGGAGAGCTGGATTGCCGATGGTCATCGTCTGGATGTGTTGTATCCACTGAGCAAACACTGGCTGCAACTGAATTCCCGTATCCGAGAACATATCTTGGGGACGACCAAAAGCCCGCATGGTGTCGTTGTGGCAGTACATCGCAAAGCTATGGAAGCCCAAGAATTGACACACCCAAGCTAGGTGGGAGATGATTGCATCGCGGTGGCGGATCGTCCGATCCAACACGTTGTTGACATGGTCGGCTGGATTGTAGTCCCGTACCATGAAGATGCCAGCGTGAGCCGCGCCCCCAACAATGCAGAAACCTGCAATCCATACGTGGTGGGTGAATAGCGATGTAACGGTCGCATAATCCGTTGCCAGATAAGGATAAGGGGGCATCGCGTACATGTGGTGCGCGACGAGGAGGCTGGCTGTTCCAAACTGTACTAGGTGGATAGCTAGATTAGCGTGCCAGGAAGTCTCGAAAATTTTATCGAGGCCTTTATGACCGACAGGCCCAATAAAGCTCAAGAATGGCAGCATCTTGGGAGTTCTGGCATCATCGAGCATTTCCTTGAAGTCGTGACCGATGCCCCAATTCGTGCGGTAGAAATGGCCGGCAATGATGAATAGCACTGCGATCGCTAAATGATGGTGTGCTATATCTGTTAACCACAAGCCCCCCGTCACCGGGTTCAGACCACCCTTAAAGGTCAAAAAGTCAGCAAAATTTCCCCACTGCAACGTGAAAAAAGGCACTACACCCGAAACGAAACCCCAACTGGCACTGGGATAAAGCTGATCCATCAACTTGGAATTCAAGATGAATTCGTGGGGTAAAGGAATGTCTTTGATAGCTACCCCAGCATCTAACAACTTGTTAGTTGGTGAGGCAACATGAATCAGATGTCCTGTCCAACCCAAAGAACCCAAGCCTAAAAGCCCTGCCAGGTGGTGGTTCATCATTGACTCCCAATTCAGGAACCACTCTAGCTTGGGAGCGCGTTTATGGTAGTGGAACCAGCCAGCAAACAGCATTACTGCTGCCATCACTAAAGCACCAATAGCGGTGCAATATAGCTGGTAGGTATTAGTAAAACCTTGCCCACGCCACATCTGGAAGAGTCCAGAGGTAATTTGAATACCGTGGAAGCCGCCGCCCACATCTGCATTCAAAATTTCTTGACCAAATATCGGCCAGACAACTTGGGCGCTGGGTTTAATGGCAGTCGGGTTCGCCATCCAACCCTCAAAATTGGAAAAGCGAGCGCCATGAAAATACATACCGCTCAACCAGATAAACACTACAGCTAAGTGTCCGAAGTGAGCGGCGAAGATTTTGCGCGATACGTCTTGTAAATCGCTGGTATGAGTATCAAAATCGTGGGCGAGTGCGTGGAGGTTCCAAATCCAAGTGGTGGTTTTGGGACCTCTGGCAAGGGAGCGGTCAAAGTGTCCTGGTTCCGACCACTTCTTGAATGAAGTTTGCACCGGATCGTTATCAACCTCAACCCTTACCTTTTGCTCTCGCTCAGGAGTAATTGTCATTAGAAATTCTCCCTTTTCTGTGAAAGAAATGAGAACCTTACTCTACTCAAAGTTTCTATATAAGTAGTTAGTTATTAGTTGGTAGTCGCTAACCAAAAATAATTAACTGCTTGAGAATTTACAACCTTGAGTTTTGTTTATTGGTAAGCTGTTCCACTAAATTGATTAAAGAAGAATTCAAAAGCCAGAATTCAAAACAAGAAAGTGGGTTATTCACTCATAGCCACTAATTTAAAACCACTAAATCGTCCCTTGTGTGTTCCGCAGTCAAGATTTAATGGAGACCTGAAACCCCTTGATTCATCTGCAATTTGCAGAGAATTGATGACTTTATTCTGGTGACTGACTCCTGAATTTTTCTCGGTAATCTCAGAAATATAATTCTCTACAAACCTTTGATATATAAGGCTATGAGAATATATTTCTGAGAAGTTAGTTATGCAATTTAAGTGACTTCCAGTTTCATGATTTAACAGCAGAGAAAAAAGCCAGCGATTGACTAACCAGTGACGCTAGATTAGCGAAACAAAGGTAACTCAAGAAAAATGATTAGCTGAAAAACTCTTTCTTTGGAGAGAATAGGAAATAAAAATGAAGAACCCATGAAGGAAAATACTTTCTTAACGAAAGGTTACATTTCTGTAGTTATCTGTTGTTGATTATTGGTTCCAGCCCAGCACTGCTGAAACTTGGGTAGCTAGAGTTATTAAATCGAAAGGTTTAGCGATCGCAGTTCTTACCCCCAGTTTGGTAAATTGTTCCTGAGACAATACTGTAGTCGTTAACAAAATTACGGGTATATCCTGAGTGACGGGGTTGTTCTGTAGTTGGTGCAAAATTGTCGATAAGTCTCTATCGGAGGCAAAAGTATCGAGATCCACAAGGATAACATCAACTTTTTGCGCCTTTGTTTTAGCGATCGCTTCTTGGCTCGATATCGCCGTCAGTACTTCCCAGCCTTCTACTGTCTCCAAGCAAAGCTGAGTCACTTCCCGAATAGCATTTTTATTCTCAATCAGTAAGATGCGTCGGGTTTTCACTGTTATTTACCTTCTGGCTTGCGATCGCCAGCTTCTTCTCATAGGGTAGGCAAAAAATATGAAAAACTAATGAAGAATGATAAAGAAAAAGAAAAATAGTTACACATTCGTGAAACACAAGATCCCCGACAACTTTTACGAAGTCAGGGATCTAACTTTTCACGAATGATTTAGGATTGCTATATTAACGCCTGCGCCACTTGTTCAGACAGAGTAAAGGGGTCGTAAGGCTTAGTAATTACTGCCACCACTTTTAGTTGAGTAAACTGACGCTGTTCAGCAGCCTGTGCTTTTGCTGTTAATAAAATCACGGGAATATTCTGGGTTTGGGGATTTGCTTGCAGATTCTCCAACGTTGTCAAGCCATCCATATCTGGCATCATCACATCTAAGAGAATTACATCTGGATGTTCAAAAGCAGCTTTGAGCAAACCTTCTCTACCAGAACCAGCTGTCAGCACTTCCCATTCATTAGTTATCTCTAAACATATCTGAGTGGTTTCTCGGATATCTTCTTCATCATCAATAATCAAGATGCGCTTGTTCATTTGTTAGTTGTTGGTTGCTGGTTGTTCATTTGTTAGTTGTTATTTGTCCTTTGTTATTTGTAAATGACTAATTACTAATAGGTAATGTGAAATAAAATGTACTACCTTCCCCTAAAGTACTTTCTGCCCAAATTTGGCCTCCGTGCTGTTGTATAATGCTGCGGCAGATTGCTAATCCCAAGCCAGTTCCCCCTTGATGACGCGAGTTAGAGGCATCGACTTGCTGAAAACGGTCAAAAATCGTTTCTAATTTATCCTCAGGAATTCCTCGCCCCTGGTCTTTTACCTGGAATAGGATGTTGGAGTGGCAAGGGTCAGAAGAAGAACTAATTCCTTTTGTGTCTGTATCTATTTCTTTCCTAGTCTCTACTTCGGCGCTCAACGAAACTGTAAAACCTGGAGACGAAAATTTAATCGCGTTGCTGAGTAAGTTAGTGAGTGTCTGGATGATGCGGTCTGAATCTGCCCATAGTTGTACTGAAAGGGTCGTTAATTCTAGCTTAATCTCTGATTTTTCAGCCATTGCCCGCATTTCGTCCACTGCTTGACTCATCAAGTCAGCTGCATCGCAAGTCTGTTTATACATCGTTGCTTTGCCGGAATTGATGCGTTCAATATCAAGGATGTCGTTAATCAGACGCACCAAACGGTTAGTATTATCAAAGGCAATTTCCAGCATCCGCTGACTTTTTTCTGGTTGATCGTTCAAGGAACCACGTGCTAGTAAACCTAAGGCGCTGCGAATTGAGGTGAGAGGCGTCCGTAGTTCGTGACTGACCACTGAGACAAACTCATCCTTCATTTGCTCGACTATCTGTCGCTCGGTAATATCCTTAAATATGACTACTGCTCCGACAATATTGCCTTGTTCTCTAATTGGTGTACTTACATACTCAACTGGAAATTTCGACCCGTCGCGACGATAAAATATGTCATCAGAAATATGTTGTACTGCCCCACTTTCCAGAGTGGCACGAATGGGATTTTCTTCCCAGCAATAGCGAGTGCCGTCGGGTTGGGAATGGTTCACAATCTTGTGCATCAACTGATTTTTTAGTTCTGTTACCCCAGATAAAAGCATTCTGGCTGCTGCTGGATTAACAAAGGTGATTTTACCTTGGGAATTTAAACCGTAAATTCCCTCACCTGCGGAGTTCAAAATTAACTCGCTCTGTCGGCTGAGGCGTTCTAGAGAGGCTTGTGTTTGCTGGCGAGCGCGTAGTGCCCGTTCGCGTTTGCTCATTTCCCGCAGCAATCTTTCATTAGCACGCTGTAACTCCGCTGTTCGCTCCTGTACTCGCTCCTCTAGTTCGGCATTCAAGGCAGAGATTTTTTTCTCCGCCTGCTTGCGTTCTTCAATATCCTGCTGCAAGTCAGCATTGAGCGCGTGAACTTGCTGATACAGTTCATATTGATGAATTGCCATTGCAAAGTGACTGCTCAAAGCTTGGGCGAGTTCAATTTCTGGGGTTTTCCATTCTTGGGCTTGACTTCGCTTTAACTCTCGCCATACTTCAAAGGATTGAACTGGACACTGATTTCGCGGATCATTACGATT
The DNA here is from genome assembly GCF_013393905.1 of Nostoc sp. C052. GTDB lineage: Bacteria > Cyanobacteriota > Cyanobacteriia > Cyanobacteriales > Nostocaceae > Nostoc. The sequence goes on from NZ_CP040272.1 coordinate 2,674,259, forward strand.
AACTCGTCGCGCCCACAGAGTTTCTGTGTCTATTTCATGGCGAAAAATACTTAAGTAACCCAATATCTGCTGGCGATATTGCAAGCAAATAACCAATAAGCTGCGAATCCCAGCATCAAAAAACGCCTGTGCCAAGTCTGACTGTAGTGTGGCTTGATATAAATCAGTAATTGCCCACACTAGTTTTCCCTCCTCGACAGTCGCCTCCATGTTTAACCACTCTTGCCAACTGGGATGCTCCTCGAAGAGGAATGGGGAGGGGGGAGACAAGTGAGAAAGATTGCTACCTTGTCCCCCTTGTCCCTCTGCTTCGCCTGCTAATAGCTCCCCTGCTCCCCACTCCCCACAACTAAACACCTGAGCCGCCTCATCTGGATTTTGGGGAGCGATATAAATTCTGCCACCAGCAGCCTGTAAAGCAGATACAGTCAACTCTAGCGCCTGTTGTAACTGCATTTCGGTCATGGAATGCAGTAGTTTGGCCACGCGGTTAATTGTGGCTTCTTGGTCAGCTTGGGCGCGGGTTTGTTCGAGGAGGGTATTTTGAGCGATCGCAATTGATAATTGATCTGCAACCAGTTGCACTACCTGTAATTCCCGTTCGCTCACCTCTCGCGGCAAACTGTGATGAGATACCAACAAACCCCATAATTGGTCACGATGCAAAATTGGCACCACCAGAGAAGATTGCACTCCCATTGAAGTGAGGTATTCTACGTGACATGGGTCTACGACTCGAAACCGGATATCATTTTTATCAAGTGGCTCGGTCGTTTCCGAAGAATCTAAGGGACTCAGCCCAATTTGCTGGGCTGCAACATCCACAATTGAGCGCTGACGAACTTTCAAAAACAACTCACGAGCTGCAAATGGAATATCCTCTGCGGGAAAGTGTTGCCCTAGTAGAGATGGTAAGCGATCGCAGTTAACCGACTCAGCCACAACCTCACCGCTAGCATCTACATCAAAACGATATACTTTTACACGATCTGTCTCCAAAAATATACGTACTTCAGCAACGGTTCCTGAGAGGATTGCTGGCAACTCTAGGGATTGACGAATGCGGTTCATCATCCGATGTAGCAGCGCTTCTAAGGAGTCGATAGGCTTTTGTTTTTTGTCTTTTGTCATCTATCAGTTGTCTCAAGAAACAGTGCTGAGTGTTGACTGTTGACTGGAAACTGAGAAGAATTTCTTCCCCTGCTCCTTGTCTCCCTCATCCCCCTCATCTTCCCCAATCCCCAGTCCCCAGTCCCCAGTCCTATTCACCCACATCGTCTAGAACATAATGGCAAAGGACTTTATCTAATTCTCTAAACGCAGGCTGCTGTAGTTCCCCAGAAAGAAGTTCTACTAAATGGCGGAGATGCAATGCCTCACTTTGGTCAAGAGTAATTTGGGATAGCAATATTTGCTCTATGTGTTTAGCCAGACGCGAACCTTCTGCAAAGCCAAAAATGCCTAAAGCTCCCCCTAGCTTATGTGCTGCATGATATGCTTTTTTGCGTAATTCTTCAGAGAGATTGTTGGCTTGCAACGCGAGTGAGGCTTGTTGGAGAATTTCTAAGCGATCGCTACTGTGTACTTTCAGCCTCTCCCACACAACTGCTAACGCTTCCCTAATCTGTGGCTTCCTTTTGCTTTGTTTTGTCTGTCTTAAGGCTACAGAAGGTTTTTCTTCATCTGCAAATACTTTCAGACGATAACCCAAACCATAGACTGTTTCAATAAAATCAGTTGGTGCGCCAGCTTGCGTTAGTTTCTGCCGCAAACCCTTGATGTGAGCTGTCACCGTATCCTCTTTAGGTGCTTCTTCTACAGACCAGAGGTGGTCTAAAATTTCACTGCGGCTGAAGACAATATGCTCGTTACGCAGAAAAAGCTCCAGTAAGCGATACTCCTTAGGCGTTAAATTCAAACCATGACAACCATAATTCACTTCACAGCTACCAGGGTGAATACGCAGTTTTTCCCATTTCATCACTGACAATATGGGTGAATTTCGTCGCCGCAATAAAACACGAATTCGAGCTAATAATTCCGAGAGTTCAAAAGGTTTAACAACATAGTCATCTGCTCCTGCATCTAATCCCATGACTTTGTGAGTGCTAGAATTTTGGGCTGTCAGTAGCAGTACAGGTGTTTGATAGTTATGGGAACGTAACCTCTGACAAAGTTTTATGCCGTCCAATTTGGGCAAGATGATATCTAGCAAAATTAAGTCATAGCTAAAAGCTTCTACTAGCTCCCAACCAAGTAGACCATCAGCAGCAATATCAACTACATAGTGTTGATTGCCAAGAACATTTTCAAGTGTTTTGGCGATACACTCGTCATCTTCAACTAGTAAAATTCTCATTCCATATCACCCTACTGTACCTAAACGCTAGGACTTCATCAGAGGGAAAACAAATAATTAGGGAACTCCCAGAAAGAAATCATTACATAGGATAGGCAAGATGCCTAGACTAGCAAAAAAATATTAGCGATTTTTTTTCTTTGGCAGTCCTTTAGCAACAATCAAAGTAGAAAAGTTTTACCTCAGAAAAAATCTGCCAATTGTTCACCACATATACTACTAGCACAGCACAATGCAAACAGAGCAAGCATTGAAAACCAATGAAATTCTTGCAATAGTAGGAATTACAAATTACGAATTCTGCCTTGCAGTACTAGCATCTGTGGTGAACAAAAAGCTTTGTATCGAACAAGTCTAATTCAAAATCATTATTGACTCTTCTTTGGCGCAAAAGTTATACAGCTTCAACCAAATTTACATTTGTTGACTTATTTTGATAATTAAAAGGTAACTTACATATTGATTTTTGTATACCTCTATGTAGTCCTAGTAGAACATGGCGTAAATAAACAGACCATCTGGAATTGGTAAAAAGCTTATGGTATGGCTATTCTTTCTTTTGACTTTTGAATGCGTGACTTTTGCCTTGTTGTACTAGGGTAGGTCTTTTCCCTCTGACCCTTCTGATGAATATTGTGAACTTTTATGAAAAGATGAACTTCCTTCATTGGTTCTTCATGTTTTTATTTTATGTTCCTTTTCATCGACCTTGAAGTAGTTTTTGTCTCAACGGCTTTGGTTTGAGTGCAAAAGATTATTCTGTCGTCTCCGGTTTTAGAAACTGTGGCGATAGAGAATTCCTATTTAATTATGCAAGGATCTATGTAACATGACGCCAAAGTCAGACAGCATAATTGCAACTTCGACTGTTAGCGTAGACAAGGCAGTCAGAGCAGCGGCTCCCACCGATGTTAACTGTCATGGGGTGAAGATTACGCGTGCAAATCACAATCTTCAAACAATAGCAACAAGCATCTTAGAAAGACGCGAAAAGATTAGTTTATGGGAGAAGTTTTGTTCATGGGTAACAAGTACTGAAAATCGGCTGTATATTGGCTGGTTTGGCATACTGTTGATTCCTTGTGTTTTAACAACCACCATTGTTTTCATCATTGCTTTTATTGCTGCTCCGCCCGTAGACATGGACGGAATGGGTTCACCAATTTCCGGTTCTTTATTCGACGGCAATAATATCATTTCAGCCGCTATAGTACCGACATCAGCCGCAATTGGTTTGCACTTTTACCCAATTTGGGAAGCTGCTTCTTTGGATGAGTGGCTTTACAGTGGCGGCCCTTACCAGATGATTGTGTTGCACTTTTTGATTAGCATCATCTGTTACCAAGATCGAGAATGGGAATTGAGCTATCGCTTAGGGATGCGTCCCTGGATTTCGCTAGCGTTCACTGCTCCCGTTGCTGCTTCCGTCTCTGTATTCTTAATTTATCCAATTGGCCAAGGCAGTTTTTCTGCGGGAATGCCTTTAGGGATTTCTGGTACTTTTAACTTCATGTTGCAGTTTCAAGCAGATCACAATATTCTGATGAGTCCCTTACATCAGTTAGGGGTGATTGGGGTATTAGGTGGTGCAATGCTGAGTGCAATGCATGGTTCTTTGGTAACATCAACCTTGATTCGTACCAACGAAAACGACTCAGAATCGATTAATGCCGGATACAAACTCGGTCAAAAACATCCAACCTACAACTTTAAGTCTGCTCAATTCTATCTTGGGCGGTTGGGATGGCGGCGGGCAAATTTTCCTAATTCTCGCAAATTGCATTTCTTCCTAGCGGCTTTTCCAGTAGCAGGAATTTGGTCTGCCGCCTTAGGGGTTGATGTCGCTGCATTTAACTTTGAAAAACTCACATTTGAGCAGCCAGAAATCAAAAGCCAAGGACGAGTTATTCACACTTGGGCAGACACAATTGATTGGGCTGATTTGGGGATAAAAGTGGCAGGTGAAAGCGATCGCCGAGTTTATAACTTCTCTAAAGATTTAACTACAGCGGAAGCAGTACCGTTGAGTTTATCATTACCGGAGTCGTAGTCCCGATATTCAACGCCAAATGAGCGCCAGACAGCTTCTATCTTGGCAGGGAGTCAGAAATACTTGGAAGAAGTTGGCACAATTGGTATTAAAGGACTGACAAATAAAAAAATATCCCACTGTTCACAGTCAACAGTCAGCAACTTCAAGCAGGATAATTTATTTCTTGGAGTTCGCTAAGAAAATGTACAACAATTTAGAAATTCCTCTCAGAAATATCAGGGCTATGCGCTGAATTCAATAAGAAGCCATATCCTTGATGAGTGAGGAAGATGCAGTCGAACTATGACCTTATTTTGACTACATCATGAGAGCGTTGTCATAGGAAAATGTCAGGATGAAGTATGAAGTTTAAAAACAAATTCTTACTTCATTTTTTCCTAAATGCGGACTCGGTAAGAAGCAGGGGAGAAGGGGAAAAATTGTAGTATATTTTTTCCATTTGCCTCTGGAGCCTCTTCCAATGATGCCACTTGCTTAAAGTCCTCAGAGCCGACGCCAGTCACTCATGGGGGCGCTACTCAATGCCCAATGCCCAAATTAGATTTAGAGTTTTAATCAGGAAGAATGTTTGAATTTCTTTTCGCCCACGAACGCGAGTGCCTCTCGTAGAGAGGGGACGTTCGCGTAGCGAAGAATGTTTTAACCCATACTCAGACGATCGCAGACTCGCTACCACTGCGCTATCAGCCACTCGTACAGAATTCATTCTGAATTCTGACTCCTGACTCCTGACTCCTGACTCCTGAATTCTTCTTGATAAATCTAAAACTCCTAACTCCTAAATTCAAATTGAACGGTGGCCATTGTTCATCCTAACTCAGCAAAGGACAAAATTATGAAACAAATATTTGCTTTAATTTTGGTAATTTTTCTCTGGCTTAATGTTGTCCCTACAGCTTTAGCGGAGAACACTACATTAGTACCTTGTGCCGAATCATCTGCATTTGTCGAACGAGTGCAAAATGCACCTGATAGTTATTACACTACAAAGCCATTAAAGGCTTATTCTCGGTTACTTTGTGGCGAGGATGGTTTACCTCATTTAGTTCTTGACCGCTTCAGCCTTGCCTTGGACGTGCTGACTCCCATAGTGATATTTCTCTACATTGCTGGTTGGATTGGCTGGACTGGTCGTTCCTATTTGCGGACAATTCAAAAACTTGGTTCCCCAGAAGAAAAAGAAATATTTATCGATCTACCAGTGTTCGTCAAATGTATGATATTGGCTTTTGCTTGGCCGGCATCAGCAGTTCAAGAATTTCTCAGTGGTGAATTAGTTGCCAAGGATGAAGAAATCCCGATTTCAATTCGCTAAAGCTTATTGACAATTGACGGTTTGTGATGAACTATCAACTGTCAATAAACCGACTAAAAATGACATCTTGTAAATGTAAACTTAGTTGATTTAGGAGAAAAATATGGAGTCACGTTATTTGTTGAAATATCTCACACTGCTTCCTGTCGTTGCTACTTTAGCAGTGATTATTTTAGCAGTGATTTTCATTGAATTAAATTCCATTTTTCCTGGGTTACAATATGGGACTTTTTTCCATCCTCTACCGTAACTCCGTTGACTTCTACTATTGCAGAAGGCAGGAGGTTCCATTTTGAAGGGAATTCAATACAGTACTTAATGGGAACCACAAAACAAGAAAATTTGGTGTTCTTGTCTTAAACCCTTGTTCCCTTTGGTAACAGCAGAAAACAGAGGGCAGTCTTTCTTCTGCCTTCTTCCCTCTGCCTTTCTTGATAAATTTTCAAACTCTTATTTAGTAAATATCAAAAAATCAATTATCCATTAATCGTAGGGTACGTTAGATCAAGATGGTGTCTTACTCTCGACACTAATACACCCTACAATATTGGATATTTTTTTTAATTTATTACTAGAATTCACCTAAAAACTGGGATGCACCCGCTAATGACTTGATTGCTGAAATCAATCTAAAATCCAAAATCTAAAATTGTTTGACTACAGCTAAGGCACAATCAGCACTGGGCAAGGGGAAAGGTTAATCACACGAGTGGTAACACTATCATCTGCTCCCTCTTCAGTCAACCCTAGCCCCCGACAGCCCATAATAATTAAATCGGCCCCAATTTCATCAGCGACATCGCAAATCGTAAAAGCTGGCTTACCTTGCCTCTCCAGAATTTCAGATTGAATTCCTTGCCCAGAAAATAAAGATTGGGCATTTTCTAGCAGTTTGGCAACTACCTCTGGTGACACCATCGGATCTGCGCTAGGCGCATCTGGAGGCGGTTCTTCTACCACAGACAGTAGCACCAAGCGACTACTGTACTTTTTGACTACGTTGGTAACAACGTCAGCAGCTTCCCGCGTTTCCCGGCTTTGATCGATAGGAAATAGTACTGTCTTAAATATATCTGTCACTTGGGTACCCCTGACTCCGGTAAAATCTTGATGGTTCTACTTTCAAAACAATAACAAAAAGGCAATCAGGAGAGTTTGGTGTGTCCAAAAAAAGTTTAGCAAGTTTATCTTCGGCTGATATCTCTGGGAAACGTGCTTTAGTGCGGGTTGACTTTAATGTGCCTGTGGACGATCAAGGCAACATTACTGACGATACTCGCATTCGTGCCGCTCTACCAACCATCCAAGATTTGACGCAGAAGGGTGCTAAGGTTATTCTCGCCAGCCATTTTGGCCGTCCCAAGGGTGTGGATGACAAATTACGCCTAACTCCCGTTGCCAAGCGTCTATCGGAGTTACTGGGGCAAGAAGTCGTTAAAACTGATGACTCTATTGGCGATGAAGTCGCAGCTAAAGTTGGCGCTCTGCAAAATGGCCAAGTGCTGTTACTCGAAAATGTCCGTTTTTACCCAGAAGAAGAGAAAAACGATCCAGAATTTGCGAAAAAATTGGCAGCTAATGCTGATTTCTATGTAAATGATGCTTTTGGTACTGCACACCGCGCCCATGCTTCTACTGAAGGTGTAACTAAATTCCTCAGCCCTTCTGTGGCTGGATATTTGGTTGAGAAGGAATTGCAATATCTGCAAAATGCCATTGAAAATCCCCAACGTCCTTTAGCGGCAATTATTGGCGGTTCCAAGGTTTCCAGTAAAATTGGCGTGATTGAAACGTTGCTGGAGAAGTGCGACAAGCTGATCATCGGCGGTGGGATGATTTTCACCTTTTACAAAGCCCGTGGTTTGAATGTTGGTAAGTCATTGGTGGAAGAAGACAAGCTAGAACTAGCGAAGTCTTTAGAAGCTAAGGCTAAGGAACGAGGCGTTGCTTTATTGCTGCCCACAGATGTGGTATTGGCAGATAACTTTGCCCCTGATGCCAATTCCCAAACCGTTAGCATTGAAAATATCCCCGATGGTTGGATGGGTTTGGATATTGGGCCAGATTCGGTGAAATTTTTCCAAGAAGCCCTTGCAGATACCAAAACGGTAATTTGGAACGGGCCGATGGGTGTGTTTGAATTTGATAAGTTTGCCAAAGGTACAGAAGCGATCGCTCATACTCTCGCCGAAATCGGCAAAACTGGCACAACCACCATTATCGGCGGTGGTGACTCAGTAGCGGCTGTGGAAAAGGTTGGTTTAGCTGACCAAATGAGCCACATCTCTACCGGTGGCGGCGCTAGTTTGGAGTTACTTGAAGGCAAGGTGTTGCCTGGAATTGCAGCTTTAGATGATGCGTAAGTAGGGACTGGGGACTGGGGACTAGGGACTGGGAACAAATTTTCCAAATACCCAACACCCAATCCCCAAGCCCATACATGAGAAAAATATATGCAACCTAAATGGCTGGAATGGGCACAGAAGTTACAAGCGATCGCTCAAAATGGTTTGACTTATTCTGAGGGTGTTTATGATATCGAACGTTACAAACAATTACGAGCGATCGCTACAGAAATTATCGCGACTTACTCAAATGTAGAACACAGCTATGTCCTCGATTTGTTTAGTCGTGAAGTCGGATATGCAACTCCCAAAGTTGATGTGCGGGCAGCAATTTTTCGTGATGAAACTATATTGTTAGTCAAAGAAAGGGCAGATGGCTGCTGGACTTTACCTGGTGGATGGGCTGATGTTGGCGAGTCGCCCAGTGAGGTAGTAGTCAAAGAAGTATATGAAGAATCTGGATATCAAGCACGCACTATCAAATTACTAGCAGTCTATGACAGAGACAAACAAGGACATCCACCATTTCCGTTTTATGTCTACAAGCTATTTTTTCACTGCCAAATTATCGGTGGTTCTCCATCATCAAGTATTGAAACTGAAGAAGTAGGTTTTTTTCCTGAAGATGCGTTACCAGAACTTTCTCTCGGACGTGTGACACCAGCACAAATCACGCGACTTTTTCAACATTACCGTCAACCAGATTTACCAACAGACTTTGATTAAACACCTCTGTATTATGAAAATAATCATAGGATAATTATTATCATGGGTTGTCAGTTTTAAGTTGATAAGAACCGCGTAAAGCTTTGCCCTCTGTGGAAATTGTGAGGAACTTCTAAACAAAAAATATCCAATTATTTATTGTGGACTGACCAAAATTTCCATACATAATTATGTATGGAAACGAGGAATAATGATTGAATTAGGGTAATTCTTATGGGGAGTGGGAAGTAGCGATTAACTTTCTTCCCTATTCCCTACTCGATTATTTCCCTAAGACTTCGATATGTACTGGTGCTACGCCGCTACCCATCATTCCCAAAATCCGAGCTGCGCCAGCCGACAGGTCTATAACTCGCCCCCGAATGAATGGGCCTCGATCGTTAATCCGTACCACTACAGAACGACCATTGTTAGTATTGGTTACACGAACTTGTGTACCAAAGGGTAAGCTACGATGGGCGGCAGTCATTTCTTCTGGATTGAATCTCTGACCGCTAGCGGTACGATTACCAGAACCATCATAGCCGTAATAGGAAGCCATACCTCTGAAAGAGATTCGCACTCCGCCGACGGAAATCTCTCGTGGCAATTTCGGTATTGATATTGGTAAATTCGCAATTTCTTTTAAGGGAGATGCATTGCCTAGTAGTCTGCGTAGGCGATTGGTTGCTTGCAATGCATCTTGCGCTAGATTGTTGGTAGTACCTGCTAATCGCGTACTTTCATTGATTTCGACCAATTCTTCGCCATTAATTTTGATGACATAGCGATCGCCATTTTGCTGGACAGGGACGCTTTTGTTTTGCGCTTGATTAGCAACTGTAGATTTTTCTCCCGCTTTCCAACTTACGGTAATCTTGCTGCCGTCCACGTTTTCCCGATTCAACTGGTTGATCTTAGCGGCTATTATACCAGCTATCTGAACCGGGTCATCGTCAACAGAGCTAATCTGGTTGCTCACAGCCATTGCGTTCTCAGCACTCACTGCTTTTGATGAGTTGTTAGCAATAAGGGCGTACGATTGTACGCCCCCAGTATTTCCAACTTCACCAACTTTTTTACTTTCAAGATTCGTATTTGATACAGAACTCAAAAATGTGAGAACAGGTATTTTTCGGATAAAAAGAGTTGCCGCCTTACGTCCTCCAACGTTGTGAGGATGGATTTCTGCGATCGCAGCATCCAAGGTTTGCTTTCCTGCTGTTGATTGATACTCTCCCACCTTCACCGCATCAGCGATCGGAGCGATAGATGATTTTTGGGATGCTAGCGCATTCCCTCTAGTGGTTTGAGTACAACCGACTGAGGGTATACCCAAAACAGTCATAAACAGGGCAACAATAGTCCACAAATGTCTTTGATTCATGCGTCCGTTTTTAAAGCGTCTGTAGAACTTAAAAGTTTTATAATTTGCGGGATTTATTACTTTGTAAAAGTAACTTCCCTTCTGAAAACTCGAACTCGTTCCGCTTTCACTTTTTATTTATAACTGCAACAGACTAACATGAACCTTTCGGCTTGGGGATCAGGGTTTTAGCGTAATTATTGGCCACTTTTTCAAATTTCAATTCTCATTTTGAGGGTGAAACCTTTCTCAACTGAGGACTTTGGCTATGTAACGCTTTTTTCCACAAGTCAAAAATTTCTTAAAAAAACTTTACCCTATTTGCGCCCTAAAGTGACGATACTCCATTCACATTGGTTCTAAAGGCTCGCAACTACCCGTGTATTTTACATTACATGTATTCTCGCTATTTCCTATAAGAAGGTAATATACCTTTAATTAAATGGCATCGGCATAAATACTCAAAATCACTTATTTAATGAAATATTTAGATTTCTCTATGAACAGGTCGTGATATGAGTTACATCTAGGATATTTATGCAAATCAGTTTGAGTTTCATCTCTTTTTTCAAAGTTTGTTCTACGTACATTAATCATGACTTTGATTTTCCATAACTAGATGAAAATAAGTAATATATCTAACACACAATAACAGTATTACTGAGTATAAAATAAAGGAAGATACTCAACTTAATATTTTTTGTGATTAATCATAAAAAAATTAGGAAATCTTTGCGATCGCCTACACAACAGATTTTATTAGTATCAAAAATTACATTGCTTCTTTTGTGCCCTCAGTAATTGCTCAAGTATGATTTTTGAGAGCAAGCTGTTTTTGCCAAAATCTTTGCAATTGTAGGGATGTGCGGCTGTAGAACCCTATTATATATAGTGAATATTTTGGAATATTTTGGGAAATGCGATCAGCCTGATGACAAACCAAGCACATCAAGGGGATTTAGAAATAGAACTATCGCCATTATTAGTTGTTCTTAAGGAGTTGCATTCACAGTACAAGTCAGTACAGGAGGGTGCAGTAGCGAAATACATTCCCGAATTGGCAAAGGCAAACCCGGACTTGTTCAGCATTTGCATTGTCACAGTAGATGGTCAGGTTTATCAAGTCGGGGACTACGAGCAACTTTTTACTATTCAGTCAATTTCCAAAGTATTTGCCTATGGACTGGCCTTAGAAGATCATGGACTAGATTACGTTTTAACGAGAGTTGGTGTAGAACCAACAGGGGATGCATTTAACGCGATAATTTTGGATGAGCAATCGAAGCGACCTTATAATCCAATGGTAAATGCAGGTGCGATCGCAACCACCAGCTTAATCAAAGGTTCCGGCCCCACCGAACGCCTCAACAGAATGCTAGATATGTTCCGGCGATATATTGGCCGCGACGTGTTTGTTGACATTTCAGTTTTTACCTCAGAACGTAGTACCGGGCATCGTAACCGTGCAATGGCCCATCTAATGCTCAACTTTGGCATGATTGACCGGAACATAGAAGAAGCACTGGATCTTTATTTTCAGCAGTGTGCTGTGATGGTAAATTGCCAAGACTTAGCCGTGATGGCAGCTACCTTGGCTAACAGAGGTATTAACCCCATCACCAAAGAACGAGCGGTAGATAAGCGTTACATCAAAGATATTCTGAGTGTGATGTATACCTGTGGAATGTACAACTTTGCAGGTGAATGGGCTTATAAAATTGGTATTCCGGCGAAAAGTGGTATTTGTGGTGGGATTATTGCCGTTGTACCTAATAAGATGGGCATTGGCGTTTTTTCGCCGCTGCTGGATGTGCGTGGCAATAGTGTGCGGGGGGTAAAGGTGTGTGAAGAACTTTCCCAACGGTTAGGTTTACATCTATTTGATTGTTCAGGTCAAGAGGCGAAATTTGATTGAACTGGGGATTGGGGATTGGGGATTGGGGATTCAGACCCCAACATCGGGGATTATTCAAACGTGAGTTCGACTGTTCATAATCATGTCCACCCAAAAGACCTCTAAGAAGGTTTTACTACGCAAAACCTGTCCCTCTCCGACTCGGAGAGGGACAGACTTGAACTTTAGTTCAAGGCAGGGAGAGGTCTGTCGAACTCAGGTTAACTTATAGCTTGGCACTTTTCTTCTCTACAAGACGCTACGCGAACGTCTGAAATGTCTTGAATTTTGAATTTTGAATTTTGAATTGTTATATATATTTGTTGCCTGACTTTGCCTTTCATATTAAAATCTTGGAGTAATGCTTCATGGTTAATGCAGTCAAACATTCAATTCGGATATTCTAAAGATGCGCTCCTGTATGTCTGATTTCCTATATCACCCTACGAAATTTATCTTCTATTTCCAACCCGATTTTGTGGTGGACTGTACTTAGGGTCAGTGGGGCAAGCGATCGCGTAGGTGCGATCGCATCACTAATTAACTATCTACTGGATGCAGAGAGTTGGCTCGTATGTCATCCTATGATTAGGAGAATTAATTCAGTGATGTCTTTGGTTTTAGTATTGAAAGGCTTTTTCCTTTTAGTATTTACAGACTTCTCAGAGAAATTAAAATCTCTACACAGTGATGATTTTGGAGAGAATCGATGTCAATTTATGTAGGTAACCTCTCTTATGACGTTACACAAGAAGATTTAAGTGGTATTTTTGCAGAATATGGGACTGTAAAGCGAGTTCAAGTACCTACTGATCGTGAAACAGGTCGTCCGCGAGGCTTTGCTTTTGTGGAAATGGGAACTGAAGCTGAAGAAGCCGCTGCCATTGAAGCCCTTGATGGTGCTGAGTGGATGGGTCGTGACCTGAAAGTGAATAAGGCTAAACCCAAGGAAGACAGAGGTGATAGAGGTTCCTTTGGTGGCGGTAACAGAGGAGGATACGGCGGTGGCGGTGGTGGACGTGGCGGACGCTACTAACTTTGGAAACAAAAAAATTTACCTAAAGTCTTAAGGTCAGACAAGGAGTCTGTCTTTTTTTTGTAATGTTACCAAAGCAGTGCTGAGTGCCCAAAAACAATTGCTTGTCATTATTTCAATAATTCGACAAGCTCTGTAACCATCCCCTAGATTTATCTATGGGGTTACTCAGCACTCCTGAATGTCCCCATAGCTATGATGAAGTCAACTTAGTTAGGAGAAATAATGACCCAAGTAATTGTAGGTGACAATGAACATATTGAATCAGCCTTACGGCGATTTAAGCGAGAAGTTTCCAAGGCTGGAATTTTTCCAGACATGAGAAAGCATCGTCATTTTGAAACACCCCTAGAAAAACGCAAGCGCAAAGAAGTTGCCAAGCACAGACAAAGTAAGAGAAGTTTTCGTAATTAGGGACTGACAAATAAAAAATATTCAATTAACTCTTGTGGGGTGGGCGTCTCGCCCGCCATACAGACTGGGCGCTCATGTTGCCCAGCCCACAATATTGGATAATTTATTTCTTGGAGTTTCCTTAAGAGCTGAGATACAGCAGAATTCAGGAGTCAGAATGGGCTAAACGCCCCGCTACCGCTAACAGGAGTCAGAATTCAGAATGGGCTATGCCTGGCTGCGCTAACAGAAGTAAAACAGGCTTTATACCTTGCTTTGAGACTTAGCTTTTATAATTCAACTTCCTTGAAATCTGCTGTAAATATAAGCGAATCCCCTCATAAATTTTATGAGGGTTTTCCTTTTGCCTATTTTAAAATCAGGAAACCTCAAGAAACGCTAAAATCAAGTCAGCCTTTGTATTGTAGCGGTTGTGTCCCACATCACTCAGAGTGCGGTTCACTGCATAAATCCTGATTGTCAACGTCCTTATCCTCAGCCTTGGGGAAACAAATTTTGCAACAGCTGTGGCGCACCGCTAGAGTTGTTAGACCGCTATGTTCCGCTTCAGCCATTGGGATCGGGAGGATTTGCTCAAATCTACACAGTTTGGGATGAAAAAACTCAAACTGAGAAAGTACTGAAAGTGTTGGTAGAAGATTCGCCAAAGGCACTGGAATTATTTACCCAAGAGGCGGCGGTTTTATCTAGCTTGCAGCATCCGGGTGTCCCCACAGTTGAGACCGATGGGTATTTTAACGTCAACCTGTTTAATCCCAAACCGCACCAACTGCCTTGTCTGGTAATGGAAAAAATCAATGGGCGGACTTTAGAGGAGATATTAAAAAAGTTTCCCCAAGGGTGTCCAGAGGATTTGGTTTTAAATTGGTTTGCCCAATCTCTACAAATTTTACAAGAATTACACAAACGTCAGATTATTCACCGAGATATTAAACCTTCTAATTTAATGCTGGGAACATCTTCGCCATCTGTAACCCAGTCTCAAGGGTCAACAGAAGGCGATCGCTTGGTACTAATTGATTTTGGCGGGGCAAAACAATTTACCCCCTCTAAACTGCGTTCTCAGTCTAGTTCCACCCGCTTATTTTCTTCTGGTTACAGTCCACCAGAACAAGTAACTGGAGGTATTGTCGGGCCAGGTGCCGATTTTTATGCCCTTGGTCGAACGGTGATTGAACTATTAACAGGCAAATACCCGCTAGAGTTAGAAGATCAGCAAACGGGTAAATTACGCTGGCGAACTGGGGTGAATGTCAACCCCCAACTGGCAGATTTGTTGGATGAGATGGTGCAAGAAGATGTGCGATCGCGTCCGGCAAATGCAGCTATAATTCAAAAACGTTTGGCGAAGATTGCTCAACCATTACCGCCACCAGGGTTGTTTGCCCAACTGCGAAACAAGATTAAGCAAACCTCAACCCAAGTTTCCCTGAGATTTACACAGCTAACACAAGCTATTGAGCAAATTTTGGCTAACTTTAGCCAAGCTGTCACCAAAACCATTATTTTTATTGCTCAGACAATCATCAAAATTTTCCGAGCTTGTTTGGCGACGATTTGGGCGATGATCTTGAGTAGTATCGGCGCTTGTTTTGGTGCGATCGCTGGTTTTATTTTGGCCTATCACACCAGCTTAGGGCGTCAGTTTGTGGAATCTATTTCGAGTCAGCTAAACCAATTAGTGCCAAATACTCAACCCGTCTTTGGGGCAGATATTTTGGTATTCGTTGCCGCAGGCTGGGGAACCGCTTGGGGACTGACAGTATCGGGATGTTTTGGTCAACGACGGCGGTTTTTAGTAGCATCCCTGATGGGCATGATTAGCTATGGCTTCGGCTGGTTGATTTTGCAATTAATCACACCAAAAGACAGCGGTGAAGGCTTAGTGGCAGTGATTTTAGTAGCAGCTAGCTTACTCACCTTGGGCTTAGGACTTCGCAGCCATCATATAGTGTACGCGGTGTTATCGGCCTTTGGAAGTGCGATCGCCTATGCAGTTTTGATTCTTTTAAAGTTAGCACCTCCCATCTTCCAATTTACTAGTCAACCAGCCTGGTCAGACTTATACTCGCCTCTGATTTTTTTTGGTTCTGTGGGCCTCTTCATCAGCTTATGGTTAGGAGCGAGTTACTACCTAATTGTCCCTGGATTGCGTCTTTTAGGATGGCGATGAAGGTGGCAGGAAGGGAGCAGGGGAAGATGAGGGAGACAAGGGGAATTATTGAACAAGCCTCTCCCACATCTACCTTGTCTACCTTGTCTCTTCTACATGCCCAATGCCCAAAAACAAGATCCCCCTAGTCGTATTTTTCATCGAGCTAGGGGGATCACATATGTGGTAGTCTATAATTGGTTCGGTATAGTTCCTTACGACTCGATTCTATAGCCTATATTTCAGTTTGAGTAGTCTTACCATTAGAATTTATAGTATTTTTACAGCTTCTTAATGAATGCTTCATCCCTGTTCTTCCTTAGAGAAGCGGTATATGTAAGTATGACAGTACGCTGTGTGCGTAATTTGTCATTTTTGTAAATATCAGTAAAAAATATGAAACTTAAGATTGTTGCTACCGTCGCCCTGTTAGCTTGTTTTGGGTTTGCAGAGCAGGCCGTTGCATTAAATCAGCTAGACTTGGATCAGTTGAAGGCAACAACTGCCTGTCCTCGGTGTAATTTGAGTGGTGCTGACCTAACTAAACTGAATCTAACTGGAGCAAATTTGCGAGGGGCTGACTTGAGTCGCGCTACATTATCTCAAGCTAATCTCACCAATGCCGATCTCACTGGTGCAAATTTAGAAGGTGCGATTCTAAATAAGGCGAATCTCAGCGGTGCTTCTTTAACAGGAGCAAATTTGAAATCAGCATCCCTGGAAAGTGCCGATCTATCTTATGCCGGTTTCATTAGCGCCAATTTAGAAGCAGCAAACTTAAAAGATGCCAAATTGCAATTTACTAATTTTCGAGGGGCTAACTACCGACTAACAACTTTAAATAATGGTGTCGTCACCTCTGACAAACCTTATGACTGGTCGTCAGAGCGTCAAAATCCCAGAGAATGTAACGAGTTCAAACCCGAAAATACTTTAGGCACAACCTGTTATTCAAAATAGATTGGGGACTGGGGACTGGGGACTGGGCATTGAAAAGAGGCAGAGGGGCGGGGTGCGGGGGGCAAAGGAGTAAAACTCTTCTCCCCTGCTCCCTTGCTTCCCTTGCTACTCTGCTTGTATAGCAAAAGCATTTTGTTTGTTAACAATTCTTTATCATGGGAAAAAAGCCTATAGATTAATTGAATCGATGCTTACCCATATAAAAGACTTAGCCACAAAACTAGCGCCTCGCTTAATTGAAATTCGCCGCCACATTCACTCTCACCCAGAACTCAGTGGTCAGGAGTACCAAACAGCAGCCTTTGTAGCTGGTGTTTTGTCTTCCAGTGGACTGCATGTACAAGAAGGAGTTGGCAAAACGGGTGTCATTGGAGAACTCCAAGGCACTAGCCAAAATGGCCGTTTATTGGCAATTCGCACTGATATGGATGCCTTGCCAATTCAAGAGGGCACAAATTTGGAATATGCCTCTCGTGCAGATGGGATTATGCACGCTTGCGGTCACGATGTACATACCACTGTGGGTTTAGGAACGGCAATGGTGCTGTCCCAAATGGCAGAGGAGTTGGGTGGGAAAGTGCGGTTTTTATTTCAGCCAGCCGAGGAAATTGCCCAAGGGGCAAGCTGGATGGTGAAAGATGGGGCGATGGAAAACGTCTCAGCTTTATTAGGGGTTCATGTTTTCCCTTCTATACCCGCAGGTTCTATTGGGGTGCGTTACGGAGCATTGACAGCCGCCGCTGATGATTTAGAGATTCTGATTATGGGAGAATCTGGGCACGGGGCGCGTCCCCATGAGGCCATTGATGCGATTTGGATTGCTTGCCAAGTGATTACTGCACTGCAACAAGCCATCAGCCGGACACAAAATCCTTTGCGTCCTGTAGTATTGAGTATCGGAAAAATTAATGGTGGTAGAGCGCCAAATATAATTGCTGATAAAGTGCAATTATTGGGAACCGTGCGATCGCTCCATCCTGAAACCCGTGCCCATCTCCCGAACTGGATTGAAAACATTGTATCTAATGTTTGTCATACCTACGGAGCAAAGTATCAAGTTAATTACCGCCAGGGTGTACCCAGCGTCCAAAATGATTACGCCCTGACGCAATTGTTACAATCAGCCGCAGAAGAAGCTTGGAGTAGCGATCGCGTTCAAGTCTTACTCGAACCCTCCCTTGGTGCTGAAGATTTTTCGATGTATTTGGAACACGCCCCTGGTTCCATGTTTCGCTTGGGTGTAGGCTACAAAGAAAGAATCATTAATCACCCATTACACCATCCCCAATTTGAAGTTGATGAATCTGCTATTATCACCGGGGTTGTAACTATGGCTTATGCCGCTTATAAATACTGTCAGCAAAATTTGTAAACAAAAACTCCCAGCGCTTATCTGCTGGGAGTTTTTATTTAACTAACCTTTTTTAGTGGATATAGAAAGCTTGAAAGCATCCTACTTCGATTCGGTAACAACACCAAGTTTTTGTTGAATTCTAGTCTTAGCAGCTTTGAATTCAGTAGCAAGTTGTTCGCTTTGCTCAGTACTCAAGTTGTTGCGAATGGCAGCAAACATTGTGGTTTCTTCTTGACGAGTATGATCGCCAATAGCGTCCATCAACTCTTTGACTTTCTCTTTGAATTGAGGTGAAGATGGGCTAAGAGCCTTAATTTCCTCTAACGCCTGCTTGGCATGAGCTTGTTCATCAAACAGTTCTTGGGTGTTATCTTGACCGTAGAAAGGACGTACTCTGGGGTAGACTACTTCCTCTTCAGCTTCAGCGTGGGCACTTAAATCCTTGTAAATTTGACCGAAGTACTCTTGGATTTTTTGTGGATCGTTGCTTTGTAGTAGTTCGGTGAATAGGGTATTTACCTTGTTGTGATCGAGGCGGATGACATCTTGGATATTTAGATCCTTTTTGTCGCTGGCTTGGGTGACAGCACTACCTACCACACCACTGACTGCGGCCAAAGCGTCTTGAACCCGCGCCCAAATTCCTTGATCTGCGTCTTGTCCAGTGAGTTCGCGGACACCCAGAATTTCTAGAATGCCTTTGAGTTGCTCTTGGTGAGCGCGGTTCTCAAAGTTAATGGTATTCAAAGGTGCGATCGCTAGCAACACATCAGCACCAACTTTTTGAGCAGCTTTGTGAACTATCAACCCACTCATTACTAATTGATGTTTCAACAATTCATGCTGAGATACTTTTTCATACAGGCTCAACTCAGAACCTTTGAACAATTCACGAGCTTTTTCAATGAATTGTGTGACAGTTTTCTTGGGTTCAGCTTGAATCCCATATTGACCAATTACGGTTTCTAAAACACCAAGGTTTTTTTCATCATCTTTGATAAAATTTCGGATGCGATCGGCAATTTCGGCATCAAGTTCTTGCGTCAAAAGCGATTGTTCATTTTCGATGACCAACTGTTGGAGAGCTTTCAGACTTGCAAGTTTTACAGCAATTGCATTGCGTTTCGTATCATCTAATGTAGCTACCATCCGTGTTCTCCTCGGCAAAGTGTTCGTAATTCTTACTGATATAACCTTGACACAGAGGTTAGGAGGATTCCATCTTTCTTTTGAGCGATCGCACTCACAACTATGGGTAGAGAAACGAAAGTTTTCGTTAGAGAAAAATAGCAGCGATCGCTTCTATTTTTGATTGCCATAAATCAAGCAGTTTAGTATGACATTCAAATTGAATAGATTACCTATTTGGGAGTAATCTATATCTTTGGAATGAAAATTAACATCAAACAAACTACTTCTTATTCAAGAGGGCAAAATCGTAACCAGTCCCACTATAACAAGACTCACAACGCTCAACTTTCACAAGTAGAGCTTCTCCTTGACGCTCCCCGGAAGCTGAAAACTTAATCATTCCGGTTGCTCCAGATGTTGAAAAATTGGGATTAGATAATACCCTTTGTAATCCTTCGCGGGTACTGTCTTGTTTTAAGCCAGCAATAATTGCTTGGAGTGCATCATAAGCTCCTGCCGTTCTCTGATTTACTTGTCCGTTCCAAAGCTGAAAGGCATTTTTCGCAAAGGGATTATTTTTATTAGCATCACGATGCCAATAGACAGGTAATACCATTCCTTCAAGATCCTTGCCATTTTGTAAAGTTGTTGCACTGTACATAGTCTCAGAGGCAAACAGTGGTTTTCTACCTTTAACTTCTTGGGCCACTTTGCTAGCAAAATATATATTTCTGATTGAAGGTATTAATAAAAATCCACTTGCATTTTCTGTTTCTATGGCTTTATCTACAAAAGCTCTAGGATCAAAATTCTTATCTGCCAAATTGCAAGGCGTACTAATAACATTGCTACCATATTTTTTGATAGCTTGAGTATACTGCTCTACAAGTATCTGATTTGATGAAGTAGTTGAATTATCTCTTGAGCTACGAACATCGCCACAAATAGCAACATTTCTTGCTTGTCGAGCAATGTAGCGAGAATGAGTATCTATTAAATTATCATATAGCGGATTTACATGAAATGAGTAGTTAGTTGGAGAACTATTAGGCTGACTATTTATGGAATTGTTATCTAATTTTTCTTGATTTTCGGCTTGATTTGGTCGCTCGATAGGAAACACTAACACCAAGCGATTCTGATTATAAACTGCGGCATTACGTCTAACTCCTACTACTGCCACAATGCTCTTGTCTTGAACTAATTCATTATCTACTCGGGCAAAATCTTCTCTATTCTCAGCACTTGCAATCACAATTTGCAGCTTTTTACCAGCAATTCCTCCCTGGTTATTAACTTCATTTTGAGCTTGAGCTACACCACGCAAAATTTCTTCTGATAAACTAGGATCGAAGTTAATTGATGCTATCACAGCAACTTTCAGATTGTCTAAATTATCTCGTGCAATTTTGGCATTGTTTAAATAAATTAAAGTTTCCGGGTCATTAGGATTATTTTTTAGTGAAGCAGTAAACTTTATCACAGCAGTGGTAAAATCTTTTTCAGCAAAAGCTTTAACTCCATCTGTTTTCTCAGGATATGTTTGCACTTTCAACAAAATCCTTGTACCCAAATTCATGACTGAAGGCTTATTTCCAACCGAAGATGAAGTTTGCGCGGGGTTTGATGATGTTGTGATGATAGTGGAAGAAAGTTTGCTAATTAACCATAAAATAGCTGCTACCATTACCCCAGCTAGACCGAGAGAAATAAGCAGCCTCAAATTTTCTTTTTTATTTGTCATGAATAATTACCAAAATTCTACAAAATTTATCTGAAATCAAGAGATTTATGACAATTGAGAAAGACCAGAAATTTAAAAATATTTAGAAATAACTCTATTGATTATTTCAGACACACCTATAATAATAGCTGTCAATAAACCTGTCAGAATAACTAACAATCCTACAAGTAGCAGTCCATTGACACCAGTTTTGAAAAGATTATTGATTAGGAGATTTCTGAAAATAAAGACAACGAGTAAATTTGCTATTATAGAAATAACAATTAAATAAGTTTTTTCTACAATTGGGCGAGATTGAATAAAGACTAACCCTCCTAAAATTAGTAACCACAATCCAGAGCTAATCCAAGTAGTTCCAAGAAAACTGATAAGTGCGATCGCTAAAAATGAACTACCCGACCCAGCAATTATTGCTCCAAACAATAATTTTATATTAGAAAATTGCGGTAGATATCGAGTTGATTTATGTTGATTTTGTGGTTGCAAACCTGATGGCAGAGTAGGTGGGATAACTGTAGAAGCTAATGTATACTTTAGCGGCGGCAGCTTCTTTATGTCTTCTAAGACAGCCTGTGCAGATTGATAACGCTGCTCATGATTTTCTTGTAGTGACTTATCAAGAATTATCCCTAATTCCTGACTTATGGGTTGCGTTAAATGCTGTCGCCAATTAGAAGTCCAACCATACCCTTGTTTCACCCACAAACTCGAAGGAGAAATATTAGTCAGCAGATGAAAGCAAGTTACTCCTAAACTATAGATATCACTGGATGGAAAAACCTTACCCGCCTGCATTTGCTCAATTGGTGCATAACCTAATGAACCAATAATTGTCCCCAACGCAGTATTTGTAGCTTCCGTATTTTGCTTTGCCACCCCAAAATCAATTAATACTAGCTTTCGATCATTTTGACGACGAATAATATTTTCTGGTTTAATATCTCGGTGAATTACCTGCTGTTGATGTATGTCTACCAGCACAGATAATAAATCATTTAAAAAATCTCGAAGTTTGGCTTCATCAAAAACTCCCTGCTGTTTTAACTCTTGCAACAGATTTTGTCCTTCGATAAACTGCTGCACTAAATACAGATATTCAGCTTCCTTAAAATATGCGTACAAATTGGGAACTTGGAGATGTTCTCCTAGTTCTTTGAGACGTTTAGCCTCTTTTTCAAACAACTCAGTCGCTTTTTTATGTGCCTGACTACCCTGGCTGCCATAAAATTGACTGAGAACAAGTTGCTTAACAACACATCTTTCATTGAGCTTATCTATATCTTCTGCGATATATGTGCGTGCAAACCCTCCTCTCCCCAATGGCGTGATAATTCGGTAACGATTTCTTAGTAGCGATACCAACTCTGTACCGCAACGAAGGCAAAATTTTGCCTCGTCAGGATTTTGGGGATTCTCACAATTAGGATTTAGGCAGCAGACCATATAACTATCGCTGTCATTTTATTCGTTTTTAGAAATATACCTTAACTAGAGGCGTTGCATTGTAAAGTCTCTACATAGGCAATGGCGATCGCTAGGAATAATTTTTATAGAGATACTCACCCATTCTAGCCAGTAAAAACAAGGCTAGGCGATCGCTTCCTTTTGATCCCAAACACGAAATCACCTGACTTTCAGCAGCCAGCAACTTCATCTCTATTCGACTCATTACTCTCCCCAAATCAACCGCAATTCTCACAAAGAATACCGCCCTTTAAGCAACACCTGTTTCTAACAGAAGCTTTTTTTATCCCAGCAATGCCGTAATTACCACACATCATCATTGTCGGGTTTACAAAACTCACCGCAATTGTGACGATTACGCTAGAATTATTAAAGGTTCTTTACAGAGTTTGCCGATCATCCCCAATTCTGTTAAAACAGCCTAGCATTCAAATGTAAATCTTATAAACACCCTCTAGAGTTCACCAAAAGCTTCTATGACGCTCCCAATTCGCAACGTCGCCATTATCGCCCACGTTGACCACGGCAAAACCACCCTGGTTGACGCACTCCTCAAACAATCCGGCATTTTCCGCGAAGGCGAAGACGTTCCGGATTGCGTTATGGACTCCAACGCCCTAGAACGGGAACGGGGTATTACTATCCTGTCCAAAAATACAGCAGTTCGCTACAAAGAAACACTAATTAATATTGTTGATACTCCTGGACACGCCGACTTTGGTGGCGAAGTTGAACGCGTACTCGGCATGGTTGACGGATGTCTTCTGATTGTCGATGCCAATGAAGGCCCCATGCCCCAAACGCGCTTTGTACTCAAAAAAGCCTTAGAAAAAGGGCTGCGCCCCATCGTTGTCATCAACAAAATCGATCGTGGACAAACTGACCCCCACGTTGCTGTTGATAAAGTATTGGATCTGTTCTTAGAATTAGGGGCAGATGAAGACCAGTGTGATTTTACCTATTTGTTTGCCTCCGGTATGGGAGGTTTCGCCAAAGAAAGCCTGGAAGCAGAATCGGTAGATATGCAACCCCTGTTTAATGCGATCCTGCAACACGTTCCACCACCAGTAGGCGACAGCACTAAGCCTCTGCAATTGCAAGTTACAACCCTAGATTATTCTGAATATCTGGGACGGATTGTCATTGGCAGAATTCACAACGGTACTATCCGCTCAGGACAGCAAGCAGCTTTGGTAACAGAAGATGGTACTATTGTCAAGGGCAAAATTACCAAATTGATGGGCTTTGATGGACTGAAGCGCGTAGAGATGGAAGAAGCAACCGCAGGTTATATTGTGGCGGTGGCTGGTTTCGCTGATGCTTATATTGGGGAAACGATTACTGACCCCAATGAACCGCAAGCTTTACCACTAATTAAAGTGGATGAACCAACCTTGCAAATGGCCTTCTGGGTGAATGATTCGCCCTTTGCTGGTCAAGAAGGTAAGTTGGTAACATCAAGACAAATACGCGATCGCCTATTCCGCGAACTCGAAACCAACGTTGCTTTGCGTGTCGAAGAAACCGATTCTCCCGATAAATTCCTCGTTTCCGGTCGTGGTGAACTTCACCTGGGTATCTTAATCGAAACCATGCGCCGCGAAGGCTTCGAGTTTCAGGTATCTCAGCCACAGGTAATTTACCGCGAAATCAACGGTCAACCTTGCGAACCTTACGAACTCTTGGTGTTAGACATTCCTGCTGATGGTGTGGGTAGTTGTATTGAACGCCTGGGACAACGCAAAGGCGAAATGCAAGATATGCAGCCAGGTAGTGGCGATCGCACCCAGTTAGAGTTTGTGATTCCCGCCCGTGGATTGATTGGTTTCCGGGGTGAATTCATGCGGATGACTCGTGGCGAAGGCATCATGAACCACAGCTTCTTAGACTACCGTCCAATCAGTGGTGATATTGAAGCCCGTAACAAAGGTGTTTTAATCTCCTTTGAAGAAGGCGTTTCTACCTTCTACGCCATGAGAAATGCCGAAGATAGAGGAGCATTCTTTATTACTCCCGGCACAAAGGTTTACAGAGGCATGATTGTGGGAGAACACAATCGTTCCCAAGATTTGGAATTGAATATCTGTAAGACTAAGCAGTTAACTAACCACCGGGCTGCTGGTGGCGATGAATTGGTTCAGTTGCAAGCACCAATAGACATGAGTTTAGAGCGTGCTTTGGAATATATTGGCCCCGATGAATTGGTGGAAGTTACACCTCAATCGATTCGTCTGCGGAAGATGTCGAAGAAGTTGGCGAAACGGTAATTTATAGCGGTGGCTTTTCTTGCTCACCCACTCATTTAATAACATCACAAAACAAGCCTGCTGACGCAGGCTTTTTTCGTTTAGTAATTTTGTAGTAGTTAAATGTAGTACTATACGCTACTATAAATTAATCAATCTATTTAGAGCGAGTCAGTCAATTCGATTCGCAAACATACTAGCTAAAGGTTTCTTATATGAGCAATGGAAATCATAATAATACTTACAATATATATTTAGGGGATGGTGGTAACTTTAACAAATCTATTTCTATTGAAGGTGATTATTTACAAGTACATGGTAATTACATAAATATAAGTCAGGATTTATCTCAAGCTGCTACACAAATACAAGAGTTATTACAGCAGTTAGAAAATCAGGGCTATAATCACCAAGATGCTCAACAGAAGGTAGCTAAAGATTGGGCAAATGAAGTTAAAAATAACCCTAAAGCTAAAGGTAAACTTGTTAGATTAGGGCAATCTATACGTGATGCTGCTGCAAATGCTGTTATAGGAGAAGCTACGCTAGATGTAATTAAATTAGTGTTTGCTTCATTAGGCATCCCTCTACCATTTTAAACTGTCAATTAGTCCTATGCCATAATAAAGCACTGATCAAAAGTTTAAATATGAAAATTCCAATAAAGCAAATATTCAGAGAGTTCTATATTCTGATCAATCGGCTTTCGTTGGTAGAGAAGGTAATATACGGTTTGTTTAGCATAGCTTTACTTAGGGCTGTATACCTAACCATTCTTAATTTATCGAAAAAAGCCATCGATTATATTTTAGCAAATTATCAAATGATTTTTGCTATTTTTTCCGGTACACTAGCCATCCTAATATTTGTATTAGGTTTCTATTTATATATTTCAAGAGCTAGATATAAGCAAAACAGTTTAGATGGAAGCTCAATAGATGATGATATGAATGAACCTCGCAATATTTATACAGAAGGTAATTACAACGAAAATATTAATATTAATGGCGATCAAATTGAGATATATGGAGATGTTATTAACATAAATCAGGATTTTTCAGAAATTGCTAAAGAAATACGTGAGTTAATAACTGAACTAAAAAATCAGGGTTATAGCGAAGAAGATGCTAAAACAGAAATTGCAACTGAATTAGCAGAAGAAGCCCGTAAAAAGCCCAAGGTTAGAAAAAAGCTTTTTATGTGGAAAAAATCTTTTAGTACTAACACTAAGAAGACTAATGATGAAACTGAAGTAGCAAGAGAAGTTGTTACTAGTGCTACAGCTTATAGTCATACTTCGTCTAAAGATTTCACTGAAGTAGTATCAGGATATTATCAAAAACTAGATGAATTACTTCAAGCTAGGCAATGGAAAGAGGCTGATTTAGAAACAGCTAAGATAATCTATGTGATATCTCATAAAGAGTTACCAAAAAATTCACGATACAGAACTTACCTAAAAAATTATTTTGGTTCAGAATATATAAAAGTTCTTACAAAAAAAGATTTAAATAATATAAATAAACTCTGGTTAAAGTATAGCAATGGACGGTTTGGGTTTAGTGTCCAAAAGCGCATTTGGAAACGTCTTGGAGGTGGTTCTGATACTACTTATAATAGTCCGGAAATACAAAATAAATTTGGTGATGAAGTTGGCTGGCGTAAAGAAGGAGATTGGGTATACTACTCTGATATTAACTACTGGCGGACAGCACCATCTGGGCATCTTCCAATATGTTTAATGCTAAACTCTGGTAAATCCGAGCGATGTAATATTGATTTTCAAATACTAGAAGTCATTGTTGGGCGTATATCATGACTATTCGTGAAACTGGGTAGGCATAACCCGTCGTAGACATCGCCAATTAGCAGCATAGATTTACAGTGCGACGCCGAATAGCCCGTCGTAGTCATCGCCTCTCGGTACTACTTTCATTTCACACAAACTCGATACGTCCCAACATCTCTTCAGGTGTCATCAGCTCATACATCAAAACCAAAGTTTCAATGATTTCACCAATTGAACGAGTTCCTTTCTTGCAGTAGGTAATACCAGGATGATCAAGCCTATAACTTGCAATAATCAAAAAATCTGCATCTTGGGTGAATAGTACTCGCTGTGTTTCCTGAATAAATGCTAACTGCACTTCATCACTTTGAGTACGTAATTCCACATCATTAGTTGTCGTGACATCAATTCCATAACGGCGTAAGCCAAGCGCGATCGCAGGATCGACATTTTCATCCAGATGAAAGCGAATTTGCTCACTCATTCCTCAACTGTCTGAGTTTCTCTTGAAGACGCGACGGATGATTTTGCTTCAGTACCTCAACTAACTCATTCTCTTCTGCTGTACGGCGATCAATCTCGTCTCGGCGATCAAAGTAATAAGCCATTGCTGCATAAACAGATGCCACTGACAGGTCATACTTACCAGCAATCTCTAGCAAGGAATATCCTAGCTTTAAATGCATCACTGCCACATCTTCTACAGCAATGCGAGTATTGACAATACAGGGTTTGCCACTTCGCACATCAGAAGAGATTTCAATATGTTCCCGACTGACTAACTGCATCAAAGAATCTTCCATATCTATTCCATATTTTAATAATATGTGATTGCTCCTCGCCGTTGATATTCTGGTGAGTTTTTTGACTTAAAATGGTGAATAATCTGAATAGAGGTTTTCTATGAGCATCAGTCTCACACCCGATCAAGAACGCTTTATTCAAACCAAGCTCCAGTCTGGGAAATATCGCTCCGCAGAAGAAGCCCTTGAAATCGCCTTACGGTTGCTTGATGAATACGATCGCGCCGATGCTGAATGGGTCGAAAATGTGCGAGAAAAAATTGATGGGGCGATTTTAGCTTCAGACCAAACGCCACCCATTGATGGAGAAACATTCGTAAACCAAATTCTAGAGCGGTTTCGACAAGGACATCAGGCGCAAGCATGAGTCGCTACGTTATCAACATTCTTGCCAGCCGAGATATCAATGAAATTGCCGACTACTTTGCTGAAACTAGCGTTGAAGCAGGAGAGCGATTTTTCAGTGAATTCAACCACAAGTGCCAACAACTTGTTGCCTTTCCAAACAATGGTAAAAGTTACGCAAAAATTCGTCCAGACCTCCGAGGTGTATCCTTGCAAGGCTATATCATTTTCTACAGAGTGTTAGATGATGGTATCGAAATTCTACGGGTTGTAAGTGGTCGTCGTAACTTTCCATCTATCTTTGAGGAATCTAACTAAAAGCTTTTTTGCCGAACCCTTGAAACACTGTGAATTTCGGATGGTATTGGGTTAAAAAAGAAACATGAAAATCATCAAACCCATCACCAATTGGTTAGAAACCCGTGCCAGTGCCCCTGCTTATGGCGGTTGGGTACTAGCAGCAACGGCTATTTGTTTTTTTGGCGCAGGTATCAATACGATGGCTGGTTGGCTATACGCCATTAGCGGCATTAGTTTTGCCCTTTTGGGTGTAGCAGCCATCTTACCGCCGCGATCGCTCACAGGTCTATCCATCACCCGCCGTCCTATGCAACCTGTGTCAGCAGGCGACGATCTAACGGTGGAATTAGAAATCTGCAATCAGACACAACAGCCTGTAAGCTTATTGCAAGTTGAAGATATACTGCCCTTCGTCTTAGGGAAACCAGTACAAAAGGCAATCGAAACAATTCCTAGCCAAGGTAGTTACCGTTGGGTATATTATCACCCAACTCAACGCCGGGGCGTTTATCGCTGGCACACAGTCGAACTGGGTTCTGGTGCGCCTTTGGGATTATTTTGGTGTCGCCGTCAGCGTGATTGTGCTGCCACAGCGATCGTTTATCCGACAGTGTTACCCTTGGCTACCTGTCCCTTAATAGACGAAATGGGGCAAGAAGAGAGCAAAAGGGGCGATCCTCGTGGTAAACCCTTGCAGACAGCGACAACGGGGTTGGTGCGATCGCTCCGTCCTTATCGTGTAGGAGATCCCACCCGTCTGATTCACTGGCGAACTAGTGCCCGCTATGGAGAATTAAGGGTGCGGGAGTTAGAAATGGTTACAGGTGGACAAGAAATAGTTATTGCCCTTGATAGTGCTAGCAAGTGGGAAGAAGAAAACTTTGAACAAGCAGTAATTGCCGCAGCCTCGCTGTATTTTTATGCACAGCAACAACAATTACAGGTGCAACTGTGGACAGCATCAACAAATTTAATTAAAGGCGATCGCTTTGTTTTAGAAACCCTAGCAGCAACCACAGCCTTAGAAGATGCCAGTTCAGTAGTTCCTAAAAGCTATCCCTTGATTTGGCTCACTCAAAACCCCCTAAGCCTTGCTAAACTTCCTCAAGGTAGTCGTTGGGTTTTGTGGCCCAATATTTCCTCACCAGTAGAACAGGAGGTAATTAATTGGGAACATCCTGGTATAGTTTTACAAAGCGATGTCTCCGACGGGCTACGCCTACATGCTCTACAACCCCAACTACAAAAAACATTACGTTCATAAACTGCAAGGACATTGGGTATTGAAAAGAGGCAGAGGGGCGGGGTGCTGCTCTTGCTGAGGGGAAAACTTTTCTCCCTTGCTCCCTTGCTTCTTCCCCAATCCCCACGCAAGTTAAACTTTTATGATTTCCTAGATTTTGTCTAATCCCAGCAACCAGACATATCAGGCTTTGAGCGTAGGTAAGACAATTGGAGCAAGCAAGGTTGGGGAAATACACCCAGTAATCCTCTAGTGCGGCTGAGGTACAATGCAAAGAAATATTTAAATTATGAGCGACATGATCACATCAGAACATAACACAAAATCCAGCGATAAAAGCCTAGAGGCAATGCGGCATTTTTCCGAACAATACGCCAAGCGTACTGGAACATACTTCTGTTCTGAACCTTCTGTCACCGCAGTTGTGATTGAAGGACTAGCCAAACATAAAGACGATCTAGGTGCGCCTTTATGTCCCTGTCGCCATTACGAAGATAAAGAAGCTGAGGTTCACGCCACATATTGGAACTGTCCTTGTGTGCCAATGAGAGAACGCAAAGAGTGCCACTGCATGTTGTTCCTCACCCCTGACAACGAGTTTGCTGGAGAAAAACAAGAAATCTCTCTCGAAACAATCAAAGAAGTACGAGATAGTATGGGATGAGCGAAACCATACCCAAAGAGTTTTGGCAAGGCGTAGAACAGTTCAATTCTGGTCAGTTCTACGCCTGTCATGACACTTTAGAAGCTTTGTGGATTGAAGCTGGTGAACCGGAAAAATCCTTTTATCAAGGCATTCTGCAAATTGCTGTAGCACTATATCATTTGGAGAATCGGAATTGGCGAGGTGCTGTAATTCTATTGGGAGAAGGCAGCAATCGCCTACGCCGTTACCCATCTATTTATAGTGGTGTTGACGTAGATGAGCTATTGAGTCAGAGTGCAGTGTTGTTGACGACATTACAACAAATAGGGCAAGACTTGATTGCATCTGGCGATCTGGGTGAAAATCAAGTCTTATCTTTGCCTAGAATTGTGCTGGCTACTGATTAGATATCTGGTGAAATAATTATGCGTTGCCTCGTCATTTTCACTTCTTATGCCAATTTCCTGAAACCTTGAGGTTGGGGGTAGCGTCACTATTTCAGCCAGTAGTTATCGGAAATCACTCCAGATTGTATATTTCATAATCTGGATAAAGTACTTGAGATAATTAGAATGCAAGCTGAAATCCTAAATCCCCAATTGCTATGATGCCCTGCTATCAATTGCCAATATCACAGATACGTCGCTTTGGATTAGCTTTAATGCTACCAGCTGCACTCTTGGGCGCTTTTGCCTTCCCTACCCAAGTGCAAACCGCTACTGCACAGACAGCTGAGGCAAATCGCCCCCTGACTATCCGCGCTGATGTGCAAGAATATGATGCTAAAAACCAAGTAATCACCGCTCGCGGTAATGTGCAAATGTTGTATCCTGCTCGCCAACTTCAGGCAACATCTGCCCAAGCACAGTATTTTAGTAAAGAACGCCGAATTGATTTCAGTGGCAATGTCTATATTTTGCAACAGGGCGGTAACAGTATCCGAGCGGAGAAAGTAACCTATTTAATTGATGAAGGGCGATTTGTGGCTTTACCTCAATCCAATCGTCAAGTAGAGTCCATCTACATGATCCAGGAATCAGAGAATAGTGGACAAAGTGCGACACCTGCCCCACAGACACCACCTTTGAAGCCTGCTAATTAGCATTTACCACTAATAAAGGGTGCTTCTAGCGTGAAAATTGTTTTAGAGAATATTCACAAATCTTACGGCAAACGAGTAATTGTTAATCGCGTCAACCTTTCTGTTGCTCAGGGCGAAGTCGTTGGTTTACTAGGCCCCAATGGGGCTGGTAAAACAACGACCTTTTACATTGCCACAGGCTTAGAAAAACCCAATCTAGGAAAAGTTTGGTTGGGTAATTTGGACGTGACAGGAATGCCAATGGACAATAGGGCACGATTGGGTATTGGTTATTTAGCACAAGAAGCAAGTGTTTTTCGCCAACTCTCGGTAGAAGATAATATTCTGTTAGTGCTAGAGCAAACTAATGTGCCACGAGGGGAGTGGTCAAGGCGACTCAAAACTTTACTGGGGGAGTTTCGGTTGGAAAAATTAGCTAAGAGTAAAGGAATTCAACTTTCTGGTGGTCAGCGACGACGGACGGAATTAGCAAGGTCTTTAGCTGCTGGACGAGAAGGTCCAAAATTTTTACTTTTGGATGAACCATTTGCGGGAGTTGATCCGATCGCAGTTTCAGAAATTCAGCAAATTGTCGCACAACTGCGCGATCGCGGTATGGGAATCTTAATTACAGATCATAATGTCCGCGAAACCCTGGCCATCACCGATCGCGCCTACATCATGCGTGAGGGACAAATCCTCGCTTTTGGCACTGCTGACGAACTCTATAGCAACCCCCTTGTGCGGCAATATTATTTAGGGGATAATTTTCAAGCCTAAATTAACAATTATTTAATTAATAATTTCTTTCAAAGAATATTTTGATTTTTTTTCTTCAGCATAATTTATGAATTAATTTTTGGCTATTGAAAATTTAATTTTCATACTATGAAGCAAAGATAAACTAGATTAACACTCTCCTGCCTGATTCCAACGACAAATTTTTACGCAGACCTACTTAAATACAGTAGATATAGTTCGCCAGGGTTGCCAATACTTAACTTTTCAAGTTGCTTATGATATCAAAGAAACTCTCGTCTTTTAACAGTCCCTATTCGCTGCTGCCTTTTACGATCATGGATCGCTACCTTGCTAGCGAATTGTTAGCGCCGTTTTTCTTTGGTGTCGGAGCTTTTTCATCACTTGGTGTCACCATTGATGCTGTATTTGATCTCATCAGAAAAATCGTAGAATCTGGGCTACCCATAGATACTGCTATTCAAGTTTTTTTGTTAAAATTTCCCAACTTTATCGTTTTAGCCTTCCCCATGTCTACGCTGCTGGCGACTTTGATGACCTACAGTCGTCTTTCTAGCGAGAGCGAACTAATTGCCTTGCGTGGTTGTGGCGTAAGTGTCTATCGGATGGTGCTAACTGGTGTGATGTTAAGTCTTGTGGTTACAGGGTTGACATTTGTGTTTAACGAACAAATTGCACCAGCAGCAAATTATCAAGCGGCGATGACTCTGGATAAAGCCCTGAAATCAGACAAGCCAATTTTAAAACAGCAAAATATTTTCTATCCTGAATACCAGGACGTTACCCAGGCGGATGGTTCTAAGAATCGGATATTGACACGCTTGTTTTACGCCGACCAATTTGATGGTAAGCGTATGACAGGTTTGACGATTATAGACCGCTCAACAAAAGGTCTGAATCAAATTGTGGTATCAGATTCAGCCCAGTGGAATCCTTCTCAAAATATCTGGGATTTTTACAACGGTACGATCTATTTCGTCGCTGCCGATCGCTCTTATCGCAACATTGTTAGATTTGAACACCAACAACTGCAACTACCGCGCACGCCATTAAGTCTGGCAGAAAAAAGCCGGGATTATGGTGAGATGAATATTTCTGAGGCATTAGATCAACTAGAAGTAGAACATCTCGGTGGCGATCGCCAAAAAATTCGTAAACTTGAAGTGCGGATTCAACAAAAAATCTCTTTGCCCTTTGTATGCGTAGTTTTTGGCTTAGTCGGCGCAGCGATGGGAAGCATACCCCAGCGGACTGGCAGAGGTACCAGCTTTGGGATTAGTGTCATAGTGATATTCTCGTACTACTTAATTTTCTTTATTAGTGGTGCGATCGCACAAGCAGGTGTCCTCTCTCCCTTTATGGGGGCTTGGTTCCCCAACTTCCTTTTTTTGGGAATAGGCCTATTCTTATTGATGCGAGTTGCTAGACGGTAAATTGAGATAGCAGGAAGTAGGGGCAGAGGTGCAGGGAAGCTTTGAGCTAGGAGCAAGGGAGAATTTTCCCCTCCGCCCTCCGCACCCAGCCCCTCTGCCTCTTCTCAATGCCCAATGCCCCTTTTATCTTCATTCAATTATGGGTGATAATTTCGACATTCCGGTGCATCTGGGTTTTCCTTGCAGTATTCTTCAAAAGAGACTTTGGCAGATACCATACCCTCAGCTTTTTGATGAGCTGCTTCTGCCTGAAGTTCTTCTACCTCATCCCACGCAGCTGCACAGGGTTTAGAATAAGCACCTTGTTCGGTGCAAATAGCACGAGCTTGCTCAATTGCTTTTTGAATTCTCTCCTCTAACAGTGGCGCTTTTGGCGCTTCCACAAAGTCGCTTTTGGTCAAAATGTCGGTAATTGAGATGATGCCCAACAGCTTACCTTGAATCACAGGTGCGCGATGAATCCCAGTATTAGCAAATAACCGCGCTACATATTCAACACCCAAATCAGGATTGACAACAATGCAGGGTTTGCTCATAATTTCATAAACCCGCACTTGCTTTGGATCTTTACCGTAGGCTGTTATCTTATAGACAATATCCGTTTCTGTGACAATGCCATAAGCATCATTCTCATAGCGACGATCCACAACCAACGCCCGCAATTTTTTGTCCTTCATCAGCCCCACCGCTTCAGCAACAGTTGCCGAACCGCGAATGGTAACTACCTCTTTGGTCATGATATCTTCAGCTTTCATCATTGCTGTAGTCTCCTGTTTAATAGTCCGGTGCAGCACAGCGCCCTTATGGACGTATCGAAGCATTGCAGCGCACAGTTGGTTAAATATAAAGTAAAAAAAGTTGAACTTTTGCCCAGCTACAACAATAAATTAGACTAGTTATCAACTCCTGATGTTATCCAATGTGACCAATGCCCCAAAACTAAGCATAAATTGCGATAAAATTCTGCTAATCAACAAATGATGAATGGAAATTGACCAGTAAAGAGATGCGATCGCAACAAAAATTATCTTAGTAATATGTTTAGCTATGCCTTTTATCAATCAGTTAAAATACTCAAAAAAATTAAATATTCTACGAAAGTGATGTCTAATGATCGCTTCTCTACAAGGGGCTACACCAACGCATCTACGCATTGCTAAATCCACAAAACCTTTCATTGGTGCGACAGATTGCACTTAACGCATTGAATTTGGAGCCATCTATCAAGCGTAGTAGTCGTCAAAAATCGAATCGGGCGGCTATGAAGAATTTTATGCTGACCAGAAAAGGCAGAGGGCAGGAGGCAGGAGGGGATTTACAAACTACCCCTAAATCTCTTGAATCCGAAAAAGTGATTGATTTTTTGTGATATCAAGTCTTTTTCCTTGTACCTTATTCACCTTTTGTCCCACTCAAGGCATTGATTTATCAAGATTTTCTGTTTATTCAGCAAGCCCTAATTAGATGTTATCTACAGTATTTTTGTTGAATTATTAGGCGCAAATCTCAGACAAATAACTTTATTTTATTTTCATTTACAGCAATTTGATATCAAACCCACCACAAAGCTCGTAAACTGTAAAAATGTAAAGAATAGTATTTAAAGATGGCAGCATATTCAATTGACTTACGACAAAAGATATTAAGTGCGTGGCAAAACAAAGAAGGCGGCCAAAGGGAATTAGCAAAACGATTTAAAGTCAGTTTGTCTTTTATTCGTGACTTTTTATGCCGGTATCGAGAGACGGCAGAGATTGCTGCCGGACCCCAAGGAGGAGACCGCCGCTCGAAGCTTAATAGTATTGAGCAAGAATTGTTAAAGGTAATCGTGACAGAGCAAAGCGATATATATTTGCGAGAAATTCAAGAAGCCATAAAAGAGCGCACAGAAATAGACGTAAGTATATCCAGTTTATCCCGCACTCTTAAACGCTTAAAATTAAATCGGAAAAAAAAACTTTAGTATCGACTGAGCAAACTACAGAAAGAGTACAAAAATTGCGCTATGAATTTCGACTTTGGCTAGATACGATAGATGTCAAAAACCTGATATTTATTGATGAAATAGGTGTAAATCTGTCTATGACAAGACATTATGCCAGAGGAATTGACGGCGGAAGAATCTATGATGAGCGACCAGGTAATAAAGGCAAAAACATCACCGTAATTGGGGCTATGAGTGATGAGGGATTAATTGCCACTATGACTTTTCCAGGTAGTCTGAACACTGCTAGCTTTTTAGTTTTTATTGAGCAAATATTACTACCTCAGTTATGGATTGGAGCAATTATAGTCATGGACAATTTACCCGTTCATTATGCTGCAACTGCAAAATCTTTAATAGAATCTGTTGGCTCAAAGGTTAAGTTTTTGCCTCCATATTCACCTGATTTATCGCCAATTTAGTTATGTTGGTCAAAGCTAAAAGAAATTCAACGTTGGTGCTAAAACTCGAACATTCGATGCTCTAGATGTTGCAATAACTATGGCTGTTAATGCCATTACTGACGATAATGCTCTACATTGGTTTAATCATTGCGGTCTCTTTTTTGAGCCTATTTAGGGGTTGCTGAAAAAAACAAAAGGTGGCAGTATCTAGATTTTCAGACCAAAGAAGTATATTTCGGTGCAAGATTTGAAGGTAAAATAGCACAAAATCCTTGCATCATAACGATCAGACTGAAGATAGTGTATCCGAAGTAACTATGTACCGAAAAGAAGAATCAACTCCAATTGCAGTGGAAAAGTTTGAACTTCCATTTGAGGGAAAGTTATCGGAAGATAATCGTTGGGTAATGATGGCTAATTTAATCCCCTGGAAAGAATTTGAATCAGAATATTCTTCATTGTTTTCTCCAGAGATGGGAGCACCCGCAAAATCATTTCGGATGGCATTAGGGGCATTAATAATCAAAGAAAAGCTAGGGATAAGCGACAGGGAAACAGTAGAACAAATTAAAGAAAACCCTTATTTACAGTATTTTATAGGGATGTCGTCTTATAGTAATGAGACGACATTTGACGCATCAATGCTAGTACATTTTCGTGAAAGAATTAGTGCTGAATTGGTCAACAAAGTAAATCAACAAATGGTGAAGAAGATGCTAGAAACAACATCTTCTCAAGAGGCTGAAAAAAAAACCGAAGAATCAGGAAAAGAAGGTAATAAGCCAAAAAATCGCGGTAAGTTAATATTAGATGCCACTTGTGCGCCCAGTGATATCAGCTATCCGACAGATTTAGAGCTACTAAATCAAGCCAGAAAGCAAACAGAAAAAATTATAGACTCTCTTTATGAACAGATAAAGGGTCAATTAGAGAAAAAGCCGAGAACTTATCGTGAAAT
The DNA here is from genome assembly GCF_013393905.1 of Nostoc sp. C052. GTDB lineage: Bacteria > Cyanobacteriota > Cyanobacteriia > Cyanobacteriales > Nostocaceae > Nostoc. The sequence goes on from NZ_CP040272.1 coordinate 2,710,542, forward strand.
CGCCAGACGTGACTACTTAGAAGTAGCTAAAAAACGCCGTGTATCACAGAAAGAAAGAACGAAAGCGATAAGAAAACAACTTCAGTATATTAAAAGAAATTTCTCACATATTGAGCAGTTAATCTTGTTAGGGGCAACTCTAGAAAATTTAGCTAACAGGCAATATAAGATGTTGCTTGTAGTCACAGAACTCTATCGTCAACAATTATGGTTGTATGAAAATAAAAAGCAGAGCATTGATGACCGGATTGTAAGTTTAAGCCAACCACATATCCGTCCAATTGTCCGAGGAAAAGCGGGTAAAGCCGTGGAATTTGGGGCTAAACTGTCTGCTAGTTGCTTTGATGGATATGCATTTTTAGACCATATTAGTTGGGATAACTTTAATGAATCAGGAGATTTGAAAACACAAGTGGAATCATTTAAAAATTACACTGGGTATTATCCAGAGTCCGTTCATGTTGATAAAATTTATCGGACAAGGGAGAATCGAGCTTGGTGCAAAGAACGAGGTATTAGAATTAGTGGTTCTCCTTTAGGTAGACCTCAGAAGACTATTAGTAAGGAAAAAAAGAAGCAAGCTTTAGAAGACGAAAGGATTCGTAATTCTATTGAGGGAAAGTTTGGACAAGCTAAAAGAAGATTCAGCCTGAATAGAGTGATGGCGAAACTTTCTCATACTTCGGAAACTGTAATTGCTATTACTTTTTTAGTGATGAATCTATCTACTCATCTGTCATGGTTATTTAGCGCTTTTTTGTGTCTATTTTTGAAAACTACATCTTTTTTCCGCTCTAATATTATTAGGGCTTATGATTTCACTATTTACACGCAAGAAAAACTTATGTTTGTTCCTTGCTTGAATAACTAATTAATCCTTCTCTGGCTTTTTTATCACTTTTTCAGCAACCCCTATTTAGATAACTCTTCTTGTGGCGCTTTTGCTCACAAACTGCTGTAAGTCTTAATTAAGAGTATCTAAATAAGCTTTAAATTCAGCGAATTAGAACCTTTTGACTTCCGCCTTGCGGGACTAGCCCCATACTAAATTAAAGAAATACAGCTTTTTAGGTATTTAGAGATTAAATATTCTACAAAAGCGATATCTAACTACAAACCGCTTCTCTATGAGAGGCTAGGCTAACACGTCTACGCATCGCTAGAATCACACTTTTTACAATGCTTATTCCGATCGCGTATCTACGCCCGAAAGCCGAAAATTCGTAGTGTGAAATTTTCGGATACGAAATATAGGTTATAAAGACGATTGGAGTGCAAACTGAACATGTAGGCAGGAATATTCTGCTGTTTATTTGACAAAGCTGATACAGCTACATCCATTATTCCACAAGGAAAATGAACTAAATTACAGTTTTTTACAGACTTGTTTTAATAGTGCTGGAGAGTGATAATCTACCTCTTGCTGTCGGTTAATTGTTATATTAATTTGTCTAAACCAGCAGTGCGCTTAAGCACATTGTTTCTGTGATCGAGGACACATACTTGCAAATTACTGTAACCATATTATTCTGCCTGTAGGGATAAATACAGGACTCCAGTTTGATTAATGAAAAGTTGTTATATAGTTTTACTGGACTAAAATTTTAGTTTCAGTTGGTCTTCAACTAACTATGAATTTGGTAAGCTGATACTAGTTTAACAACTTGGCATCAGTTGAACAACCTAATATCAGTCTGAAAACCTGATATCAGTCTATAAAAGTCTCAGCACCTCGAAAAGAAAAACCAAAGTGATGAATAGGTTTAATATCATCCTCCAATCTAGCAAAAAAGCAGCTAGATAAGGTGCAGGTGACTCTGTTAGAGACTGCTCTTAGCGTTGGCTTGGCGACTACTGCTGAAGAAAAGTTTAAGCTCAATCCTAAATATCTAGATTTAGGGAACTAGTGCTACAGAAAGAAAGCTTTTTGTGTTACATGCCATGTCCAGTTTAATACAATTTAATTCCAAACGAAGTCAAGCAATCTTTAAACCTTTGTGATCGCTGTCTTCTACCTCCTGAATTAAAATTGCTTAGTAAAAGTACTAGTACAACACGACGTAAATAAACCACCCATTCAAAATCGATGAAACGCTTACGCTGCATTCATTTTAAATTTTGAATTTTGTTAGCGCAGCGTAAAGCCTTCGGCATGGCTTCGCTTAGAGCGAGTCTGCGTACCCTTGCGGGGAAGCAAGCTACGCGCAGCGTCTCGTAGAGAGCGTCATTTTGAATTCCGCCTTGCGGTACTAGTACTTTGGTAAGCTATAGCAATCCGATTTGATTTTTGAAAAAATACAAGTATGTGTAAGGTGCGTTGTGCTTCTGGTTAACGCACCATCCGAAGGCTTTAGTATGTTAGCCAGTAGCATAACGCAACCTACGTATATTTCAAAAATTAAATATGATTACTATGGTAGTTTTGAAGGTTAGTAAGCTGTTGTGCATTTAAATTGTGATAACAGCATCGCCTTTATTTTTGAGTTTTCGTCCCCATTTAATAATTAACTCTCCTTCATTTAAAAGTTGATGTAATAAATATTCTAGGTCTTCAATTGATTGAAATAGCCGATTAGCAATATATTCTTTTGTCGAGTGCCAGACCAATTCAATTAAGTTATAATCTGGGCTATATTCCGGGAGAAACTCTAAATGAATATTCGGCATTTCTGTTTCAATTTTATTAATATACTCTTGCTTTTTGTGAAAACTTGCATTATCAAGAATAATAACTATTTTTGCTCCCTTCTCCGCAAAATCTTTAGCTTGATTACCAGCTTCTACCCAATCGAAAACTATTTCTTCATAAAAGATTTTTAGGACTTTGTAAAAATTGTCTGCATTCCCTTTATCAATAAATTCTACAAATCTTTTCTTATCTGAATACCTTAATCCTCCCATCACATTAATTCTCCCTTTTCTTCTGTCTCCTCTCACGTTTTTAGAGTGACCTTTTTTACACCATGATTTTCTTCTTATCACCCTTAAACTAAAGCCACTCTCATCCCAAAACCATACCTGTAATCGTTCTGGATGCTCTTTCTCTATTCTTAAATACTCTGCTATTTTCTGTTTAAATGCTTTTCTTTTTTTCTAGATTCCTCTTGGACTCTAAGCTATATTTTGTCCAGAGGTAGACGTACTTTTTTTTCTCTAATATCCTCCTTACTTGAGAACCACTTAATTGTATGCCTGTGAGTTGCTCTAAATATGTTGCTAATCTCTGCGCTGTCCATCTGCCAAACTCGTATCCTAATTCTTCTGGTTCTTTATCTATAGTTTCTAGTAATATTTCTATATACTTATCTGTGGCTTTTTTATGGTTTCCCTTCATCCTCTCATCTTTTAGGCTTTCTAGATTCTCTGGGTCTCCATGTACACACCAATATGATACTTTATTTAAAGAACAACCCAAAAATTCTGCTATGTTAGCTTGTGTTTTCCCGTCATTAAGCAACAAGAGAATTAGTATTCTTTCTCTTATTTCTCCATTTTCTTCCAGTTTTAAAGCTTTTTGTAGTTTCTCTATCTGCTGAGAAGTTAAATGATTTTTTGCTGGCATTATTCCATTTTTTGACTGAATTCAGTTTTTTATTATACCCAATTTAAATGCTGAACAGCTTAGTAAGCACTAAAGTGCTTATAAAATCAGGAATTTAGTCTTTACTACGAACTTGCCTACACCTCAAAATTTATGTAGCAGACTACTAATGATCTGCCGCATGAATTTTGGGAAGTTTGTGGTAATCCATTTATTTACTCAATTTCAGGTTCTAGAGCAATTAATAACTTTGCACAATCCATCAGAATTAATTACATGAACCACTAGTTTTCAGTCTGTAGTTCTTTCTAACCTAGAACTGTATGGTTGTGAAGTTTTTTCGTGGCAACTGTCTTCTTCACGCAGCTAAAGATTCACTAGCTAACATGTCTTGCTGCTTTCTGTATTTTTGAAAGTGAGAAACTTATCAATGCAGATTAGAGCAGATTAGATAAAACTACCAAGTTTTATTAATAAACATTCATAAAAACTTGTAGACATTAAACACTTTTACCCAGATGAACTTTTTGACTTTTACTTTTCACTCCTTATGGCAAAAGGTTGCCAGTATGTTTTTGAACAAATTACTACATCTGAGAAATAGGCATTTTTTCTTTTGCGATCTTATTTTATTTTCAATAACACCTTTGTTAGCTCTGATTTTGCGTTTAGATGGCGCTCTCCCCCTCAAGGAGTACATATCAGATATAGGAATTGCGACAATACTATTTTTAACGGTTAAACTAACTTTATTTTGGATTTTTAGTTTTTATAGGCGTTACTGGCGCTACGCCAGTATTGAAGAGCTTACATATATAACGATGCTGATATTGGCTGTGGTAATTATCCAAGACCTGTTGTTTTATATTTCAAACTATGTACCTTATCTTGCTATGGGTAAACTGCCACAATCGTTACCATTTATTGATGGTTTGCTTACCTTTATTTTTATTGGTGGGCTGCGTTTTAGTGTTCGGGCAGTAGAAAGAACTAGCCATAAACAAACAATTTTGAATCCACACGAGCGGGTATTAGTCGTTGGTGCTGGTAGTGCAGGGGTTTCGTTGGTGCAAGAAATGCAGATAAATCCGCAGTTAGGTTTTTATCCTGTAGCCTTCATTGACGATGATCCGCAGAAATTTAATGTAAACATTCGTGGTATCCCTGTAGTAGGCGATCGCTATTACATAACTGATGTAGTGAAATATCTGCAAATCCACAAAGTAATAATTGCCATGCCAAGTGTTGCAGGGCAAGTCATTCGGGAAATTGTTGATATTTGTCAAGCAAATGGAATTCAGGCTAGTACTCTACCGGGAATACACGAAATCCTCAATAGTCCTGTCCGTGTGGACAGCATTCGCGATGTACGCATTGAGGACTTACTCAGACGCGAACCTGTACAAACAGATATTAAAATAGTTGCCCAATTTCTTGAAGGCAAGAAAGTATTAATTACAGGTGCAGGCGGATCAATTGGTAGCGAGCTTTGTCGTCAAATTTGCCAGTGCCGTCCAGCAGAAATTATGCTATTGGGGCACGGAGAAAACTCCGTCTTCAATATCCAACAGGAGCTAGAAAAAATTGTGAAAGCCATGAAAGACGATGGAAAAGCACAACAATATACTCCTTGGATATCGGGCTTAATCGCTGATATTCGTTTTGAAAAACGGCTAAATCATGTTTTTGAACAATTCCAACCTCATGTAATTTTTCATGCTGCTGCCCACAAGCACGTCCCCCTGATGGAATTAAATTCCCCAGAAGCCATCACTAATAATGTCATTGGGACAAAAAATTTATTGGAAATAGCTCTGCGATACGATGTTCCACATTTTGTGATGATTTCCACAGATAAGGCAGTTAATCCCACCAATGTGATGGGAGCCAGCAAAAGAGTTGCAGAAATGTTAGTATTGCAAGCCGCAAGACAAAGTGGTAAGCCCTATGTTGCCGTGCGTTTTGGTAACGTTTTAGGAAGCCGTGGTAGTGTAGTTCCAACTTTCAAAAAACAAATTGCAGCAGGTGGTCCCATAACTGTTACTCATCCTGATATTTGCCGTTACTTTATGACCATACCGGAAGCGGTGCAACTAGTTTTACAAGCAGTGGTGCTGGGTCGTAGTGGCGAAGTGTTAATGCTAAATATGGGCGAGCCAGTAAAAATTGTTGACTTAGCAAAAGAACTCATTCGTCTTTCAGGATATGAAGTTGATAAAGACATTAAAATTGCCTTTACAGGACTACGACCTGGGGAAAAGTTGTTTGAGGAGTTGTTTATTGAAGGAGAGGAGTACGAACCAACCCAACACGAAAAATTATTAGTTGTGAAAAATGCTAGTCGGATTATTCCTGAAAATATAAATGTTATTTTAGAGGCTTTGTGTAAAGCAGCAGATAAGAATGATGGGAATTCTATTATGTTTTTGCTTGAGCAAATTGTGCCAGGATACAGAACAAAATACTTACCAAATCAACTGCCATTAAAGGTATATGCAAGTAAATAAGCCCTTAACACTACGTCATAACTTCTCCTGGACATTCATTGGTAATGCTGTCTATGCAGCTTGCCAATGGGGGATGTTGGTGTTGCTGGCAAAATTAGGTAATCCAGAAATGATTGGTAAATTTACGTTGGGATTAGCTGTAACAGCACCCGTGATGATGTTTACTAATCTTCAATTACGGGTGATTCAAGCTACAGATGCGAAGTGTCAATTTCAATTTTATGATTATTTAGGACTTCGCATTTTGTCAACGATTTTAGCACTTGTATTCATTATAATTATTGTACTAGGTGTTAATTATCCCCCAAACACAGCACTCATTATCCTGTTTGTAGGGCTTGCAAAAGCAGTGGAATCCATAAGTGATGTCTGCAATGGATTGTTACAAAAATCAGAACAGATGGATCGCATTGCCATTTCATCAATGTTACGGGGTGCCCTAGCATTGTTATTGGCAGGTGTCTGTCTAAGTTTATCGAGGAGTGTCTTGTCGGCAACCATAGGCATGTTGATCGCCTGGATAATCGTCTTAGTATTTTACGATTTGGGTAATGCGGTTGGGATACTGCAACAGCCATTTTTCAACACCACAATCAGTTCATCCAACTGGCTGAGGATTGTGCAACCCCGGTGGCATGGCAAAACATTGACCCAGCTAATTCAACTGACTCTTCCTATGGGAATAGTAATGATGCTGATTTCTCTTAATACCAACATTCCTCGCTACTTTATTGAACACTATCTAGGAGAGCGCGAATTAGGAATTTTTGCTGCGATCGCATACCTTATGTATGCCGGACAAACGGTAGAAGCAGCGCTCGGACAGTCTGCCAGTCCCAGACTTTCACAATATTACACAGATGGTAAAAAAAATGCGTTCATCAATTTACTTCTGAAGCTGATTGGCATTGGTGTACTCATCGGAGTAATCGGGATTGGTATTGCCGGAGTGGCTGGAAAAGAAATTCTTAAGTTGCTCTATACTGCCGACTATGTGCAATATGTAGAGATATTTGTGTGGATCATGGTAACAATGATGGTTGAATATGTTGCTTCCTTCTTGTGTTACGGCTTAATTGCAGCTCGTCACTTACGGGTGCAAGTACCTCTGTTTATTACGGTCACTAGTACATCAGCGATTGCTTGTTTTTGGTTAGTACCTATCTATGGACTTAAAGGAGCCGCAATATCGTTACTTATTGCAACCGTTGTCAGAGCCATCATTAGTGGATGGTTGATGGTACATGCTATACATAAACTACCTACTATGAGTTCTCCAGAGGTTAGTTAACCTAGTTTCACCAAAGAAAAAACTAGTGCATGGTATTAGACATATATTACATAAACGATTAGTTTCCACAAGTGAAAAAAGCCAGTTTTCTGCCTGATGAAATTACACCAACAAGCTTATGGGCAACCAAATGGTTGTTTGTAGGAATGTGTTTTTATATGATTTCTCAAGTCTATGTTGTACCACTCTTAGCAATCGGACCTTCGTGGTCTTTATGGCCAAACCTTTCTGATTTTGCTTGTTTTTTTATGATTGTGGCGTTTGTGTTGGCTAAACGTACTTATCTTGAAGTTTCTCAATTCAACCTAAAGCTTTTATCAATTCTGTTAGTTGCATTTGTAGGTAGCATTATTTCATATATATTTTATCGACTTAATTTAGGAGAAGAAAATACACCCGGAATTGCAGTTGGACAGTATCAAATTTATCGATTTATCCAATTTATTTGTATTTTTTGGATAACAGCCCATGTTCCATTTAGCTCAACTAGACGCAAGATTTTAATACAGATTAACGATCTTATTTTCTTACTAGTTTGCTTAGGAATTATCTTGACTTTTTTTAATATCTTGCCCCTGGGAGCGCTAACTATACACTTACCTCAAGAGCCAACAGTAGCAGGTGCTTGGAGTAGGTATCAAAGTATTGGTAAATATGGCGGACAAGGATGGGGTACAACAGGTTACGACCACTCCCATGTTGCAGTGAATGTAATCATGCTCTTGGCAATGCGGATGCATTTGGCACAGTCAGATAATATTTTTGTTGACAAGCTATTTCTGCTTATAGGAGTAATAACATGTTTCTTTACAGAATCTCGAACTGGTTTAGCAGCAATTTTAGTATTTGGTATACTTTACTGGATAAAAAGACCACAATATACAACAAAGATACTTTTTGTTTTTCTATCTTTAGCAGCACTACTATTGGTATATCTGTCTAATGTAGGTTTTAATTCACTTCATATTGCTTCTAGTGAAGGCTCTCTCTTAGAACGTCAGGCTGGATTAACTAGTGTTGATGCCGATAGTTTGAGTGGAAGGGATGAAATATGGAAAGAACGAATTGAAATGATAACTAATAATCCTGAAATATTATTTTTGGGATCTGGATTTGGTGCTGCGACAGATACTGGCAAAAAAGCCCATTTTCTACTACTGCATATTACCTTAGAGACGGGATTGATTGGATTATCAATTTTTATTTATTTTTTTGCTCATGTTTTTTATTATTTATATATATATGAATGCGATGCCAAGACAATTTTTCTAGCGACAATTTGTTTTTTTATATCTGCTTTGGGTCAAGATACACTTTACTTTACAGTCACCTTCGTCCACTTTACTGGTTTTTATCTCTATGGAGTAGCGATTGTTTTACAAAATTCTCAACTCTATCTTGCCAGAATATCTAGAACCAAAACGACGGAGAAAACTAAAGATCGCAAAGTATTGAAAAAACGCTTTTAATTTTTTGAATGTTTGCATAGTCATATAATGATAAAATATTAGTCCGGACAAAATTATTAAGAAACTTTCAACCACATAAAGCTAAATATTTCTAGTATCTAGTATATGGAAAAATGATGTATCTGACAAAAAATCTGATCTTGAAAATATTTAAAAATAAATATATTAGTACATTTAGTACATTTTTTTGTTTACGAGTTTTGATAGTTGGATTTATCATTTTACTCTTGAGCACTATTCTATTTGCAAATCAACCCCAGCGTTTACAGCAGATTCAGTATCCAGTGATTCCAGCCGATCATAGGCTTTCCCGCAATGGATCACCCTTTTTTCCAATTGGCTTCTACTATGTTGATTACGACAGACCACCTCAACAATTTTTAGAGGGACAGATACAAGCACTTAAAGACATTGCCAATGCAGGATTTAATGTGCTACATACATCCATTAATTACAATTTAAGTGCTCATACAACCCTTTTGAAGCAAGCTGAACGCTTGGGGGTGACTATTATCAGCGATCATCAAGCGGACTTTGCTCGCACGCAATCTTTACAGACTTTTAAAAACAGTCCTGCTCTCTTAGCTTGGAGCATTGGTGATGACATTAACCGCAATTACCAACCACAAGAAATTCTTAGAGTCCATACTCAGGTAAAAGCTCAAGACCCGAGGCACGCCACCTATGTTAGTATGTTTGATGGCAATCGCCAAGTCATTAAGCGATATATGCATGTGGCGGATTGGGTAGGGATGCAGAGTTATCCAGTTGCAAATCGATCGCTAGATTCAACTTTTTATGAAATTAACAGCGCCGTTGAAACTGCCCTGAGTTCGCATGGCAGTTTGATCATCGCTAATTTGCAAACATTTAAATGGCCGACCGAACGCGAACCCAGCGCAGCAGAAATCCGCAATATGACCTATCAAGCTCTCCTAGCAGGAGTTCGAGGTATTTTGTACTATACCTATCGAGATAGGAGTTGGTATTTACCCAATCATTCCCAATTGTGGGCTGAAATGAAGTCAATTGCCCAAGAACTCAAGTATTTACAGCCGTGGCTGTTGGATGCAACATTACAACGCATTGAACTACAAGCTTATCCTCAAGTTATGACAGGCATATGGCAAGCCCGCGGCCGAAAAACTCTGGTTGTTTTGAACACTACACAAAAGCGTCAAAGCTTGTCGATCAAGTTGCCATCTTCATCATTACATGTCACTTCTTTATTGAATGAGCGTCCCATTAGTTTTTCCACTAAGTATGGAGTACTGGCAGTTTCCATACCTCCTTTGGAGGTGCAAATCTATCGGTTGCTTTAATGTTTCGGCAAAATATTTCTAACAAATAAGATTCTTATATGATTTCTCGACAAATCTCTCTGACAGCATCAATTATTTCTCAATCATCTCTGTGTAAAACAGTGGTTGTTATCCTTGAACACCGTTTTGCCAGTACACCTGATGGCGCAATCTGGACGGCAACTACCAATGCCTACTATTTTTGGCAGCGCTATCTAGAAGTTTTTGACCAGGTGCGAGTGGTGGCGCGGGTGCAGCCAGTGGATTCAGTACCTGCCAACTGGCAGCGTGTTGATGGCGATCGCGTTTCCTTTGCTGCTGTACCCTACTACATTGGTCCGATGCAATATTTGCTGCGATCGCGCCAGGTAAAGCGTGTTGTACAAGAGGCTGTGGAACCAACAGATGCAGTGATTTTGAGAGTAGGTTCTCAAATTGCCTCTTGTATCGAACCTAAACTGCGTGCTGTGCATCATCCCTATGCGGTAGAAGTGGTTGCCGATCCCTACGATGTCTTTGCTCCTGGCTCCGTTAGACATCCTTTGCGATCATTTTTCCGTTGGTTTTTTCCCCAGCGATTGCGGCATCAGTGCGCTGGGGCTTGTGCAGCGGCCTATGTCACCAAACAAGCTTTACAGGCTAGATACCCTTGTTCTCACTATTCAGTAGGAATATCAGACGTAGATATTTCAGAGGATTTCTTAGTTTTGACTCCCCGTCGATTTGATCAGGAGGCGAGGACTTTAAATCTGATCTTTGTAGGCACCTTAGCTCAACTCTATAAAGCCCCTAACATACTGATCAATGCTGTAGCTAGCTGTGTGCAAGCGGGGATAGACCTGAAATTGACTATGGTTGGTGATGGTAAGCACAGAAAAGAACTAGAGGCACAAGCATTAGCATTGGGCTTAGGGGATCGAGTCTGTTTCCGTGGTCAGTTGTCGGCTGGGAAAACTGTAACCGCGGCGTTGGATCAAGCTGATTTATTTGTTCTACCTTCCTACCAAGAAGGCTTGCCAAGAGCAATGGTAGAGGCGATGGCGCGGGCATTACCATGCATCGGTTCTACAGTAGGTGGCATTCCTGAACTACTACCTCCTGAAGATATGGTATTACCTGGTGATGTGGGTGCTTTAGCCAACAAAATTCGAGAGGTAGTTACTAATCCAGAACGTATGGCTCAGATGTCTGCTCGCAACCTAGAGAAAGCTAAAGAGTACAGAGATGAAGTACTCCGAGAACAGCGAATTGAATTCTATCTTTATGTTCGAGAGAAAACCGAAGCGTGGATCAACCAACGACTATGAAACGCCTTTTAATTGTCACTACTATTTCATCAACCCTCCGCGCTTTTCTGCTTCCTTTTGCCTATCATTTTCGTGCTCAAGGTTGGCAAGTGGATGCAATGGCTCAGGGAGTTTCAAATTGTAATGAGTGCAAGCAAGCTTTTGATATTGTCTGGGAAGTGGAATGGTCGCGTAACCCTCTAGATCCCAAGAACTTGCTGGCGGCTCCGTTAATTATTCAAGAGTTAATGGCGCAAGAAAAATACGATATCGTTCACGTACATACGCCAGTAGCAGCTTTTGTGACTCGATACGCCCTCAAGGATTTGAGCAAACAAGGAAAGTGCAAGGTGATATATACTGCACACGGTTTTCACTTTCATCGTGGCGGGCAACTCTTAAAAAATATTGTTTTTCTAGGCTTGGAGAAATTGGCTGGATTGTGGACAGACTACCTAGTTGTGATTAATCGCGACGATGAGTCAGCAGCAAAGCAATACCATATTTTGCCATCCGAACGAGTTCGCTATATGCCTGGAATTGGTGTAAATCTTGAGCATTACAGTCCCCAGGCGGTTGCTGAAGGAGAAGTAGTTCGGGTACGTGAGGAATTGGGATTATCTCCAGAAAATCCGCTATTGCTGTCAGTGGCTGAGTTTATTCCCCGCAAACATCATCGGGATGTGATCCAGGCATTTGCAAAGCTATCTCGACCTAAAGTGCATTTAGCTTTTGCTGGTCGGGGTCCACTTTTGGAAGAAATGCAGCTATTGGCAACAGATATGGGAGTGAAAAATCAAGTTCATTTTTTAGGTAGGCGGGACGATATTCCAACACTGATGCGAGCTTCAGTAGCGACAATACTGGTTTCAGAACAGGAGGGTCTACCTAGAAGTGTCATGGAGTCTTTGTCTTTAGAAATTCCTGTGATCGGCACGAGAATCCGAGGCACTCAGGAATTGTTAGAAGGAGGTAGTGGACTCCTCGTCGAGGTAGGAGATATTCAAGGTATTGCTGAAGCCATCAATTGGGTGTTGGATCATCCTAAAGATGCGCGGTGGATAGGAAAGTCTGGGCGCGAACGCATAGCTGCTTATGACCTAAAGCATATTTTGAAACTACACGAAGCTTTATATAGCAAGGTCATGGAAGAGGTGAGAGACGTTGAGCAATTTTCAAACAACAAATTCTACAGAACTGTGAGGTAATTATAATGCGAGTTCTAATAACCTATGGATGGTGCCGCATCGCGTATGTGGCAGCAGAAAGCCTTAGCTGTGCTGGTTTTGAAGTCTATGTATGTGACTCTACACGTTGGAGCATGACCCGCGTTTCTAAGTTTGTTCGCGGTTTTGATTTAGTTCCAGATCCATTCAAAGAGCCGCAGCAATATGTGACTGAGTTATCTGCGATTGTGAAACGACGACAGATAGATGTTTTGCTACCAATGCATGAGGATGGCTTGGTAATCCAAACTTATCGCGATTGCTTACCTGTGAATTTGCTGATTGCCTGTCCTGTTCGCAATGACTTGAGACGGGGATTAGACAAATATGAAATTATTCAAGTTGCTGAATCAGCTGGAGTGCAGGTTCCCAAGACAGCTGCTCCTTCAAGTTTGGCAGAAGTAGACTCATTAGCAGAGCAGCTAGGATTCCCTCTGATTATCAAGACACGGCGCGGTAACAGTGGCAAAGGTGTTTTTCGCGTCAATTCCGTAGAAGAAGCTAATCGGACATATCGTGAAATTATGGAAGGCTTTGGTTTATTAAACCACCAAATGCCAATTCTTCAAGAATATTTGCCAGGAAATGTTTATGGAAGTTGCTTTCTTGCCCAAGAAGGCGAACTGAAAGCCTGTTTTATCGAACGCTATTTACGTTGTAAAGAAGGAGGATTTGGTACGAGTGTGTTGCGCGAACCTTGCGACTCTCCGTTGTTATTGGAGTATACGCAAAGGATGGCAGCAGCACTGAACTGGACTGGTATTGGACATTTTGACTTTCTTGCTGATACTCAAATTTCCTCTGCCTATTTGATCGAGATGAATCCTCGTTTTTGGGGAGCGCTGAATTTAGCTGTTCAAAATGGCTATGATTTTCCGCGAGCGCTGATAACTATGCTGACTACAGGCACGCCAGATTCAAAGTCCTTTTTACCATCATTGCAACCTGTAAGTAGTCTCTGGATTGTTGGCGAGATCATTGCATCTGTAGCTGAGTTTCGCAGCGGAAAAAAGTTGGCTCCACTTGCTTCTCTTGGACGAATAATCTTTCCTGGTCGCCATTGTAAATACGATGATTTTCGGTGGCACGATCCTCTGCCTTTACTAATGGAATTTGTCTACTACGGTAATTCTTTCTTGGCTTCTGGTGGAAACATTAATCCAACAGTGCTAGAAATGCTGCAATAAATAATTTGATTGACTAATTTTTGTGAAAAGCATTGTCGTAAATAGTAATTTTAGTTCTATGTACCTTCAATTTGGAAAGCGAATTTTTGACTTCATAGTAGCTTCTGTATGTCTAGTAATTCTATTACCAATTATAGGGATTACCGCTATAAGTATATTGCTAACATCTGGTCTTCCTATACTTTTCACTCAGGAGAGAGTCGGTAGGAAGGGAAAAATTTTTAAAATCAAAAAGTTTAGGACAATGTATGTGCGTAAAGTAAAAGATAGTTCAATTACAGTTGCGGGAGATCAACGAATTACACCTATTGGTCGTTATTTGCGACGATGGAAGTTAGACGAACTGCCGCAACTCTGGAATGTACTGGTTGGTGAAATGAGCTTAGTTGGTCCCAGACCTGATGTTTCAGGCTATGCAGACAAATTACAAGGTGATGCTCAACACTTACTCCTACTAAGACCTGGTATTACTGGACCTGCTACGCTCGCTTACAAAAATGAGGAAGAGATACTGGCAAAGGTTAATGATCCAGTTTTATACAACAATGAAATAATTTATCCAGATAAAGTGCGAATAAATTTGGAGTATATGAAACATTGTTCTTTATTGCAAGATTTATACTATTGCTTTAAAACAATTTATAGCTAATCTCAGACGATGTACAACTTGTCCTTATTAATACGTTGGTTGTACATCCCTAGATTTTACAGTAAGTTAAGCAATGCACATGAAGATAAATATTTATTTCTGAGGAAAAAATGAGGTTTTTTCGGGTTTATTTCATAACCATTTGAAGAAAAATAAATAGATAATAAAGTTAAACTAACAACAAAAATTAACCTTATAATTTATATGTCAGAACTAAAAATTTATATTGTCTTGTGTAAAAGACTTGATATAACGTATAGTTTTAATCAGTTGTAATGTAAACCTATGATAATTTTCTGATTTTTCAAAAAAACCATAGATTCAAGAATTCTTTACATTTCCCTAATAAGTAAAGTTAATAAAAGTTTTAGAAAGCGATAATTTGATGATGAATGCTAAATTTAAGTGAGTTAATAGTTTGACAAAGTAATGGCAAAACCAATTTTACTTTCCACTCCACATATGGGCGATCGCGAACTTGAATTTGTCAAAGAAGCCTTTGAAACTAACTGGATTGCCCCTGTTGGCCCACATATAGACGCTTTCGAGCAAGAATTTTGTGAAAGAACTGGAGCTAGTAGTGCTGCTGCTGTCAGTTCTGGTACCGCAGCTCTACATTTAGCTTTGCAATTAGTTGGCATTGGGTATGGGGATGATGTTTTTTGCTCTACTTTGACGTTTGCTGCTAGCGCCAACCCAATTACGTATCTGGGAGCCAAACCAGTATTTATCGATAGCGATCGCACTTCTTGGAACATGAATCCTGAGTTGTTAGCGGCAGCATTAGCAGCGCGCGATCGCATTGGCAAATTACCCAAAGCAGTTGTGCTGGTGCATCTATACGGTCAAAGTGCAGATATCGAGCCAATTTTACAAGCTTGCCATCACTATGAGGTTCCTTTAATTGAAGATGCAGCCGAAGCATTAGGCGCTACCTACAAAGGACGTTCCCCTGGAACCTTTGGACGCATTGGGATTTATTCTTTTAACGGCAATAAAATTATCACCACTTCAGGCGGTGGAATGTTAGTTTCCGACAAACCAGAACTAGTAGCAAAAGCCAAGTTTTTGGCAACCCAAGCACGCGATCCGGCTCCCCATTACCAGCACTCAGAAATTGGCTATAACTATCGTCTGAGCAATGTTTTGGCGGGCATTGGTCGAGGTCAGTTGTGTGTTTTGAGCGATCGCGTAGCAGCTAGGCGACGCAACTTTGAGGTTTATCAGCAAGCTTTAGGCAATCTGCCAGGAATAGAATTCATGCCAGAAGCAGATTTTGGACATGCTACTCGCTGGTTGACTTGTCTAACGATAGATCCAAAAGCCTTTGGTGTAGATCGAGAACAAGTACGTTTAGCACTTGCTAACCAACAAATTGAAGCGCGTCCTGTTTGGAAGCCCTTGCATCTACAGCCTGTGTTTGCTGATTGTGAATGTATTGGCGGCTTTGTAGCAGAAAAGTTATTTACACAAGGTCTTTGCTTACCATCTGGTTCTAACCTAACAGATGAGGATTTGGAGCGGGTAATTGATGCGATTGGCACAGTTTACCATAGCAATCGAACCACTCATCTAGCAAGACATCTTTAATCTGATAAGCTTTGGCAAAATTTTAGTATTCGATTGTATATATCTCTACTAATAAAAAAAATTAATTTATGGAATCCGAAACATCGTCTTTAACATTTGATAAATATTGGCAAATACTGAAGCGTCGTTGGAGACCAAGTTTAGCTGTTTTTATCCCAACTTTTCTGTTTTTTGTACTGATTTCATCTTTAAAAAAACCTGCTTATGAGGCAGAAGGAAAGCTACTGTTTCAAAGAACAAATACTATCTCCTCCTTGACGGGAGTAGGAGAGGGGATAGGGAAGTTAGAAACAGTAACACAGGATCAGAAAACTAATCCTCTAAATACAGAAGCAGAAATTATTAAGTCTGAACCCCTTGTGCAAAAAACTATAGATAGACTTGTTTTGACAAACGATCAAAGGGAGGCTTTAAAACCAAAAGAGTTTCTAAAAAAATTAACCGTTAAAGATATTAAGGGATCTGATATTTTATCAGTTTCCTACAAGGATAGAGATCCTAAAAAATCTGCTAATGTAGTTAATACGGTGATGAATATCTATTTAGAATACAACGTGTCTTCTCGAAGAAAAGAAGCAGCAGCAGCCCGCAAATTCCTTCAAAAGGAGTTGCCAAATGCAGAATTAATAGTCAGAAAAGCAGAGGGTGAACTAGCAAAGTTTCAAGATAAGAATAAAGTTGTTTCTCTGCAAGAAGAAACAACTAAATCACTAGATTTAATTACAGACTTACAAAGGCAATCTAGCCAGGTTCAATCTCAAATTGCCAATGTCAATGCCCAGTCTCAAGATATCCGTAAGCAGTTGAATATGGATTCAAAACAGGCATTAGCTCAGACCTCTCTGAGTCAATCTTCTGGGTTACAAGACATTCTCAAAGAAGTCCAGCAGTTAGAGTCTCAACTTGCAACTAGGCGAACTATTTTGCGGGAATCACATCCTGAAATTATTACCTTAAAAAATAAGTTAGAAGCTTTAAAAAAGATAATACAACAGCGAACAACAGACGTTTTAGGGGCAAATAAAGCACAATTTAATGGCAATTTCCAGATTGGAGCGTTGGAACAACAACTGACTGCAAACCTAATCGGATTGGAGTCAACTCGTATGGGTTTAGTTAGCCAAGCCGCAACTTTATCCAAATTACAAGCAGTCTACAAAGAAAGACTGAAAACTTTGCCCAGATTAGAACAACAACAGCGCCAGCTAGAACGCAAAGTACAAGCATCACAATCTACATATTCACTTTTGTTGCAAAAATTGCAAGAGAGCCAAATTGCAGAAAATCAGAACGTCGGTAATGCTAGTTTGATAGCTGAAGCTCAAATTCCTGACCAGCCGATTTCTTCTAATATGCTTTCGTATTTGAGTTCAGGTTTGCTGGCTGTTATAGCTGCTTTGGCAACTATATATATTTTGGAAGTAAGAGATAAATCTATTAAGACTGTTGATGAAGCAAAGGAATTAATCGGATTGACTTTATTAGGCGTAATTCCTGCCTTTAGCAAACCTCAAAAATCTGATTTCAAGGATAAAAAGCGAGACTTATCTACCTCAAAATCTGTCGTGAAAGATACTTCTCACTCCCCAATTAGTGAAGCTTATCGGATGTTGCGGACAAATTTAAAGTTTAAACGTGGTGATAAAGAGTTAAAAGTTATTGTTGTGACTAGTTCTGTACCTAGAGAAGGAAAGTCAACAGTAGCAGCTAATTTAGCAATAGTAATGGCACAGATGGAGCATCAAGTTTTACTGATAGATGGAGATTTCCATCACCCAGTTCAACACCAAATTTGGGAATTAACTAATAATCAAGGTCTGAGTAATCTGATTCTGGAAGAAACCCAAATCAGCACCGTTGTCAAAATGGTTATGAATAATTTATATGTGCTGACTACTGGAGCAGTACCTCCCTCCCCGGCATCTCTGCTTGATTCTAAACGGATGGCTTCTTTGATTCAAAGTTTTGCTAATAACTATGATTTTGTAATTATTGACGCTCCTTCATTAAACATTGCCGCTGATGCAGCCACTTTGGGACAAATGACTGATGGCGTGTTGCTGGTAGTTCGTCCTGGGGTAGTTGATTCTGCTCAGGCTGCTGTTGCTTGTGAAATTTTAGAAAAATCCGGTCAGAATGTTCTGGGACAAGTTGTTAACGCAGTAGTTGGGAGAAAATTAGCCAATATATGAAAGGGCTAGAGCCGATATCTATAAGACAGTTTTTGTTGTCAAGCAATATTTTTAGCTTTTTGGCAGATTGATTAGTACTGAAGATCCTTTATTTTTTAATTGCTGACAATTGCCACATTTTCCAGAAATAGCTAGAAATCCAGTTGGTAATAATGTGAGCGACAATCGGCACTAATAAGTTGCCCGTGAGCAGGGCGCTATATGCCAATATGATGCCGACAATTGTTGCCCAAATTACATAAGGCCATTGTTGGGAGCCGCTAAAATGCAAGATGCCAAAGCAAAGACTCGATACAATTACGGCTGTAAGATCAGAGCCTAAAGCTGGTAGGATTACACCTCGAAATAATAATTCTTCGCTTAATCCCGGTAGTAACCCCAGCCATATTAAATCTGGTAAAGCTAAAGGCTTCAGTACCACTTCTAGGTAATAATCTGCACTTTTACGATAGGCACTCCATAGGCGATAAGTTAAGCTACTTAAGGCAGTGATGACGAACCCTAGCCCTATGCCCAACAGCAACTCTCTTTGGTTTAAGTCCCAAGAAAATAGGGAAAAGTTGCCAAAGTATAACGAAAGTTTGGCGACTATCAACAAAATGATTGCAGTCGCTCCCATCGCCCCAAGTATTTGGATGCGCGTCAGGTATGGAATTTCTGGCTCTTGCTTTTGTTGTTCAACCACGGGTTTTTAAGGGGAGGGGGAAGGGAGCAGGAATGACCAATAACTAATGACTAATTGGCTGCAAAGGTAATAATTTAGGACGGAGAGCAGAGGGGTTGATGCCTGCTTTATGTGCTACCAATACACCTACTGCTTCTAAATATGAGTTTACCTGTATAGATTTGATCCCCAACGGCTGGGGAGGAACTTTTATCAGAGTTTTATTTTCTTCTACTGTAATTATTTGGCATCGTCTTTGACTTAAACTCAGTAAGGCACTGCTACCACAGGCAGTTGCAGGTACGATCGCAGCATCTACTTCATCTACCCAAATATCACCTTTCTTTGATGCAATCGCTGTTTTCTCTACTATAAATTGTGGGGCATGACTTAATCCTACAAGGACACAGGGCAAAAAGGTATAGCCCAATTCTTCGGCGGCGGAACGGGGAGATAAATCAGGTTCGGGAGGTTCGCTTAAAAGGGCGGGAGAATGGGCGCAAGGAATTTGAAAGGTTCGCACTAGCAAATGGCTAATTACGGCTTCTGCACCGGCTAAAGGATCTACGCCTTCACCGTGGCGGTATTTTTGTACTGCCTCCTCATCCATATCATCGGGGAAACGGGCAACAACTGCGATCGCTTCTGCTCCCGCTTTTTTAATTAATATTTCAGCTGCCCGTAACAAGCTATCTGGGTTGCCAATTGTTCCCCAACTAGCGCCTGATGCTGTAGTCCGTAATTCTACATTTAATGGTGCATCTGTAATTACATAATCTGTTAAAGTCAATCCGAGAGTGGCTCTGACTGCATCGGCGGCTTGTATATGTCGTAGCCGTAATTCTGGCTCAATAGCTTGGTCTAAAAGCAAACCTACTCTGTTGCTGCGGACTGGACGCAAACCCCAGCATCCAGAGGCAAATTTGTCAAGTCCGTAACCTTCAACATAGAAAGCGTTAGGGAGATTCCAATACAAACTTGCGCCATTCAGAACATTGGGGTGAGTTATGAGGCGATCGCAAACCTGTGCTATAACCCTAGCAACAGGCAAAGCATCTCCTGCATAACCCCCAATAGCAGCCCCAACGCCAGTTGGTACAATTAAGATAGCAGTGTATGGACGATTCATTTTAAGTTATTTCCCACTCTCCAGGGCTATTTCGTTCTAGACATAAACCGCCCAGAACTAAAGTCTGTTAAAACGGGCCATAACCTCTACTCAGTCGTCTTGAGACGACTTTTGCTATTAGACTTAGAATTTATTCTGAGGCGGGCTAGATGAAAATGAAATAACCTTTGCTCACTCTCAACTTTTCACTTCTAATTTAGGATTCAGCACTCTTTGTCACCACAGCTTCAACTGTCGCTTGTTGTTCGTCAACGTCTACAGAGGTAACTGCCCAACGCAAGGGTTCGCCTTGTTTCTTCAACTCTGTTTCAATTGCTTCTAGTAATTCTGCGGGAGTTTCTTGTAAATCAATTTCTGCGGTAATAAAATGAGTCGTCATCTTGGGAAATCCTCTTGATTTGTAGTTTCTAGAATAGCTGACTTTATCTGCGATGAAATATTTATGTTATTTATCATATTTTGTCATGTTCAGTGAACAGTTACTCAGTGATGAATAATCATCCGATATACTGATAACTGTTCGTTGATTATTTCCCTTTGCCAAATTGTAACTGATAAACGATGTCTTCCTTTTCTGTCTCAAGTTTCAAATCAGAAAGGGGTTTGGCAACACAAAGCAACACGTAACCTTGCTTTTGTAAATCTGGACTTACGCCCATACCATCAGTTTGATCTACAGTCCCCTCAGATAGTTGACCGGCGCAAGTTGTGCAAACACCAGCATTGCAAGAACTGGGCAATTCCAAACCAGCATCCTCGGCAACTGATAAGATCGTTTCATTTTCGGGAACTTGCAAAGTATGAATTTTGCCTTGATGATTAATTTCTACGGTGTAAGTTTTGGACATATACAAAAGAAGTGCGATCTACGGACAAATTTCTTAGTTTATCTGAATTAGTTAAAAATATCCAGATTTTACTATAAAAATTTAGGTTAAATTCTAGCTACTAATTCAAAATATTTTACTATAAAATACACAAATAAATTAGTTAAATTTGCTTACTATAAATATGCGCGTAGGCGTAGCCCGCCGTAGGCATCGCGTTTCTTTAGAGACTGTATCTGTAACTCTGCCTTTTGGCATTGGTTTGATGGCTTGGAAAGTTGACACCACACAAAAGAAGGCGGTTTGGTCGCTGTATGTGGAATTGGGTGACGCGCATTGCTGTATCAACCTTTGGAAGTTGACCAGGGTTTGGTACGAGAAGCGATTGTCATACTATTGAGATTTTTGGCAGTATCTCTGTTAATGTATCACAGACTAATACCCTACGCGTAAGTCAAAAGGCTTATAGAATAAGCCTTTCATTTTTATTGAAATCTTTTCCAACTCTGCGATCGCTGTAAATCAACAATATACACTATGTAGCGATGATTGCCCTCACCAACAAACTTTAGTCATCAATGTTATAAGGTTGACTCTTAAAGTTACAACATTAAGCCTTAAAGCTAGAACATAAAGCCTTAAAGTTACAACATTAAGCCTTAGAGCTAGAACATAAAGCCTTAAAGTTACAACATTAAGCCTTAGAGCTAGAACATAAAGCCTTAAAATTACAGCATTAAGCCTTAAAGTTAAAGCAATCGCTGATAGCGGTTCTTAATTGCATGGAACACAGACAATTTGTAGGGTACAGCATTGCTTATACATGTCAACTTAAGCTCAAATGCCTACTCTACAAGTGTTTTACCCCACCCTAACTTCTGCCCTTGCCAAGGAGAGGGGCAGTTTTGGCTTTAGACAAAAACAGGGTGGGGTAACGCAAAGAGTGATGGTAAGTTAAGATATCTGAATATCATGTCTTAACAAGGGTTTCACGTTAAGTTGACACGTATGAGCAATGCTGTGCCTTATTGTCTATTGCTTAAACATAATATTTTTTTGCTAAAAATCAACCTTTGGTGATTAAATTCCGAGAAATCACCGATATAAATAAAACTTTTTACTACGAAAAATGTGCTTTTTGCTGAACCAGAATGCAGATTAGTTGAGACAAAATAGCTCTGTAAAGCTTTTAAAAGTGTAAATTTATGCCTCGAAAAAAACGTAGTTCCCGGATTTTAGAAAAAGCTGAGTTTAGAGTTGCCGGACTGAAAGCTATCGATCCAAATATCAATTTTAATGATACTTACAACTTGCAAAATCTAACTCAATTAATAGACAATTTTCACAATATGCTTGATGATTATAACGCTGCTATAGCTATGATTGACTCTTCTAGAAAAAAGCTGGATGAAATGGAAAAAACCTTAAGTCAGGTTTCAGACAAAATGCTGATGGGGGTGGGTTTCAAGTACGGCAAAAACAGCAATGAATATGAACTTGCAGGCGGCGTTAGAGACAGCGAACGTATCCGTAAAAGCAGATTGACACGCTTAAAATCTAATACAGATAAAACATCAGATCAAAATGCAATAACTGCCACGCCCTAACAGTAAGTCAAAAGACTTATAAAATCTGCTTTTAATTTTTTCAAGTTGTCCAGATCCCTGACTTCTCAAAGAAGTCGGGGATCTATTTCATCATGAATGATTCAGGACTGCTATATAATAAAACTTTGCATTAACCTAGAACTTCCAAAATATTAAAATTGAATGACCAGGTTTATACATGATAAATTCGCCAAAGACTATCTAGAAGAACTACTAAAAGATTACGGAGAAGTCAAAGCATCAGAAAAAGTCTCAGGAGAGATTAAAGAAATAGATTTTTATTCACTCCTGCCAAACAACAAAGCTCTAATATACAAATACTGGGTTTGTTAGGAAGATTTGCCCAACAGCCTGCGATTATAGAACCATATCGCAATCCAGCTTCTATCGATGAAATCTGCGACTGTATTTTAAAATTATTAGAAATTAAGGCTCTCCTGCGACGAGAAGCTAAAGCCAATAAAACCAAACTTCAGGACTCCGAAATTCCCAAATTGTGGGTTCTTACACCAACCATATCTGAAACTAGATTGTCTAGCTTTGGAACTATGCAAAAAGCAGGTTGGTTATCAGGAGTGCATTTTCTCCCAGATGCCTTGCGAACAGCAATTGTAGCAATACACCAACTACCGCAAATACCAGAAACATTATGGTTGAGGCTTTTAGGCAGGGGAAGTGTGCAGTCACAAGCAATTATCGAGTTGCAAGCGTTACCATTAGATTATCCATACCAAAAAGCAACTCTAGAATTAGTTTACAACTTGCGCGAAAACTTGAGAGTAAACCAAGAATTAGAAGCAGATGATAGGGAGTTAATTATGCGATTAGAACCACTTTATCAAAGAGACAGAGAACAAGCTGTACAAGAAGGAAATAAACAAAGAGAACAACGTTTAGTTCTACGCTTACTCAATTGCCGTATTGGTGAGATTGATACGTCATTAATCGAGCAAATTCGAGGTTTATCGATTGAACAATTAGAGAATTTAGGAGAAGCATTACTAGACTTTTCTAGTGTTGCTGATTTAGAAACTTGGTTAAACCAACAATCAATCTAATTTATTATTACTACACTTAGCGACTAGAAGTCGCGGCTATACAGACAAAACTCACCTACGTGGGTTAAAAATTCTTGATTTACTCTTAGTACAGGTCGGTGGACTTTGTTTGTGTAGTAGCAAATTCTATTCGCCTCATACTTTTCAAACTTTCAGTATAAAAAAGTTGCTAATAACCGATTACCAGTAAGGCTTTCATCATAAAAGTAAGCTAAACTTTTATAGCCAAGTATTGCCTAAAAATATTTCATAATTAAAGGGAGAAAATCCCAATGGAGAAGATAAAAATGCTAGAACAATATCGTAAACACGTTGCCGAAAGAGCAGCACTCGGTATTCCCCCCTTACCATTGGATGCAAAGCAAACCTCAGAATTATGTGAATTACTGAAAAATCCGCCCAAGGGTCAAGAGGAGATATTATTACATTTATTGAGCGATCGCGTTTCTCCTGGTGTTGATCCAGCAGCTTATGTCAAAGCTGGATTTCTTACCGCCATTGCTAAGGAAGAAATCACCAGTCCGTTGATTGCGCCCATCGAAGCAGTGCAATTGCTAGGTACAATGATCGGTGGTTACAATGTGCAATCTTTAATTGATTTGCTGCAATTGCCCACTGTATCCCTCTCCGACTCATCCGAAACACCTCTAGTAATGGGCGGACAAGGAAAGGAACCCATCGCCGCCTACGCCGCCAACGCCTTAAGCAAAATCCTCTTGGTGTATGACGCTTACCATGATGTTTTAGAGTTGTCGAAAACCAATCCTTACGCCAAACGGGTAGTTGACTCTTGGGCGGAAGCTGAATGGTTTACCCTCCGCCCTACAGTTCCAGAAGCGATTACTGTCACCGTTTTTAAAGTTCCTGGCGAAACCAATACCGACGATTTATCCCCCGCCCAAAGCGCCACAACTCGCCCAGATATTCCCTTACACGCTTTAGTGATGCTAGAGTCACGGCAACCGGGAAGCTTGGCAACCATTGCCGAGTTGAAGAAAAAAGGGCATCCTGTAGCTTACGTGGGAGATGTAGTTGGTACTGGTTCCTCGCGTAAATCTGCCATCAACTCAGTATTATGGCATACAGGAAATGATATACCTTTTGTGCCAAACAAACGCGCTGGGGGTTATGTTTTAGGTGGTGCGATCGCGCCAATCTTCTTTAACACAGCAGAAGATGCCGGTGCTTTGCCTATTCAGTGCGATGTCACCAAACTCGAAACCGGCATGGTAATTACCATCCATCCCTACAAAGGTGAAATCACCAATGAAGCAGGCGAAATTATTTCCACTTTTGCCCTCAAACCTGACACCATCCTCGATGAAGTCCGCGCAGGTGGACGCATCCCCCTACTTATTGGACGTACCCTCACCGACAAAACCCGTCTTGCACTCGGTTTAGAACCCAGCACCGTTTTCACCCGTCCCCAGCAAGCCTTTGATACAGGGAAAGGCTACACCCTAGCGCAAAAAATGGTAGGTAAAGCTTGTGGATTACCTGGTGTGCGTCCCGGCACATCTTGCGAACCAATCATCACCACTGTTGGTTCTCAAGATACCACAGGCCCCATGACCCGCGACGAATTGACAGAACTCGCCTGTCTTGGTTTCAGTGCAGACTTAGTCATCCAAAGTTTCTGCCATACTGTTGCTTATCCTAAACCAGTAGACATCAAAACTCATCACGAACTCCCCGATTTCTTTGCCTCTCGTGGCGGTGTCGCCCTCCGTCCCGGTGATGGTATCATCCACTCTTGGTTAAACCGGATGCTGCTACCCGACACCGTGGGAACTGGCGGCGACTCTCACACCCGCTTCCCCTTAGGTATTTCCTTCCCCGCCGGTTCTGGGTTGGTAGCTTTTGCAGCCGCATTGGGTGTCATGCCTTTAGATATGCCAGAGTCAGTATTGGTAAGATTTAAAGGTGAATTGCAACCAGGTGTTACCCTGCGCGATGTCGTGAATGCCATTCCCTACGTGGCAATTCAAAAAGGTTTGCTGACAGTAGAGAAGCAGAATAAGAAAAATGTCTTCTCTGGGCGAATTTTAGAAATAGAAGGTTTGCCAGATTTAAAAGTTGAACAAGCCTTTGAACTCACTGATGCCAGTGCCGAACGTTCTTGTGCCGGATGCACAATTAAGCTGAGTGTAGAGACAATTTCGGAATATCTGCGTTCCAACGTAGCGCTGCTGAAAAATATGATAGCACGAGGCTATCACGATGCCCGTACCATGCTGCGCCGTGTGGCCAAGATGGAAGAATGGTTAGCAAATCCCGTGTTATTAGAAGGCGATGCCGATGCAGAGTATGCCGAAATAATTGAAATTGATTTGAACGAAATCAAAGAGCCAATTGTAGCTGCTCCCAATGACCCCGATAATGTTAAGTTATTATCGGAAGTTGCTAACGATCCAGTACAAGAAGTATTCCTTGGTTCTTGTATGACAAATATTGGTCATTATCGGGCAACAGCAAAAGTTTTGGAAGGTGCAGGTGAAGTAAAAACCCGCCTGTGGATAGCACCACCAACCCGTATGGATGAACACCAATTAAAAGAAGAAGGTGTATACAGCATTTTTGGCGCTGCGGGTGCTAGAACAGAAATGCCCGGATGCAGTTTATGCATGGGAAATCAGGCGCGAGTTGCTGATGGCACAACAGTGTTTTCTACCTCTACCCGCAACTTCAATAATCGTATGGGTAAAGATGCGCGAGTGTATCTTGGTTCAGCAGAATTAGCCGCAGTTTGTGCGCTGCTGGGGCGACTGCCGACAGTGCAAGAATACTTGGATATTGTGGCGAGTAAAATTGAGCCTTTTGCAGATGATTTGTATCGGTATTTGAACTTCGATCAAATTGCTGGTTTTGAGGATGAAGGGCGTGTGATTGCGTTGGAAGATATGCCCAAGCTTGAGGATATTTTGGGTATGCCGACTGTGGCGAGGTAGGTAATAATTGACGTGAAATGCCCCAGGTTTTAATCTGTGGCTACAAGAAGGAAGCCCGCATTAGCGGGCTTTTTAATATAAATCCCTCACATTGAAGTCTTTGATAATACAAAAAATTAGTTATTATCGTATATAATACATAAAGCAAATAACAAGCATGAAAGCATCAGAAACAACTCTTCGTAACTTACTAGAAGGTGGTAAACAGTTTCAAATACCTCTTTTTCAACGACCATACTCTTGGAAACAGGAAAATTGGGAGACTCTGTGGGAAGATTTGATGAGTCTCTACAATGATGAAGTACAAGGTTCTTATTTTCTTGGCCCCATAGTCACACAAGCAGAATTAGGAACAGCTGACGGCATCACTCCATATGTTGTAATAGATGGGCAACAACGTCTTACCACCCTTAGTATTCTCTTAGCAGCATTACGAAATCATCTTAAAAAAGATGATAAACAAATGTCTGAACAAATATATGAATTTTATTTAATTAACAAATATCATAAAAATGACGATTACTTTAAAGTATTACCTACTCAAAATGATCGTGACGCATATAAAAATATAGTTGAAGCTAAAACAGCTAAAACAGCTAAAACCAAAAATCCAGAATCGCAGTCAGGGCAAATAAATGAAGCTTATAAGTTTTTTTATAAATGGCTGAAAGAACCTATTCTGGAACAAGATATACCTCTTGATTTAACAAAATTAAAAAAAATTATATTAGAACAATTAGTTATAGTAAATATAACTTCTGATGCAAACGATAACCCATATCTTATTTTTGAAAGTTTAAATAACAAAGGAGAAGAATTAACCCAGGTAGACTTAGTTCGCAACTATATATTTATGAGGTTACCTCATGAAGAACGAGAAGAGGTATACGAGAATGAATGGTTACCTTTTGTAGAAGGCTTTAAATCTAGTGTTAGCAAAAAAGAGTACGCAGATGAATTAACAAATGCATTTTGGTTTTATTTACGTAAAGATGGCGAGGCAGTTAATCAAAAAGAAATTTACAGAAATATCAAAAAACGCTTTGATACTTCAAAGATTGGTGTAAAGTCTGAGCTACAAAACCTTATACAGTTTGCCAAGTATTACCAGCGTCTGAATTTTTGTGAGCAAGAACCAGAGATTAAATTAAGATATTTCTTCCAACGATTAAAAAGGCTTGACTTTACAACTTGTCATATATTCTTACTAAATGTTTATCACGAGTATGAAGAGGAACGTTTATCGCTTAATAAGTTTGAAGAAATTTTGCGTTATCTAGAGTCTTATTTTGTACGTCGTTTATTTGCTGGAATTTCCACCAAAACTTTAGGATCAGTTTTCAATGTTTTGTACTCTGAAGTCCAGAAAGTAAACCCTAGTGATGTGGTTGATGGATTACAACAAGTCTTGAAGGGTTATGATAAGAGCAAAGTTTGGCCTGATGATGATGCATTGCGTGATGGGATTATTACCAAAGGTGTATACACTACAAGTTTAAGTGATAGAGCGAAGCTTCTTTTAGAGAGTCTAGAGTCATCTCTTACTAAAGAAAAAGTTAAGTCAGAGAGTTTAACTATTGAACATATCATGCCCCAGACATTAAATAAAGAATGGAAAACAATGTTAGGGGGAAATCATGCTTATGTCCAGAAGAAATGGCTACATACGTTAGGTAACCTCACATTAACAGGATATAACTCTGAGATGGGTAATAAACCTTTTTCAGAAAAGCTAGCATATTTCAATACTAGCAATTTGTCCTTGAATCATTATTTTAGACAAATAAATGTTTGGAATGAAGAAGCAATCAAAAAACGTGCAGAATACTTAGCTGATATAGCTATTAAAGTCTGGCCTAGATAAAAGAAGTATTTCATTCAAGGAATACCAATACTTGGTTAAGTCCTTTATAGACTTGTGATCGCACCCTCGCACTTCGCACACAGACCTAACCCCCCAACCCCCTTCCCTACAAGGAAAGGGGGAGAAATCCGGCTCCCCTCTCCGCTTCGGAGAGGGGTTGGGGGAGAGGTCAATCATAAAAAATAAACACCTATTTTATACTTCATAAATGAATAATCCAACACCCCAAGAACCTTATCCATCGAAAAAAGAGGGAACTCGCAATATTGTAATTGGATACAAAGCAGACTTAGTTAAAGTGCAACGTGCTAAAGAACTTCGTCAGCAAATGACACCAGAAGAAAAAATCCTTTGGCAACATCTTCGTGCTAATCGCCTGAATGGTTTGCACTTTCGCCGTCAGCAGATTATCAATGGCTTTATTGCAGATTTCTACTGTCACGCAACTGCATTAGTGATAGAAGTAGATGGCAAAATTCATGAACAACAAACTGAATATGATGCAGAACGGGACAAAGTTTTGTCAGCAAGGGGACTGCGTTTGTTGCGAATTAAAAATGAAGAAGTGAGACACGAACTTGATAAAGTTTTGATGCGTATTTCCACAGCCTGTTCTCAACAGACCTAACCCCCCAACCCCCTTCCCTGCGAGGGAAGGGGGAGAAATTTGGCTCCCCTCTCCGCCTCGGAGAGGGGTTGGGGGAGAGGTCAATCTATGCGATCGCGAGAACTGTTAAAATTGGCGTTACTCTTGATCAAGAAACAAAAACATTAATCTGCCAACGAGTTGCTCACCGCAAAGACATCTACAGAATTTTTCCTTGAAACACTGAAAAGCTTTTTAATATTACTGTATACACACCCTAATACGATTTGAGCAAAAGCGCGATCGCACAATTATTAAATAAGTCGGTGAATGTCTGAAAATCTAGTGTTTTCAGTACTCGTCTATCTCAGAGAAACTATAATTTGTCATTGCGAGCGGAACGCAGTGAAGCAAAGCAATCGCAAACTACAGATGTGCGATTGCTTTATTCCACAACTTTTGGAGACGCTACTGCAAAAGCTTCATACCCTTCGGGAACGCCAGGGGCGAACGCAATGACAAGTAACGATTTTGGTAAATTTACAAAATTGGGATGTTGCCGTATGTAAGCTGTCGCGCATTTAAATTTGATAATTTAGCGCCTGAAACCGTTTCCTGTCTTAGATTGCCTTGTAAAACTAGATGACGAACAGTTTAATACCTAAAAAGCTAGGCAATCAGACTGAAATTGCTACTACTCAGAGTAATATCAGGATTTCCTAAACGGGCAAACTCAAACACTGTTCCTGTACCCAAAGCATTACCATCCTGGTTATAGAATAGGCTGCCACTACTTTGACTAAAGACAATACGCGCACTACTAGCATTGACAAATTGATCGTCACTGACAACTGCAAAGTTAGTGAAAGCCTGTCCTACAGTATTAGTAATAGCATTGAAGGTGGCTTTACTCAGCACAATCTGGTCTTGTCCAATTTCAAACTCGGTTATGTAATCAACACCTAAGCTTGTGTTAAAAACCCCACTACTTTGGAACAGATATTTATCCCTCCCGGCTCCACCATTAAGAATATCATCGCCCTGTCCTCCCCAAAGTAAATCATCACCAGTTCCACCAGTGAGAATATCATTACCATTACCTCCTTGGAGGGTGTCATTTCCTGCTAACCCTTGCAATTGATCGTTTCCGTCACCGCCAATCAGAGTATTATTCAGTGCATTACCAGTGAGACGCTGATTGCTTGTGCTGGTATTGTTGGCTAACTGTAAGGAATAATTGGAATTAACGTTGGTATTGGCTGCAATTCCAACATAGTAATTCCCGGCTCCTAATGTTGCAGTAATTTGACCATTCCGACCATTACTAGCATAATCAGAACTCATTTAGGATTGCTATAGTCAACAGTCTAGACAAAAATTCCTCTAAATCGCCTGATAAATTGGGAGATTTAGAGGATTTACAATGAGAAATTGAGCAATGTGACCGCTAAATTCTTCTTTTTAACTACAAGTATTTGCTGAAGCAGAATTCACTGTTGTTAAATCGCCAGTGAAAATAACTGTGTATTGATAAGGTGATGAACCAGAACAATTCATGGAATTTGTATTGGCACGACGGGGAGTCCACCATGATTTTGCTTGCACAGTCAAATTTGTGCCGTTCCATGAGAGAGCATTGACAACTAAAGAGTTAGTTTTGCCATCATCCGCCTTTTTAGCAGATAAAAATGTGGCATAATAAACCTCGCCATTGGCTGGATTAATCCGGGCTATAACTGCAACTTTTGGCCCGCCTCCGCTACCATAGCTAGACAACCAACGCCCAGTAGCAAAGCGGCGAAAATCATTACCTGTCTGACTGCCAGTGGAAGAGTAAACGCCATATAAAACATTGCCCCCATCCCAATACAATCCATAACCTGTACCATCGTCCCCAGTTGTTTCATAATCATCACGACACCAGGCTTTTATCCCATTATTAAAGCGGATAGTTCTAGGATTTTTGTTATTAGATGAGACTTGCCGATAACCAATGTAAAAGCTTGTTGTTCCACTAACTACTCTGGGGCCATTTTTAGCTTTGATTGTTGCTTCACTATCACCGCAAGTGAATGTCACAGCATTACCAATAGATGAATTTACTGTTTGGGCTAAAACTGGAGGAACTTTTTGTGTGAGTAATAAATCAGATGCTAATACTACAGACAAAGAGAAACATGCAAAATACTTTTGTAATTTGCGAGAATAATTCATGGTAGAAACCTGCCGAGAAAGTGAAACGAGAAACACCGTATCACTATAAACTCTAATTAGTATTTAGACAAGTAAAATCATTGAAATTCCTATTTTGCAGTATTCTCAACATCATACAAATCAGACTGCGTTAAAAGTTGCATAGCTAATATACATAAAAATGCCTGATATTAGCTGTATATAATTGTTCCTTATCAAAGACTATCAGCGAATAAGAACAAATAGCGATGGGTTATGCTGGAGCAGAGTCTATTGCAGCATCAAAAAAATAGTTTTAATCAACAATGTAGCGTTTTTTGATTTACCGCATTCCCCGCAAGAAGCTTTCTGTAGTAGTTTCTCAGGCAGTTTTAGCCTTCTCTATCTCATACTTCTTCCGCATCAGCTTTCAAGAGGCATAGTCTGGTAAATAAAACCTATTCCTAAAAAATATGACAGATAAATACTCAGATTTTAAGCTATTGTTTGGATTATTTATAGATAATTAACGTAGATAATTATCTGTAAATCCATAGACAGGTTACTAATTTTTGTCATTTAATTAATTTTATTAAAGGTGATATTTCAAGTATTTGCTGTATTTTTTTTGCTGCTATCAAAGCTGACAATTGTGAGCATTCTTATTATTAATTGAAAATTAGAGTTTTGCGATAAAAAACAAAGCATACCTTTTGCAGGGTAAGATTATCGTGGTTTAATGAGGAATCAATAGGAGCAAAAATGATATGATTGGAATTGCGATCGCAGGCACCGGCTTTGGTCAAAAAGTCCACATCCCTGGATTCCAAGCACATCCTCACACTGAAGTAGTTGCTGTTTATCACCGAGATATCAATAAAGCCAAAGCCATAGCAGAATCTCATAATATCCCTCACGCTTCCGACTCACTTACAGATATTGTGGCATTACCAGAAGTGCAAGCAGTTAGCGTCTCTACACCGCCATTTTTGCACTATGAAATGGCAAAAACTGTATTGCAAGCTGGGAAACATTTATTACTAGAAAAACCGATAACTTTAAATGTCGGTGAAGCCAAAGAACTTTATGAGTTAGCTAAAGCAAAAGGCGTGATTGCGACTGTAGATTTTGAATTCCGCTTTGTACCAGCATGGCAGTTGTTTGCAGAATTATTGTCAGAAAACTATGTGGGTAAGTTACGCCTAATTAAAATTGATTGGTTAGGTTCTTCTCGTGCTGATACTTCACGCCCTTGGAATTGGTACTCTGACAAAGATAAGGGAGGCGGTGCATTAGGATCTTTGGGTTCTCACGCCTTTGATTATATTCACTGGTTATTTGGGCCAGTCCGTAGATTAAACGCCCATTTAACTATTGCGATTCCCACACGAGTTGACACTGTGAGTGGGGAATCTAAGCCAGTGAATACAGATGACAACTGTATATTAACCCTGGAATTGGCAGATGGCACACCTTGTCAACTTTCTATCAGTGCGGTTGTTCATGCACCAAGAACCCATTGGTTAGAAGTATATGGCGATCGCGGTACATTAATAGTGGGCAGTGAAAATCAAAAAGATTATATACATGGTTTTCGGGTTTGGGGTTCCCAGGCAGGTAAACCTCTAACGGAAATAGAAATACCGAATCGGTTAGTTTTTCCCAAGAATCATGCTGATGGGCGTATTTCGGCGTTTATCCGCGTAGTAGACCAATGGGTACAGGGAATTGAACGCAATCAGGAAATTACACCATCACTACGAGAAGGAATTTATTCTCAGTTGTTGATGGATTTATCCCATGAATCTCATCAAAAAGCAAGCTGGGTAGATGTTCCCAGCTTGGAAGGATTTATTAGTAATTAGAAATCAAATGAGCAAAACCCCTCGCATTCATATCCCGCCGGAAGTAAAGAAATATGTTTTTCAACGTGACCAATACCAATGCCGAAGCTGCGGTAAAACTACCATAGAAACTAACCTCAGCATTGACCATATCATTCCCCTTGCCCGTGGCGGTCAAAATGATATCAGCAATCTGCAAACTCTTTGCTTGAAATGCAATCAGCAGAAAACAGACAATATTGATCCCCGTTTCCGGCGGCATTTTGATTTATGACGGTTCTCAATCAAGACGCGATAAATCGCGTCTCTACAATTAGGGTTTGGGATACATTAGACATCTTGCAAAAGTGCCTTTTGCACTCTTGTCGGGAAAGGGGGAAAGGTTAAAGGGGAATGTTAATTCTATCCCTTTTCCCTTTAACCCTTTCCCTTTACCCGATTTATGCAAGAAGTCTATTGTGCGCTTATCCCAATTGATTTGAGATTGTGCTGACATCAACAGCTAACTTTTTGCCCAACTTGAGCAACTGAAGACACTGATTATTTCCTTCGTTGTCAAGGTTAGTAATACAGACTGGCGCTATCTGACTATGGAGACAGCTAAAGTATAGTTCTTGCGATCGCTGTAGGGAAACATCAATATTTAGTTGATCCCCGACATCAATCAATCGCTCTAACAGTTGGATATCTGCATTAAAACTGCCATTGGCATCGTTCAACAATTGCCAGAGCCATCGCGCAATTAATTGTTCTAACATCTGTTTACCGTCTGGAATATTCAGCCGACAACGCAGATGTTTTGCTTCAGTTGCGATCGCTTCTAATTCTAAGATGTGACTCCAACTCTTTTGGGGATCGGCGATATCTTGCTCAAGCGATCGCAATGTCATCAGACAGCGATGCCCTAAAGCAATATCGGCTGCTACCTGCAATTCTTGCGGTACTGCGATTTCATCACGATGAAACGCCATCAGCACACCGTAATTATCACGATAGGCTTGAGTATATAACTGTCCTAAACGTGTCAGTGTTTCCTGACTCAGCAGCCGCATAATCCGGTGGCGTTCTTCAGCAAATAGATTTTGCAAGCTGAAAGCTTCTTCTCCAAATAGCTGCGTCATAGCCAAGATGGTATGAGCCGCACTAGCTTGTTTTAGCGCCCCAAACAGCTTTTCTTTTAATTGGCTGTAGTCACGCCGCCCGGTAAATTGTTGAATGCCACAGTGGAAATCCCAGCCTCCTAAATGCAGCACCGCAAATACCAAATGCTCACTTTCCCAAGTAATCTCTGATACCAGCTTTAAATTCCCCACAGCCAGAGTTAGCGATCCCATGCGTTGCAGTTGGTAATCTAACTCATTGGCAGCGTAGCAATAAACTTTTTTGTGGTAACGCTGAGACTGTTTGTCAGCAGCATCTTTTCTCGGTAGGGAATTGTGCGTTTCTGCTGGTTTCTGATTGGTAAATAGGGAAGTAATGGCGTAATGGGCTGCTACTTGCTTAAATCCAAGTTGGGCAGTTAACACGAGTTGCCGATAAATTTCGGCACCATGTTTGAACTCATCCACATTACTGGGGGCTAAACCAAGGCGTTTGACGAAGCCTTTTTCTAACTGCACACCAGCTACTTCTCCTGCCAATTCCAAAGCACGGGCGGCGTAGCGGAGAATTTGCGTCCCCTCTGGACGGGAAATTTCTTCAAAAAACCAGCCGCAACTAGTGAACATTAACAAAGCGTGACGCTGCATTTCCAATAGACGTAGAGCATCTACTTGTTCGGCTGCTGTTAGTTTGTGGGTTTGATGACGGGCTAAGAAACGGTTGACATTGCTAGCAGAGCGATCGCGCAATACTTGGATATATTCATCTCGCGCTAACCAGGGATCGCGAAATAACTGTCTACCATGCTCTGCATACACTTCAGTTAGCTGATCCCGCAGCCAATTTAGGGCATCCCGTAAAGGACGACGCCATTTCTGATGCCAAACTGAGCCTTCACCACCGCAACCACAGTCATCCTCCCATCTGCCGACACCGTGAGCGCAACTCCAGGCTGTAACTGACTTTAATTCCACTTCCCAACCGGGAGAATTTAAGCTCAGGTAGTGTGCAAAGTTCGTTACCGTCCAACCTTGTTGAGGAAACTCTTTAGTAAAGGCATAGGCTAAAGTTTTCTCAGTTCCCTTTTTGTGATGTCCGAAGGTTTCCCCATCTGTCGCCACAGAGATTAACTGTGCTGGGCGATGATCCCCACGCACTGCTGAACCGATACGTCCGGCAAAACGACTCGAATTATAAACCACATCACTAAAACCCATATCCCGCGATATCGGGCCATCGTAGAAGAAGATATCAATGTAGGGTAATTCTTCTGTACTACCATCGTTGGGGCTAGTGGCGATTGCACTTAGAGGTGAAGATGAAGTATCTAATGTGGGCTGCAAATAACAACGATAAGGACGCGTCGAATCAATCTGACTACCGCCAACTTCGATCCATTCAGGATGAGGATGTTCTGGAGTAGGGAGGGGACGACAACGCAGTGCTTGAGATGGTGCAAGGATAATGAAGCGAATACCCTCAGCAACAAGAGCTTCTAGGGTTGCGTAGTCTACAGCGGTTTCTGCTAACCACATTCCTTCGGGATCGCGGCCAAAACGGGAGCGGAAATCTTCTTTACCCCAGCGAATTTGGGTATATTTGTCGCGCTCATTGGCCAGGGGCATGATGATGTGATTGTATACTTGCGCGATCGCATTGCCATGACCATACAGGCGATCGCTACTCTTGGCATCTGCCTCTAAAATCCGCTGATAAACCTCCACATCGTAGCGTTCTAGCCACGACATCAGCGTTGGCCCGATATTAAAACTGAAATACTCGTAATTGTTGACGATCCCCACCACTTCGCCTTGATCGTTTAAGACTCTGGCAAAGGCATTTGGACGATAACATTCCCAATGAATCCGCTCATTCCAATCATGGAAAGGTGCAGCGCTCGGTTGGCGTTCAATTGCGTCCAGATAAGGGTTTTCCCTTGGTGGCTGGTAAAAATGACCATGCACCGTCACGTAAACACCATTAGCCTTTCTCAGGGGATCAGTTTCTTTGGTGTTATTGGGATCTGAATGTAATGTTAACGTTGAGCCAGAGCTAGCTGGCATTTCAGCAGCAGAAGTCATGTATATTTATCCAAAACAAAAAACTTGCAGTTGCACCGAAAACATTGTGCGTAAACCTTACTACAATAGTTTGAACACAAAATCCGGTATAAACAACAACTATGATATCCAACTAAATTTTGACAAAGCTGTTTTATTGTAGTGGGAAATCTGCGTTATCGCACAGCCCTTTCCCCGAAGGCTTAAAGTAATTAGCCATTGAACAAAGCCTCAGTTAGGGGTTTCTCTTCTTGGGTGCTAATCAAAATTTTAATTGTCTTTTAATATATTAAACCCCATTTTTGATGTAATATTTTGGCTCTATTTCATACTTTTGCAACAAAAGATTACAATAACTCATTATATCGCAATTTTGCTTTACACAACATTCGCAGCGTTGAACGGAAAACAGTACAATCTCTGAATTGCTCTACAGGCGGTTGAGAGTATCCTATGGGAGTAGTGAGCAGTGCTGAGTAGTGAGTGCTGAGTGCTGAGTAGGAATTAGGGAGTAGGAAAGCAAGGAGATGCTCCTAATGGACAAGAATAATAACTCCTAACTCCTAACTCCTAACTCCTAACTCAACACTCAGCACTCAGCACTCCGATAAGATACCCTCAACCCAAAACAAGAAATGTCAACCAAAAACATTATTCTTTTCGCTTTACTATTGTTCATCCCGGTTTCTGTAGCAGCCCACTTTCTGGAGTGGGGAGAATTGGTAGTTTTCATTACAGCTGGATTAGCAATTTTGCCCTTAGCAGCTTGGATGGGTACAGCCACAGAAGAAATTGCTGTCGTAGTCGGCCCATCATTAGGGGGCTTATTAAACGCCACCTTTGGCAATGCCACAGAATTAATCATTGCCCTAGTGGCATTGAACGCTGGATTAATCGATGTAGTCAAAGCCAGTATCACGGGATCGATTATTAGCAACTTACTACTAGTAATGGGTTTTTCCATGCTTTTGGGAGGACTGCGCTACAAAGAACAGACATTTCAGCCAATTGTGGCGCGGGTAAATGCTGCTTCGATGAATTTGGCGGTGATTGCCATTTTGATGCCAACGGCAATGAATTATACCTCTCAAGGAATTAACGAACAAACACTGCAAAATCTTTCTATTGCTGTTGCTGTAGTATTAATTTTGGTTTACGCCCTAACGCTACTATTTTCGATGAAAACCCACTCCTATTTATATGATGTGGGCGTAGCGGAGTCAGAAGAAGAGGAAACACCCCACACGAAACCCAATATGATGTTGTGGGTTGGCGTGTTGCTAGTATGTACCTTGCTAGTAGCAATTGAGTCAGAAATGCTAGTAGATTCTCTGGAAGTGGCCACATCTCAGCTAGGTTTGACGGCGCTGTTTACAGGGGTGATATTGGTTCCCATCGTCGGTAACGCGGCTGAACACGCCACAGCAGTCACCGTGGCGATGAAAGATAAGATGGATCTTTCCCTTTCGGTAGCTGTGGGATCGAGTATGCAGATTGCCCTATTTGTAGCGCCCGTGTTAGTTATTGCAGGGCGGATATTAGGCCAACCAATGGATTTAGATTTCAAACCCTTTGAATTAGTAGCTGTGGTTGTGTCAGTGTTGATTGCCAACAGTATTAGTTCTGATGGTAAGTCCAATTGGCTGGAAGGCACTTTATTATTAGCTGCCTATACAGTATTGGGGTTCGCCTTCTACTTCCATCCCGTTATGGAAGGTATGGGGTAAGCTAAAAAATATCTAATTTGCATAATCTAACTAAACATAACTCTTGTGGAGTGAGCATCTTGCCATTGGAGCAAACAAGCCTTATCTCAATGTCTTGATAGTTTGCCCAGCCATCTTTTTCTGGTGCTATTTGAGCAAATATGTTCCGCAGTTTGTATTTCTTTAACCGTACCTGCTTGCAGAACCCACAGTTAAAACTTATACCTTGGCTTGTCGAAAATCATCGCTCAATGGGACTTGTTAAAGCTGTTCGCAAACGGCATCGGGATAATGCCAAAAGGTCACTTGACATTTGGGAACCAGCCTTAACTTGACACCAATGGCGAGACGCCCACCCCACAAAAAGATATTTATCCTACAACAGCCGGACTTGTTATTTTCTCCTGTCTTTGGGAAGGCGATCGCATACCCAAACCAAGTAAGTTCAGCATTTCTCGGTCAGTGTCGTAATCTGGACAAGGAGTTGTCACTGTTAACATCTTGTTGTCGTCGCTGGAAAAGATAGAATTGGCTCCTGCCATGAAGCAGAAAGCTTGCTCAACTTGAGAAAGTCTCGCCCTACCAGCACTAAGACGCACATCGGAAGCAGGCATTAAAATTCTGGCTGTGGCAATCATCCGTACAATGTCCCAAATGGGAACATCAGGCTGATTTTCTAAGGGTGTGCCTGGTACTTGTGAAAGAATATTAATTGGCACGGACTCTGGATGCGGATGTAAGTTTGCCAGAGTTTGTAACATTCCAACACGGTCATCGACGGTTTCGCCTAAACCAAGGATACCGCCAGAACATACGGTAACATTTGTCTGACGGATGTTTTCAATTGTGTTCAAGCGATCGCTATAAGTCCTTGTAGTGATAATTGTGCTGTAATATTCCTGCGAGGTATCTAAGTTATGGTTGTAGGCGTAAAGTCCCGCTTCTTCCAATTTCCTGGCCTGATTGGCCGTTAACATACCCAGAGTGCAGCACACTTCTAAGCCCATTGCGGTTACATCCTTGACCATTTCTAGGACTTCCTCAAATTGTGAGTTATCCCGCACTTCGCGCCAAGCAGCACCCATACAAATGCGACTGACACCAGTTTCTTTTGCTTTCTGGGCAATGTTAACTACAGTTTCCTTTTCTAGGAGTGCTTGCGCCTTTACCTCTGTTTTATAGCGAGAAGATTGGGCGCAGTAGCTACAATCTTCTGGACACCCCCCCGTTTTAATCGATATGAGCTTACAAACTTGTATTTTTGTTGGGTCATGATATTGGCGATGCATGCTAGCAGCTTGATAAATAAGCTCTAGCAATGGCGTGTTGTATATCGCCCGAATCTCTAATTCCTGCCAATCGTAGCGTATTCCCACCACATCACTATCCTTCTTGTAGACTGGGTTGAATCTTGAGCTGTTTTTTGCTTGAATCTGCTGCGGTACAGCGTTTGGGCAAAGCTATTTTATCGAAATTATGCCCTGCACTGTGCTTTATCACCCATTGGCTCTCAATCCTTCCGCTCTAGATATTAGACATCAGCTTATCAAGATTTTGGTTGAATGGCAGATTAAGGGACTTCCAAATAAAAAAATAATCAATCGCTTTAGGGAGACAAGGGAGAGGGGAGATATATTGCTACCTTGTCTACCTTATGCCCTTTGTCCCCCTGCTCCCATATAGGAGGGAATTCTATTGCCTTTGCTGCTGCTAAACCGCAGGGTATGAGAGAATTTATAAATTTAGAGAATGTTATGGGAACAGATCCCGCCGATTAAGTAGTTTATGATATCAGAACTGCCAATAATTACAAGCGATCGCCTATTATTACGAGCAGCGATCCATGAAGATATACCCCAAATTCTCAAATACTTCATTAACAATAAAACTTATCTCACTCCATTCTACCCTCTTTGGGCTGATGGTTTCTTCACTGAAGAATATTGGCAATATCAAATAGAGAATAGTTTTCTGGAATTTATCAATGGGCAATCGTTAAAACTATTTATTTTTACCAAAAAAAATCCCACCGTTGTTATTGGAACGGTCAATTTTAGTAATTTTGTCCGAGGAGCCGCTCATTTTTGCTATGTGGGATATAGCCTTTCTGAAAATAAACAAGGTAGAGGGTATATGACAGAAGGGCTAAAATCTGCAACTCAATATCTATTTCAAGAGTTAAATTTTCACCGAGTCATGGCTAATTATATGCCTCACAACCGACGCAGTGGCAATGTACTCAAAAGACTCGGTTTTGTTATTGAAGGATATGCTAGAGACTATTTATTAATTAATGGTCAATGGGAAGATCATATTTTGACAAGCCTAACAAATCCTAATTGGAAAATACCTATATTTTAAATACAGTAAGTATCGTCATCACAAATATTTATTTTATTTCTCACACTATATACGATATTTACATGTTTACAAATACTAGTTTCTAGCAAAAATTAGAAAATCCCTGTAAGACAATAACGCCTAAAAATAGCTAAAACCATTATTTTGAATTTGCTATTATCGCCAAAATTACAACTATTGATAATAGGAAAACATCTAAACTGAAATAATTTTATGTCTCAGTCGTGAACATTTACACATTCATAGCAAATTCATAATAAATACACAACAAGTCCATAAGCAAATGCAATAGTAAGATTTATTCACGACCTGGCTTATTTATCAAGGTTAGCTTTAGCCGATGTGTCCAATCTTATTAAATGACTGAGGAGTTTTTTCAAATGTCCATTAATTCTATAAAGCCCTTTTCTGTATTTTCTGTATTTTCTGCTATCTTCGCTTTTGCTACCATCTTAAACGGAGTTGTCTTGGCAGCACCAGTTCCAAATTCAGCCACTACACCAGTCTTCAAAACTCAGACTAGTGCTGCATCACACCAGCCCATCAAACTCACAAAGCAACAGCGGCTACAAATCCAACTAGCTCGCCAGCAAAGAGATAAAGATATTCAGGCTCTATTAAACCCGTCCCAAGCTACTAAATTTAAGGCAGCACTGCAATCACGTCAGAGAATCAGGATAGTGTTAAAATCTTTGGATCTGAATCAAGAACAACAGAAACAGGTTCAATCAATTTTACAAACTTATAACCTACAAGTGAAAAAAATTCTCTCTTCACAGGTATCACCAGCAACATCCAACTCAGTAGGAATTGCCGCACCAACATCACAACCAATTAACAAATAAAAACTCAGCTTCATTTAATTAAGGTTAAGTTTCAGAAGACTGGCGGATTTGATACAAACTTCGGTTAAGCCAGTCTTCATAGCAATCATAAAAACTCAAAGGTTGCTTTTGATATTGGTGTGATTCTGAACCAAAAACTCAAATTTAGAGTCTAAAATTGCTAATTAAGTTAACTTTTTCTTTAATTGTAAAATTTTATTCATTATGGGCTCCAGATTTTGACGGTGGTGCTGCCATATTTTAGAGATGAATCGCTTTTTGCGTCTATGCTGATGCTGAAGCCAGAGGTAGTATTAAAGGAAGAATGAATTAAGCTTTGCTCGTAATGACTCTGGCTGAAACCCCAAACTACAAGAATTCTAGCAATCCTTTTCTCACCCTCAACTACGAAAGCGCTTTAGAATCTCTAGGCGATGACTACTATGATGAGGTTGCAGCGGCGGAATTTCCCCAACACCTCCTGCGTTGGCGTAACGATGAACTATTACCCCGTTTTGGTCTAGACCCCCAAGTAGTCAAAGACGAAGATTTCATCACAGCCTTTGGTCAATTTCAAGGGCGCAAACCCTTGTTGGCACTGCGTTACCACGGCTATCAATTTGGTGAATATAACGGACAGCTGGGTGATGGTAGAGGCTTTCTCTACGGGCAAGTACGCGCCAATGATGACCAATTGTACGATTTTGGCACTAAAGGTTCTGGGAGAACGCCCTACTCCCGTGGTGGCGATGGTATGCTGACGCTCAAAGGTGGGGTGCGGGAAGTTCTGGCTGCGGAAGCACTGCATTACTTGGGTGTACGTACTTCGCGCTGTCTGAGCATGATTGAAACAGGTTTACCCCTCTGGCGGGGCGATGAACCTTCGCCTACCCGTTCATCTGTGATGATTAGAATGAGCAGTTCTCATATCCGGTTTGGCACTTTTGAGCGACTGCACTATTTCCAGCGTCCAGATTTAACTAAGAAGCTGTTAGACCACGTAATTGAGCAGTATTATCCACACTTAAATGCTGAAGAAGATAAATATGCCCTGTTTTACGCCGAATTAGTTAAACGGGTTGCAGAACTAGTAGCACAGTGGATGGCGGCTGGTTTTTGTCATGCAGTCTTGAATACTGACAATATGTCGATTACTGGAGAGAGTTTTGACTACGGGCCTTACGCATTTATTCCGAGTTATAACCCATCCTTTATAGCTGCATATTTTGACTATTATGGACGCTATTGTTACGGGAATCAACCAAGT
Source organism: Nostoc sp. C052 (assembly GCF_013393905.1). GTDB lineage: Bacteria > Cyanobacteriota > Cyanobacteriia > Cyanobacteriales > Nostocaceae > Nostoc. The sequence goes on from NZ_CP040272.1 coordinate 2,752,799, forward strand.
ATTTGCCAACTAAATTTACAAATGCTCCAAGAACCTTTAAAGGCGATTATTGATAAAGGCGAAATGGAAACTGCATTAGAAAGGTTTGATGAATATTATCAAGCTGAATACAGTTATTTGATGTTGAAAAAGTTAGGTTTTTCAGAGTTGCCACATCCACAAGCTGCGGAACTATTGAATCTAACGGTTGAATTTTTGAAAGATAGCCAAGTTGGTTATCACCAGTTTTTTTATGAAATGGCTCGTACTTTTTCATCGAAATGGCGAGATGAACCAGGTTTTGTGATGAATAATTCAGAGATTGTGACAGTGCCCGGTGCGTCAGGGATTTTTGATGATTGGTGCATATTATACCATAAAATCTTGAACGATTTTGATAGCAATAACACCGATATAATTGCCCAAACTCTAGCTGTTAATAATCCCAAAACGGTATTATTAAGGTCAGTAATTGAGTCTATTTGGGAACCAATTGCCCAGGAAGATAATTGGCAACCTTTTTATGATTTAGTCGAGGCAATTCAGTCTAGGAAATAGTTAGCAAGGGGCAAGGTTTATAACGAAAATCCTTTTTCCTTTGCCCCCCTGCTTTCTTGTAAATAGATGCCTTTACCTTACGTTTCATAAGAAAATAGGGTATGAGTAGCATTCGCACAGAAAACCGTGCTACTTATATTTTGGGATAATTAATAGTTAATAATGATAACGAGATTGTAAAAAATTTATTTCATCACCTTCTACAAGATATACAACCCACATTCCGCACCCGGAACTGTCACAAAAGAAATAGCAAAGAATTGTGGGGTTAGTTTTTGATTTAAAACCAAAATTGGAGAGATGGAAATTTAAAAATCAAACCAGAGTTTGCGAAAATAAAGAATCGGTATAAAAAATGCTGCACTAAAACGTAGAGTTACTAAACATAGAGTGAGTAACTCTTGCAAAAATTAGTAAAAGTAAAGCTTAATTAAAATAATAATCAAACTAATAAATAGTAGCGACGACAAGTACTAGGAAAAAATTGTAATATCCATAATCTTTCATCAGAGAGGTTTGATATTTGTGAAACACTATTAACAATTAATAAATGAATACCTTGGAAACATTGAAATATCCACCTGAGAGTGGGGCGGTCTGTTGGTTTACCTAATTGATTTTTTATTTCCTGGTTTTGAGCTAATAAAATTCCACGTAACTGTCGTTGTCCTAAAGTATAAACCAACAAACATAACCCCATAATCATTGATAAAGCTTCAATGCGCTCCGGTGACTTAATAAATATGCTATCTGTTAAGAATAAAGGGTCTTTTAAGAAAGCAAAGCCTCTTTCACATGATTGTTGAGCTTTATATTCCTTAATCATGTCAGTGTGGCTTAATTGGGATTCATCAATAATATTAGTTGCTAAAATAAATTTTCCCGAAGCGCGATTTTCAAGTTCAATTGCTGCTTTATCTTGCTCTAATTGCGCGGATATCTGATAGTAATATTTCCAGTCATTCTGATTGTTGTTTTTGTTTTTACCTTGAGGTTTTAACTGTTTCTTAGATATTTTAATTTCAGCCAAACAATGATATTTTAATTGCTCTGATAGATGTAATGCAGCTTTCTTGGCATCTCGATGACAAGCAAATTCTTCATTACATAATTTTGTGAGCTTTTGATGAGCATTTATTTGGGCTTGCTGAACACGGCGCATCAGCTGTTTAGAATCTGCTTTTTTCCGTTCTTGGCTTTCAACTATCAGCCATCTTTGCTCGATCCCGGCATAGTTACTAGACTTGACTATATATGAATAACCTGTTATTTCACTTTGGATTAAATCTTTGGAGTCTATTCCTAATAGTATTTGCTTGGCTAACCCCACTGTCAATGGAACTCTGCATAACCATTTGAGGCTTTTCATCAAATTCAGGTTTTCGGCACTATATAATGCGCTGTCTGCTACCATTAACGCATCTATATCAATATTTTCTCGAAAATTCACGAGAGTTTTCGCAAAGGTTTTCGTATCTGATTGATTTCCTGACGCTGCTTTTAAAAAGATGGGAATATCCCCATCACTGCTACAAATTAACTCTAGAATAAATTGTTTTAAGTCTGGTCTATGATCTCTTGAATAACCATAAGTTATATTTATTGGTTGTGGTGCTAACTCTAGGAGCTTATCTTCATTTTCTGTGGGAGCATTTCTTTCAAAGGCTACTTCGGGTAAACCAGTTTTATATTCTCCGTGCAGATGCAATGAAGAAGAATCTAAGTGTAGCGATGATAAATCTACTCCATATTTTTTTACTGCTGCTAACGCTATTAAAGTGAAGATTCCACTTAATCCTTTTAAATATAATTGGTCTAATACTCTTCCTAGTCTGTCGTCATTTAAATGTTCTGGTAATACTCCTTCTCCTATCAAGTGTTCACAGGCATAGCTATCCATATATTTAGGAAACATATATAATGTTCCAGATACAAACCCTAACCCGTTTAGTATCATTGCTTTGACCGCCTGACCCGCACTCACTTTAGACTGCGGGTGCTGTCCAAGTATTTTATTTATTTGGTCTACCAACCCTATTTCATCAATAATTCCTGCTACTATCCCCAGGTGATTTAAATTTTTTACTTCAATGCTCAAAGGCGAATTCATTTTCACACTATATCCCATCAACTATTTTTAGCTTTTCATGATGGAAGCTTATAGAGTGCTAATTTTATTTATTTTTTGACTTTTACCCTGATTCTGGCTATTAACTTTACTTCTGGGTTTTTCTTGTCTCAATTTCTACCAGTAGTTTTAATTTACTTACTGCTTTCTCTGTGTGCCAGTTTTAGGTGCGGAATGTGGGATACAATTCTATGTTATTGTGTTAAACGGCGAGACCAAGTATTAGGATCTAAATATTTTAAAGGTTCCGGTTTACCTTTCCCCTTAAAAGGATCTTGGCAAATCTCTTTGACAAGATCCAAGACTTTAAGGGTAACTCGTTGATCGGTTTCCACCCAAAATTTTAAGTCTTCTAAAAATTCAGGTTGAAATACTGTCTTTCTTTGCTTTGGAGTTGCTGGAATTTCTTCTTTTGATTGGTTTTTGAGGTTCTTCTTTTTGGTCAAATCCCAACTCCTTACTAAGATCATCCAAGCTTTGAGATTTCACAACTCCTGATTTAGCTCGATTTAAAGCTGTTAGCAAACGTTCAGCGTTACGAGGGGAACGTAAAAGATGAGCAGTTTCTCAAATACTAGAAAGTTCATCAAGAGGTATTGAAGCTACACTTTCAGCATTACGACGTGTAATGATTACAAAATCGCGTTCTGAAGTAACTTTCTGGCACAGTTCAGACAGCTTTTCTCGTGCTTGTGTGTAAGTATAAGTAGTAGAAACCATAAGTATCAAGAGTTTCCTTTACACTTGTAAGTTGAATGTTGATGGTTTGCAGCAGTGAAGATACTAAGTTCTCCGCAGATGATTTTTGCGTCATGTCTCATATTCTATAACCCAGTATGTACCAATTTAAATTCTGATTTTTTGTTTCTACCCCGATTTACCGAGCGGATACTATTCTTGATAGCAACTTTAGGCACTGGCAGTCGGAATACTGAAGCTAAACTTAGCAATTGTTTTAGATGAACTGGTTGCTGGTTTATTAAGACTTCTGCTACAACATCTTCACGAAATTTCTGCTCTACCTTTCCCATCTCTTGTAAGATTTTATCATGTTCTAAGTCTTCAACCTGCAAGATTTTGTCTAACCACTCAAGCAGACGAGGGTTGCCATCAGCCAATTGTTTAGCCCTTTATTTTAGATCTGAATCAATGTCAATCTTGCCACTAAATGACGTGAGCCGATCATATTTTTTGCGTAAATCTACTCCTTTTAATGTCGTCAGTGACTCACGATATAAACGATGGTTTTCTTCGGGTAAAACTAAGTCATAGCGACAAGTAATGATTACACGATGAGGAAGGCGAGATCTAATGATCGCCCTTAGTAAATACATTAATACTTCAACAACATCTGCCTTTAATACTTGTAGTCTATCTGCTCTTAGCTCTAAATTCGCCTCAAAATCATCTAGTACAAAGACAAATCTTTGTTCTGGTTTATTCAATCCTTGCTGTAGAAATTTAGTTAGACGCTGCATTAAAGGCAGCTTGCCTTGCAGAATTTCTAAACCAGTTTCTGAGATACATTGTTCAGCAAGCAGACGTAGCAACTTATCCTCATCAAATCCACGATAGATAAAAATCTGCTCATATCCAATTAACCACTCTAGTAACCGTACTGCCACTGTACTCTTGCCGATTCCCCCTAAACCACAAACGAGCACTCCTAAAGTATTAGGCGTTCGGAGTGCTTTAAGACATCGCTGAAGTTCCCGTCGTCGCCCTACAAATTCCTGTGGTGTTGCGACACGAACTGTCTGTGTTTTAGAATCTAGAAATTGCTCGTATGAAGATTCAATAGTTTCCCAAACCAGATCGCCCAAAGATTTAACCAATGACCCTAAACATTCACCACGAATATACAATCGCAGCAAATGCCAACCTTTAATATTTTCTTTTAGTAAAAAATAAACTTTTCGTGTTAACCTTTGATTTGTGAGATGCGATCGCAATCTTGAATAGATTCAGATCGAGCTATAAAAATATTGATTAAGCAGTTTGATCGTGTGGCGGAGTTTTATAGTATTTGTTTGCCGCCCAATTCAAAACCTTAAAGTTTTGGATCGCTATTGAGACTACACTTGTAACTACATGGATGCTTTTGCTCCCCTCCCACCTGAATGGACAAATCAGGCAGTACATGCATACGATTTTTGCTGTCCTAACTGTCACTCAAGTAGCCTAGAAGCTGAAAAAGTTTGGCTAAATCGGCGATCGCCTGTACTTACAGAAGACCGTCGTCGCAAATGGCAAGAGTTCTACTACTGTCACTGTGGTTCTGTGTGGTGGGCTTGGAGTAGCGATCGCCCCCCAAAAGATATATCAAATCAGCCAGATTCTAATCCCACATAGCTAACATAGCTAATTTTCTTCCTAAACAAAAGCCCACCTTGAGGTGGGCTTTTGTTTATCTAATCATCACCAATTTTAGAAGGTGAAGGTAGTACGTAGAGTACCTACATATTCAGTGTCGTTATTGTTGTTGTTCTCTGGATTAAAAATTACCAACAAACCAGGAGTGACTTGAATATTGTCGGAAACCTTGTATTTGTAAAGACCCTCTAAGTGATAAGAGGTACCAGAGTCAAGAGGACTACCTGTTTTTACGTTACCACCAGTAACTTTGGGTGGTTGACCAAAGATAATACCTAAAACGTTGCCTTCTTTGCCAAAGTCTCTCAAAGCAAGTGTTGCACCGTAGTACCAAACCTCTGCATCTCTAGGTGCACCAGCAAGAGTAGATATAGTTGTGTAACCTCCCCAACCACTAAGAGCCAACTTAGGGCTAAATAGGAACGTAGCTTCTACACCGTAATTGTTTGATTCAGCGCGAATACCAGCCACAGCTCCAAAGGGGCTATTGGCAAAACCGCTACCTGTACTTTGGAAGAAGCTGTTAGCAGCATTCCCAGCTAGGTAGCTATGGGCGTAAGTCAGACCAATATTTAAGGCTTTGTTGGGCTTGAAAGATAACTGTCCGAAGATAGTATTATCACCATTGAACAGCCCGTTATTAGTGGCGGGATTATTAGCACCAAAGAGACCATTACCAGTAGAAGGTGCTAAATAAGCACCAGTAAGGCTAATAGGGCCGTTAGGATTCAAAGTAACAGTCAAACCAGCGCCATTCTGACCTTGACGATAGATGGGGCTAAAACGTCCGTAACGAGAAAGAGCACCTGTACCACTGCTCTTAAAGTCAGGATTAAAAACATCAACGTTTTCGTATAACTCACCACCAGTAGCATCAACTTTGACGCGCACTGAGTCTTTAAAGTTGAAAGCATAGTTGAGTTTATCTATGCTAACGCTGTTGTCTGCGGTAGTCACGTCATAGCCCAAGCGGGTCATGTTAGTACCAGTCGCGCCAGTATTACCAGTAGCATTATTATTGATGATATTCCCAGCAGTTAACCGAGTTTGCAACTGGTCTTTACCAGTGAAACTGGTGTACAAGTTCAAACGAACTCGATCCCCAAAAGTCGTGTTGGAATCCAATTTGGGACCGGCACCAACAGCATTAGAAGCAACTGCTCTGTTACCACCAAAAGGCTCAGATATGTTGAAAATTGCTTCCCCAACCAACTTGGTGGTAGTAGAGAACTGATTAGCTTCTAACTCAGAAGTGCGGGCTTCTAAACCATCGACACGACCGCGCAGAGTTGCTAGTTCAGCAGAATATTCTTCTTGTAAGCGCTGTAAAGTGGCTAAATCTTGTTTGCTGACCAAATCGGCTGTAGCTGTAGCAATCAGTTCGTTAACCCGGTCTAAACAGGCATTTAAACCTGCGGCAAATTCGTAACGGGTCAAAGCACGGTTTCCACGATAAGTACTGTTGGGATAACCTGCAATACAGCCGTAGCGCTCAACCAAGGATTGCAAAGCTTGGAATGCCCAATCTGTGGGCTGTACGTCCGAAAATTGCGAAACTGATGTTACTTGATCAATATTGTTAGACTCTTGAGCTTCAGATAACTGGGAAACATTTGTTTCGTTGACTTCAGCAGCTAAAGCACTATTCGCCGCGAAAAATGCAGCAGCTAGAACAACCGGACTAACCTTAAAAAGATTCCAGAATCGTTTTGTCATGTTATTTACTCTCACTCACACCTACTAATCCAATCACGATAAAATGCTTAAAGCACTTTACTTTCAGGATTTTTACACACAATCACAAGCACGATTATACATTTATCTTGTGAGAAATACAAGTCATTTAATATAGTGCTGAACTATAATTTTTAATGAATTTATTTGGTAAGCGCAAAATAATGCGGCGTTTGTGACGTAAGACTGTTCCTTCTTCCTCAAGCTGTTGTAAGAGTCGGGTAACTGTTACTCGCGTAGTATTTAACACTTCAGCAATATCTTGATGGGTAACATTTAGATCAATTAATTTGCCCTTATCTATATCACGTCCAAATTTTTCACTTAACCATACTAAAAACTGCCATAGACGTAGCGAAATTGGTTTTCGATGCACAATACTTAGTAGATCCTCTGCCTGTTGAATGTGAGACAACAAGGCATTAATATCTTGATACCACAGATGAGGTGGCACAATGCTTACTTCCACGCCAGTGAGGCATTCAATCTGGTAGGGCTTGACCCTAGACAAAGGATAGCCAATCACATCCCCTAGTCCCCAATAACCGAGAGTGATGAATGTTCCGTCTTCACTCCACGTTAAGGTACGAACTGCACCATGCTCAATACGCCAAAGTACATCATTTTGAGGTGGAATTACTTCCCGACGTGCAAATATCTGCTGGGGTAATTGTTCGCTGAATGCAGAACTATGTGACACGGTAGAAGAGTTTGAAGTAGAACTTGTGGAATACATAATTAACCGTAAATTCAAAATTATCAGGGAATCTTGCTACTTCTAATGATTAAGAAACTCTAATAATTTGCATCAAAATCTACCTGTATATCTGAAAGTTTATTCTTCTCAATTAGAGCTAGGAAGTAAATACAAATTTTTTGATATCAACAACTTCTTATTTTGGGTATCTATCAGTGAGATCGATCAGGATTAGTTAGCTATTTCTTTATTACTTTAATTGTGTAAGTTTAAGAAAAGGTAAGCTTTTAGTAAAATATTTAGTTAACTTATTTTTTTTACAGCTATTTTCAGGTAAATAGACCACGCCCTGGATTCAGAACCCCGACTTATTGAAGAAGTCGGGGTTCTGGGCGGCACGTCAATTAAGAACGTTGACCGGTGACAATATATGCTACCCTCTGCCCAATATTAGTGGCATGATCTGCCATACGTTCCAGACAACGAATTGCTAGTGCTAGTAGTACAATTGGCTCGACAACACCAGGCACATCTCGTTGTTGGGCTAAAGTCTGATAAACGCGATCATAAGCATCATCTACAGTATCATCTAGGTGCTTTAAACGGCGTCCACCAGCTTCATCGAAATCTCCCAAGGCCTTTAAACTAGTTGCTAGCATCGCCTGAGCATGAAGGGACATAGCTTCAATTTCTGGCAAAGATGTATGAGGCGCATAAGGAAAAATTTTAATCGCAATCTCAGCCAAATCTTCAGCATAATCGCCAATGCGCTCTAAATCTCGCACCAACTGCATAAAGGCACTTAAACAGCGCAAATCTGGAGCCGTAGGCGCTTGCAGCGTCATAATCGCCGTACAGTCTGACTCGATTTGACGATAAAAACGATCGATTTTTTTATCTAATCGGGGAAGTTCTTCTGCTGCTGTTAAGTTACGAGCAAATAACGCTTGGTGGCTGAGGCGAAACGATTGTTCTACCAAGGCACCCATACGTAATACATCCCGTTCTAAGCGCCTAATGGCGCGTGCGAGTTGTGGTCTTTGAGGATTGGGACTATAATCGACAGCTTTCACACTTGTTGTCTCAAAGGTGAAGATATTACTAACTATAGTCTTGGCTTAGGGAGTTTGCCATAACTTCAGGAAATTGCAGCTGCATCCACGCACCACCGGTTTCTGGATGGTTCATTGCTTTGATTGAACCACCGTGGGCGATGAGAATTTGCTCAACGATCGCTAATCCTAATCCATTGCCAACGATCGCCCCGATGGAGTTACTATCTTGGGGAGAATGGGTTCGGGCTTTATCTCCTCGATAAAATCGCTCAAAAATATGGGGTAAATCTGTTTCGGAAAATCCGACTCCAGAATCAATTAGATTTATTTCCAGGATTGGGGAAACAGTATCGCTCTCATTATTATCTATTGAGCGGATTTTTGCTTGGACGTGAATGCTTGTATCAGGAGGACTGTACTTAATGCTGTTGTCTAGCAAGTTGAGAAAAACCTGGTAAATCCTGGCTCTATCTGCCTTAATCCAAATATTTTCAGGGCCAGAATAAGAAAAAGACAGATGTTGACGCTGTGCCAAAGGTTCTAGTGTTTCCCAAACAGATGTAATGAGCGATCGCAATTCTACAGCTTTGGCTTGCAATTGGATATTTGGGTTTGCTTCCATTTGGGTAAGGTCTAACCAGCTTTGCACTAAGTTAATCAGCCGATCAACTTCTTGCATCAAACGGTTAACCCAACGATTTAAAGGTGGTTCTAAGCGGTTTTGTAAAGTTTCTACAACTAACCGAATCGAAGTTAGCGGCGTTCTCAGTTCGTGTGCTAGATCAGAAAAAGAGCGATCGCGTACTTGATTTATATCTAATAGCGGTTGACGATTTTCTAAAAAGACTCCCACTTGTCCATTGGGTAAAGGCAAGCTAGAAGCCCGCAAAGCCAGAGATTTGATTGTTGCCATCTCTGCTGCATCATCACAAGATGGATGAAATATCCATTCTCCCGTCTGTGGTTTTTGCAAATCACGAGTTTGCTCAATTAAATGGTCGAGTTCATAAGACCGTACCAACTCCAATAATAAGCGCACCTGTTCTGGTTGCCATCTTTGGAGATACAAAATTTCCTGCGCCTGTCGATTGCACCACAGCAGTTGATTTTCCTCATCCACTTGCAAATATCCCACTGGTGCAAAATCTAGCAGGTCTTGGTAAGTTTGCAACGACTGCTGCAAATCTTGCCGCTGCTGCTTCACCATCGCTATTTCTTGCCGCAACCCAGGAATCAACAGCAGTCCCATCTTGTAAGAATGGGAGGTTAACGGTCGGAGTAAGCGCCCCAGGTAGCGGTTAAGTTGAACCTGTTGCCAAACCCAAAACCCAATGCCTACCGCTAAACCCAGAAAAAATCCCAATAAAAGCATTTGAGTTGTTAGTTTCTTGCTGACTACTAAAAACTAACAACTATCGCCACTAATTATCCAAACCTATAGCCAAAACCTCGTACAGTCACAATATATTCGGGATGGCTAGGGTCTTGCTCTAATTTTTCGCGCAACCACCGAATGTGAACGTCTACAGTTTTACTATCGCCGACGAAATCCGGCCCCCAAACCTGATCGAGCAATTGTTCGCGTGACCATACCCGACGGGCGTAACTCATAAACAGTTCCAGCAAGCGGAACTCTTTGGGAGAAAGACTGACTTCTTGACCGCGAACCAGTACGCGACATTCTTGGGGATTCAAGGAGACATCCTTAAATTTTAATACTGGTATTTGGGGTAAATTACTTAGGCGTTGGCGGCGGAGTAAAGCCCGACAACGAGCCACTAATTCCCGCATACTAAAGGGTTTGGTCAGATAGTCATCAGCGCCCACCTCTAACCCCAAAACCCGGTCAGTTTCACTACCCTTAGCACTAAGCATTAAAATGGGTACTGGGTTGCCTTGATGACGCAGCAAACGGCAAATATCTAGCCCATTGATTTGAGGTAGCATCAAATCAAGAATAACCAGATCGAAGGGAAGTTCCCCTGAATTGGTTTCAAAACTTTTGAGATACTCGATAGCAGACCGCCCATCAGGGGCAGTTATCACCCCATAACCTTCTTCTTCCAGAGCTACAGCTAGCATTTCCTGGATTAATTCTTCATCTTCTACTACTAGAATACGGCTGGTTTGTCCAATGTCCGTTCTAGCAGAATATTTGGTCGATTCAGTGGTGTACATTGATATCACAAAAGTCTAGGACTGTGCTTGTATCAATTAGGATTAATTGAATCTATTATCCCGCCTTACTGTAACCGCGCTGCTGCTAAGGTTAATTCTTTTAGATTTTCTTTACAAAAAGTAACATACACCACAGCAGTCTCCTAATCGTCAATCACTATGGCTACAAGCTTCTAATAATTTGTCTTGACAAGAGGAGATTCGCTTAGGTATATTTATTTTAGTACAAAAGTACTATTAAACCTCAAAGGGAAAACTATACCTGAAAAACAGAAGGACACATCTGTGGAAAATTCGTACCCACTTAAGTGTCGGATGTGGATCATTTCAGTATTTCCACTGCGTTAAAAATGTTGATTCAAAGGCTACTCTGATGTCTGCATAGGGTAGTCATTGGTATGGCTTGCTACCCAATAAATCATTTGCCTATTGAAGGGAGTTGAAAGATGACTACAGTTGGAGTCAAGGACAGCAAACAACAACTAATGCAAGCATTTCAACAAATTATTATCCAAAGAAAAAAGCTGGAATCTAAAATAGCAACCAAACAAGAGGAAGCAGAAAAGGCAAAAAGTCAAGAGATTCTGCAAGCGGCTTCTGCATATACAGTTGATAGTATTGTCAAAGGTTTAGCTGATTTACAATTGGAGTTTGGCAGTATTCTTAACGCATTATCTGAAAAATTAGCTCAAGAAAATTCTAAGTTAGATGAATTAAACCGAGCTATAGAAATTGAAACTCAACGCCTACAAGAACTACAACAGATCAGAGTTGTTGCAGATACTCTAGACGTTTTAAGTCAAGAACACCAAGAAAAATTAAAAATCCTCGAACAAGATACTATTAGTAAAAGGGAAGCTCTAGAGAAAGAAATTACAATTAGGCGAAAAGAATGGCAAAAAGAGCAAGCAGAGTATGAAGAAAAGCTCCAAGCATATAATGAGTTATTAGCCAAAGATCGCCAGCAAGAACAAGAAGAATCTCAATATAAGTTAGAAACTACTCGTAAACTCAATAGAGACAGCTACGAAGCGATAAAGCGCCAACAACAAAGGGAAATACAAGAAAATTCTCAAAAGAAAGAGAAAGATTGGGCAGAACGAGAAAAAATATTTGCTGAACGCCAACCACTCTTTGCAGATTATGCACAAAAAGTAACTACATTTCCTAACGAATTGGAAGAAGCCGTTAAAAAAGCTAGAGAAGAAGCAATTAAAGAAACAAGCCAAAAAGCTAAAATTGAGGCTGATTTATTTGAAAGAGAATGGGAATCTAACAAACAGAGCTATGAACAAAAAATTCAATCTCTGGAAGAAACAATTAAGAAACAGTCTGAGCAAATAGAAAGTATTTCTGCTCAATTGCAAACTGCATTAAAACAAGCACAAGACTTAGCTATGAGGGCTTTTGGTAATTCTAATCCTAAATAGTTGTGAGTCTATAGCATCTTAATCATCTTTAATTCCTGAAGAGGAGGTTTGTTGTGGTGGGGAAAAAACC